>VGBO01000116.1 GCA_016870475.1 Actinomycetota bacterium | reverse complement strand
CGGGCATAGGCCAGTGTGTGGGGCAGCAACTCCTCCGGCGGGAGGACCGCGTTCAGCAGCCCCATGCGCTCGGCCTCCTCGGCGAGCACCACCCGGCTCGACAGCAACAGGTCGTTCGCGCGGGTGAGCCCGATCAAGCGGGGCAGCACCCAGGACAGGCCGTACTCGGCGGGCAGGTTCAGCTTGCCGTGCGAGGTCGTGAGCTTCGCCCCCGCAGCGGCGAACCGCAGATCGCAATAGCACGCGAGGACCAGCCCGACGCCGGCGGCCGGTCCGTTGATCGCCGCGATCACCGGCTTGGTGAGGCCGAAGTGGTACGCGAAGAGCTGGTCGAACTCGGGGCGCACTCCGTACCCGGGCCTCGCCGGCTCGCTGCGCAGACCGTCGTCGTAGCCACCCTTGGCGAGGTGGCCCTCGAGCGCGGCGCTGTCGGCCCCGGCGCAGAACCCGCGACCGGCGCCGGTCACCACGATCGCCCCGACGGCCGGGTCGTCCTCTGCGACCGCGAGCGCGTCCCGGTACTCGGTGTGCATGCGGCCGGTCCACGCGTTGAGCCGTTCGGGGCGCGCCAGGGTGATGACGGCGACCCCGTCGTCCACCTCGGCGGTGATCGTGCGGTAGGCCATGACGTCGTCCTAGCCGATCCGCCCCGAGCGTGCGACCGCGTCGAGGATCGAGGGGGCGAGCTCGGGTCGGCACACGAGCAGGTCGGGCACCGAGGGGTCCGCGCCGTTGTAGCGGAGCGGACTCCCGTCGACGCGCGAGGCCCACAGTCCGGCGCCGACGGCGGCGGCGACCGGTGCGGCGGAGTCCCACTGCTGCATGCCCCCGGCGTGCAGGTAGGCGTCGTGCACGCCGTCGATGACCGAGGCGACCTTCGCGCCGGCGGAGCCGAGCTCGACGACCTCGAGGTCGAGCGCGGCCGCGACGGCGAGGGCGACGGCGGGCGGCCGGGACCGGCTGACGACGAGGCGACGACGGGAGCGCGGTCCCGGGGCGGTCGCCGGCACCGAGCCGTTCAGGATGCGGCCGTCCGGCAGGGCGACGGCGCCGATGGTCGCCAGGCCGTCGACGGCGAGGGCGACGTGCACGGCCCAGTCGCCGCGACCTGGGGTGGCGTACTCGCGGGTCCCGTCGAGCGGGTCGACGATCCAGACCCGCTGCCGGTCGAGCCGGACGGGGTCGTCCGCCGACTCCTCCGACAGCACGGCGTCGTGGGGTCGGAGGGCGGCGAGGTGCCCGAGGATCGCCTCGTTCGCCTCCGCGTCCCCGGCGACACCCCAGCGATCGGGTGCGACGCCGGCGGCGGCGAGCTCCTCGCGCCGGCGCACGAGCAGGTCCCGTGCCGCGGCCGCCACGGTGATGGCGACGGCGCGGTCGTCGGGGCTCATCGGGCCAGCGGCTTGTAGCGGATGCGGTGCGGCTGGGCGGCGTCCGCGCCGAGCTCCTTGCGACGGAACGCCTCGTAGTCGCTGAAGTTCCCCTCGAACCACCGCACGACGGAGTCGCCCTCGAACGCGAGCACGTGGGTGGCGATCCGGTCGAGGAACCACCGGTCGTGGCTGATCACGACGGCGCAGCCCGGGAA
>VGBO01000115.1 GCA_016870475.1 Actinomycetota bacterium | reverse complement strand
CACCTACTTCCTCGACGCAGACTTCGGTGCGCTCTCGAACGACGACGACCGGACGTTCGCCGAGTGGCTCGTCGCCGAGGTCGGGGTCGCCACGATCCCGCTCTCGGCGTTCTACGAGTCCGAGCCGCCGCGTTCGGTCGTCCGGTTCTGCTTCTGCAAGCGCGACGCCACGATCGACACGGCGATCGAGCGTCTCAGCGCTCGACTGGGCTGAGGTCCTCGGCGAGGAGCCCGGACAGCAGGCGACCGAGGTCGGCGACGTCGTCGGTGCCGCAGATCTCCCGGGCGCTGTGCATGGCGAGCTGCGGCGCGCCGAGGTCGACGGTGGGGATCCCGAGCGCCGCGGCCGTGAGCGGCCCGATGGTCGATCCACAGGCGAGATCGCTGCGCGTCACGAACCACTGCGCCCGAAGGCCCAGTCGGTCACAGGTCGCGAGCACCGGCGCGGCGGTGGCGTCGTCGGTCGCGTAGCGCTGGTTGGCGTTCTGCTTGAGCACGACGCCGCCGTTGAGTGCGATGCGGTGCGAGGGTTCGTGGCGGTCCGGGTAGCTCGGGTGGGTGGCGTGGGCGCCGTCGGCGGACACGCACCACCCAGCGTGTAGCGCACGCAGGAAGCCACGGCGGTCGCCTCCGAGCGTGAGCCAGATCCGTTCGAGGATCCCGGCGAGGAATGCGCCGTCCGCGCCGCGGTCGGAGGCGGAACCGACCTCCTCGTGGTCGAACAGGACCACGACGGCGATGCGGTCCGCGCGTTCGGGAGCGGTCGTGAGCGCCGAGGTTGCGGCGTGGCAGGACAGCAGGTTGTCGAGCCGGGCCGAGGAGACGAACGCGTTGTCGATGCCCACGAGTCGGCCGGGCTCGAGCGGGTGCAGCGAGAGGTCCCACGCGACGACCTGCTCGGGTGCGGCGGCCGCCGCAGCGGCGAGGCGGGTGCGGAGCAGATCCTCCGTCGTGGTGCTGTCGAGGTGTCCCCACAGCGGGACGAGGTGGTGTTGGCGGTTGAGCACCAGGCCCCGCTCGTTGACCTCGCGGTCGAGGTGGATGGCGAGCTGGGGGATCCGGAGCGGCTCGTCGTCGAGACGGACGAGGTGGCCGGCAGGGCCCTCCGCGGTGCGGACGGTCACCCGCCCGGCGATGCCGAGGTCACGGTCGAGCCAGGAGTTGAGCAGCGCCCCGCCGTAGACCTCGACGCCGAGGCGACGCAGTCCGAGGGTGTCGGCCGCCGGGTTCGGCTTGATGCGGAGCCCGGGCGAGTCGGTGTGCGCGCCGACGAGGTGCAGGACGGTGTCCTGGCGGATCGCCGTGGGAGCCACCCATGCGACGAGCGTGCCGCCGTGGCGCAGGTGGCGACGACCCTCGGCGGCGAACGGTGCGCGGTGGTCGACTTCGACCGATCCGGCGGCGACGAGACGGGCAGCGGCCTCGGCGACGGCGTGGTGCGGCGACGGCGCGGCGTCGACGAATCGGAGCAGATCATGGGCGGGGGCGAGGTCTCGGGCCACGCCTGCAGGGTAGGTGGTCGGTCGGGTTGGCCGTGGAGGGCCCCGGACTATCTACCATGTTGATACGAGATCGTCCGTTTAGCTACGATTCAGATTGGCTG
>VGBO01000114.1 GCA_016870475.1 Actinomycetota bacterium | reverse complement strand
CGGGGGTACGCCTGCGGTCACGAAACCCCCTGTTACCTGCATAGACAAGGATTCCGTCGGACACCGCTGGACACACCGAACTGCTTTGCAAGCAGGGGGTCGTGGGTTCGAATCCCATCGTCTCCACCACGGTCGACGTCAATGCGGCCGAGCATCGCCGCACCAGCCGCTCCGAGCGCCGGTCGCGTCCCGGCTTCCCTCGACGTCGGTCGGTATTGCGTTCAGCAGGGCAGGGTCACCGTGGGGTGAACGCCGAGGCCGCCCGGTCGGCGAGAGCCCGCTTGTCGATCTTTGCGGTGCCTGCGAGCGGGATCTCATCGACGAACCAGATTGCCCGCGGGTGCGCGTACGCAGGGCCGTGCTCGATCGTCCATTGGCGCAACGCGTCCTCGTCGATGGTCGATGCGGCCGTGCGTACGACGAACGCGACGGGCAGCGCACCCTTCACGGTGTTGGTCACGGAGACAACGGCAGCCTGGTGGACGTCGGGATGCCGCTCGAGCAGCTGTTCGACTTCGCCGGGGTACACGTTCTCGCCGCCGCAGACGAACATGTCGTCGACTCGTCCGACGAAGAAGTACCAGCCGTCTGCATCTCGTTCCATCGTGTCGCCCGTGCGGTACCAACCGTCGACGAGGCGGCTTGCGGTGGCCTCCGGCAGATTGTGGTAGCCGTTCATGACGCCGGGCCCACGGATCCAGAATTCGCCTGGGTTGGCGTCGAGTCCCGTGGCAGGGTCGACGAGGCGCACCTCCATCGTGGCGAGCGGGTGACCGAGCGCGATCTTCGGTCGGGGGAGGCCTTCCGGGTGCGGTCCGAAGCACGCGATTGCCTCGGTGGTCCCGTACCCGTTCGTGACCGTGGCGCCGGGGAAGAGCTGCTGCACCTCGTCGTAGAACGCTTCCGTCATCGGCGCCGAGCCGATCATGAGGCGCCGGACCGCCCCGAGGTCGAGTTCGTCGAGGAGCGCCCGCTGCGCGGTCATGAGGGCGAACATGGTCGGTACGCCGGTGAGGCTCGTCGCCCGGTGTGTCGCCACGGCGCGCAGGTAGTCGGCTGCATCGAATTTGCGGAGCAGCACGATCTGGCCGCCGAGCGCGAGATTGACCTTCGTCTGCACCATGGCGTTCTTGTGGTACATCGGGGCGGACACGACGATCCGTTCGTCATCGTCCATGAAGTAGCCACCCGACGTGTACTGCGCGACCGTGAACCGCTGACTGCCGTGAGAGAGCAGGACACCCTTCGGACGCCCGGTCGATCCGCTCGTGTACATCTGGACGGCGACGTGCGAGCTGTCGACCTGCACGGTCTCCGGTGGCGTTCCACGTTGGATCTCGTGCCATTCGTCCGAACCGATGATGACGACTCGCGCTCCCGGCGGCGCGAGATGCGCGTTCGTGGTGTCGGCGAAGACGAGCCGTAGGTCGGCGTCCTCTGCGATGAACGCCAGCGTCTCGGCAGGGAGTTTGGAGTTCAGCGGCACGGTGACCGCGCCGATTCGGCAGATACCGAAGTACAACGCAGCGAAATCGACGGAGTTGTCGGCGAGGATTCCGACCCGGTGACCGAATTCGGCGCCGAGGGTTCGGACAGCGAGTGACGCCGCAGCGATGCGATCGGCCACGCCACGGTGGGAGACGGTGCGGACGCGGTCGCCGGTCAGGTCGATGAACGCGATCCGATCAGCCGTGGCGTGCACGGTGACGGCGTCGACGAGGTTCCCGTGACCGGCG
>VGBO01000113.1 GCA_016870475.1 Actinomycetota bacterium | reverse complement strand
TTGGCTGGCCCACGCCGATCATCACGCCCGCACGGGCGCCTGAGCCCGGCCGCTCCACCACCCGATCCGCCCCCGACACCCTCCCCGACCGCGCCGGCGCGATCGTGAGGAATGGCGGGCCCCCCCGCCCCGTTCCCCCTCGGTACACTCCCGGCCACGCAGAAAGGACCTCCCGTGGCGAAGAACATCCTCGACCTGTCCGACGCAACCTTCGACGAGACGATCGGCAGTGCCGACACCCCGGTGCTCGTCGACTTCTGGGCCGAGTGGTGCGGACCGTGCCACATGATCGCCCCGGTGCTCGAGGAGATCGCCACCGAGCAGGCGGGCAAGATCCGGATCGCCAAGGTCAACGTCGACGACAACCCGACCACGGCGCAGCGGTTCAACGTGATGAGCATCCCCACGCTGCTCGTGTTCACCCCGGGCGACTCCTCGGCCGAGGTCAAGCGCCTCGTGGGGGCCAAGGGCAAGGGCCAGCTCCTCCAGGAACTCGCCGAGTACGTCGGCTGAGGACGGCCCCCGGGCCGTCGGAGGATCGACCGTCGTGGCCGACCCGCTCACCCGGGGGAGCCGGGGAGAAGGCGTCCGGGACCTGCAGGCCCGGTTGGGTGTGCTCGGGTTCCGCTGCGACGCCGATCCGACCGGGGTGTTCGGCGGGGCGACCGAGGCGTCGGTGTACGCCTTCCAACGCGACCGGGGACTGCGGGTCGACGGCGTCGTCGGTCGCCACACGTGGTCCTCGTTGGTCGAGAGTGGGTTCTCCCTCGGCGATCGGCTGCTCTACTTCCGTCAGCCGCTCCTGCGGGGCGACGACGTCGCCGACCTCCAGCGGCGACTGAACACCCTCGGGTTCGACGCCCGACGGGTCGACGGCCTCTTCGGGCCGGAGACCCAGCGGGCGCTGGTGGAGTTCCAACGCAGCGCCGGGTTGGTCCCCGACGGCATCTGCGGGCCCGACGCAGTGGCGGCGCTCGACCGGGTCGGTGGGCTGGCCGCCGGTTCGGTCGCCGCCGCCCGAGAGCGCGACGCACTGCGGCGGGGTCCCCACCGCATCGAGGGGCGTCGCATCTTCGTGGCGGCGCCGCCGGGTCTGGCCGTGGTCGGCGACAACGTCGCCCGTGGGCTCACGCTGGCCCGGGCGGTGGTGGTGCTCGACGTGAGCGGCGACGACGAGTCGGTGTTGGCGCGTGCCGCCAACGGGTTCGACGCCGACCTTTACCTCGGCCTGGCCTTCGGGACCGGTGCACCGCGCTGCGTGCACTTCGCCACGACCGGGTTCCGCTCGGAGACCGGGGTCGTGGTCGCCGACGCCGTGGCCCGGCAGCTCGCGGACGAGCTCGCCGAGTCGGCCGCGGTGGTCGGCGCGGCGTACCCCGTGCTGCGGGAGACGCGCATGGCGGCAGTGGTGTGCGAGCTGGTCCCGTCCGGGGATGCGCCGGCGCTCGCCGCCGTGGTGCACCGGTCCGGCGCAGTGGCCCGAGCGGTGGTGCGCGGCGTGCGCCAGGCCTGGGAGCGCCCGACCCGCGACGCTCCGACCCGCGACGATCCCCCGGGGGGCGGCGCCCCGCCCGCCGGATGATTGCTGCCGCAATCAGATTTCCGGGGTGCTCCCCGGGATGGTTGCTCGTGCAACCGTCGCGGGGGGTCAGGCGTCGGGAACCGCCACGCGATCCTCGGTGAGGCGCCGGTAGATCCGCTCGAGGTCCTCGAGCCCGGCGAAGTCCACGGTGATGCGGCCCTTGCCGCCTGCGTTCATCGCGATCTTGACCCGGGTCTCGAGGTGATCGGCGAGCA
>VGBO01000112.1 GCA_016870475.1 Actinomycetota bacterium | reverse complement strand
TCGACGCCGGTTGCGGCGATGACCTTCAGGCCCTCGGCGATGACCTCGGGACCGATCCCGTCACCACCGACGATGCCCACCCGGTGCTTGCCCATCTCGACCTTCTCCCCTCGTCGTCGTCACACCCTGCCGGGACAAATGAAAAACCGCCCACCGAGGTGGACGGTCGAACGCGCACGCCGGGAACGGCGTGCGCTAGCGAATGCCTACGATCCCGGCGGCGGCGTACATACGAACCGGAGTTTCCCGCGGGTCGGTACCCGGCGTCAACCGCGGGCGGCGCGGCGGTCCGCCACCGCGCGGACGGCCGGTACGATCGGCACGGTGTCCGACGTGCATGAACTCACGCAGGCGGCGTTCGACCGTCTCCAGGCCGAGTACGACGACCTGAGGACCCGCGGGAAGGACGAGATCGCCCGCCGGATCGAGGCGGCGCGTGAGCTCGGCGACCTCAAGGAGAACGGCGAGTACCACGCCGCCAAGGAAGAGCAGGGGAAGATGGCGGCCCGGCTCGCCCAGCTCAAGAAGATCGTCGAGAACCACCGGATCGTCGAGGTCGCCGGCGACGTCTCCGCCGTGCAGGTCGGGTGCGTGGTCACCATCCGCTACGAGGGCGACACCGACGTCGAGCGCTACCTCGTCGGCTCTATCGAGGAACGCGGCGACCACCCCGTCCTCTCCCCCGGCTCGCCGCTCGGGTCGAAGCTGCTCGGCGCGAAGGTCGGCGAGACCGTGGCGTTCGACGCGCCCGGCGGGACGCTCCGTGTCGACGTCGTCGCCATCGACGCCGCCGGCTGACCGGCCCGCCTGGACGCCGGCGGACGGGCGCAGCGGTCGCCCGGCGCTGCCGCCCGTCGTGGCGGTGCACGCCGGCCGCTGGGGTACGCGACCCGTCCGCACCGCCGGAACGCCCCGCACCGAGGTCGCTTCCGTGCTGCTCGTGCACGGGTGGATGGCGACGGCCGACCTGACCTGGGCGGCGTCCTACGGTCCGCTCGCCGACGACGGCCACCACCTGCTCGCCCCGGACCTCGACGGCCACGGTGACGGCGACCGGGGCACGGCGGGGAGCCGGTTCGGCCTCGAGACCTGCGCCGACCGGCTCGCCGACCTCCTCGACGCCACCGCCGCCGGTCCGGTGGTCGTGGTCGGGTACTCGATGGGCGGCGCGATCGCGCAGCTGCTCTGGCGCCGCCACCGGGACCGCGTCGCCGGCCTCGTGCTCTGCGCCACCGCCGACCGGTTCCGGCACGACCTCGGGGACCGCGTCTACTTCGGCGCCTGGGACGCCGCGGCCACCGCACTCAGCGCCCTCCCCGACGACCGGCGCCGCACCCTGCACCGGCGCCTCGTCGACCGACGCGCCGCCGGGGCGGGCCTCGGTGACTGGGTGCGGGACGAACTGACCCGAGGTGACCTCGCCGTACTCGCCCGGGCCGGTGGGGCCCTCGGCCGGTTCCGCTCGACCGACTGGGTGGCGGACGTCGACGTCCCGACCGCGGTCCTCGTCACCACCCGCGACGACAAGGTCCCGACCGCACGCCAGTTCCGCCTCGCCGGCATGCTCCCCGAGGCGGCCGTCCACTCCGTCGACGCCGGGCACCACGCGTGCGCCGATGCGGCGGACCGTTTCGTCCCCGCCCTCCGCCGCGCCGTCGCCGACGTCGTCCTCGCGGCCTCGGAGCCGTCCGGGCGCAGCGGTTACGCTGCCGGGCACCGAATCTGATCTCGTTCCCACGCCCACGGAGGCACCGAACACCCATGGCGGCACCCCGCACCCTCGCCCAGAAGATCTGGGACGACCATCTCGTCCGCTCCGCCGACGGCGAGCCCGAACTGCTCTACATCGACCTGCACCTCGTCCACGAGGTCACCTCGCCGCAGGCGTTCGACGGCCTGCGCCTGAACGGTCGGACGGTGCGCCGCCCCGATCTCACGATCGCTACGGAGGACCACAACGTCCCCACGACCGACATCTCCGGGCCGATCGCTGATCCGATCTCCCGGCGTCAGGTCGAGGTCATCCGCCAGAACGCCGCCGAGTTCGGCATCCGCCTCCACCCGATGGGCACCCCCGGCCAGGGCATCGTGCACGTCATCGGCCCGGAGCAGGGCCTCACCCAGCCGGGCATGACGATCGTCTGCGGCGACTCCCACACCTCGACGCACGGCGCCTTCGGGGCGCTGGCGTTCGGCATCGGGACCTCCGAGGTCGAACACGTCCTCGCCACCCAGACCCTGCCCCAGTCGCGCCCCAAGCAGATGGCCGTCACCGTGAACGGCACCCTGCCCCCCGGGTCCACCGCCAAGG
>VGBO01000111.1 GCA_016870475.1 Actinomycetota bacterium | reverse complement strand
TCCCGGATGCCGTTGGAGCTCATGGTTTCTCCTCACCGAAGTGGTTGACCCCCACACCCTACGGCGTCCCGGGGTCTCGCGCCCTCCAGATAGGCGTATATTCAGGCGTATGCCTCGGATCCAGGTGTACCTGCCCGACGATCTCCACCGGGCCCTCAAGGCACGGGGCCTGCCGGCGTCGGAGCTCCTCCAGGAGGCGGTCCGGGCCGAGCTCCGGCGCCTCGACCTCCTCGATCGCACGGCCGACCACCGCGGTGCGCTCGTGGCGGAGGTCGGCGAACCGGGACGCGCCGACCGGGAACGCGCCGCGCTCGTGGCCCGTCGCCTCGACCGCGGCCGCCGGCGGCCCTGAGCCCGGAGGTCCGCCCGTGCTCGTGCTCGATGCTGCGGCGGTGCGCCGCCTCGCCGAACGGACACCCCGGTCGATCGCGCTGCTCGACGCGCTCACGGAGCTCGGCCTGTGGCCGGCGGTCGTACCGGCGGTCGTCGTCGCCGAGTGCCTCACGGGGGACGCCGCGACCGACGCGCCCCGCGAGGCGCTCCTCGCCTGCTGCGACGTGCGCACCGACCTCGACCCCGCCGTCGCACGACGGGCCGCGTGGTTGCGCACGGCCGCCGGGCGCGGCAGCGCCGTCGACGCGATCGTCGTCGCGTCGGCGGAGCCGCAGGGTGCCGTGCTCACCGCAGGACGGCGGGTCGACGTCGAGGCGCTGGCGCTGTTCGCCGACCGGGTCTACGTGGAGCGGTGCTGACCGCTCAGCGGATCGGGCGGGCCTTCCAGAAGTAGTTGTGGATCCCGTCCACGGTGAACAGACGACGGAACGTCATCTCGACCCGCAGGCCGATCTTCACCTCGGCCGGATCCATGTCGGCCATCTCCACCGGGTACCGGCCGCCACCGTCGAAGTCGACGACCGCTGCGACGAGCGGCGGCGACATCGAGAACGCGAGCCGGTCGACGGTGAACGTGGCGATCGTCCCGGGGACGTCGGCCATGGCCACGTCCTCCATGTCGTCCACGGTTCCGCCACGCACCGACACCCGCTGCGGGGGCAGGTGGACCATGCCGGTGGTGCGGTCGCGCGAGCCGTGGAACGCGTACTTCCACTTGTCGGTCCGCAGCATCGGCGGCGCGCCCGGACGGTCGGGATCGGGCCGACGCGGGGGTTCCCGGGTGAGCATGCCCTTCCAGGTGAGGAACTTGGCGTAGTCGAGGGCGTCGTTGCCCTTGTCGACCTGGAGCTGCACCGGACGCACCGACTGGTACGCCTCGATCGCGGGCGTGGTGCGCAGCACGATCACGTCGCACCCGTCGGCGGCGTTCACCACGAGGACGACCTCGCCGGGACCCGCCGTCTCGAGCGCCTCGGTGAGCAGCAGCGCGAAGTGCGCCGCACCGGTGTTGCCGACCGTGTCGTCCATGCCGCCGACGTAGCGGTCGGGAGCGACGCCGACGTACTTCGCGGCGCTGCGCACGGCCCGGGCGGCGAGACCGGTCATGACGACCTTGTCGACCTGACCGGGGGTGATGCCTGCGGCGGCGTACCCGGCGGCGACCGCCTCGGCGATGACCGGGTCGTAGGCGGCTTCGGCGAACCGCTCCTCCCACACCTTCGCCGTCGGCGATCCGACCGTGCGCCACCGGTCGAGGAACTCGGCGGTGACCGACGCCGTACCGATGATCTCGGCGATGACGGGGGCGTCGTCGTCGGAGCCGAACAGGATCGCGGCGGCGGCGTCACCCGAGTTCGACTCGTCCGAGCTCGAGGCGAGCCCGGTGCGCATGTCGGAGATCACGGCGAGGGACGGCTTGGCCGACCCGGCGGCTGCGGCGAAGGCGCCGACGCCGGAACGGGCCGAACCCGTCGCGTCGAACGCGCCGACGCCGGAGGGGAGGTCGAGGGCCGCGTGGACCACCGTCGCGTTGTTCTTGTCGAGGTAGGCGGGGTCGGTCGTCGCGAAGAACAGCGACGCCGGCACGACGCCCTTGGCGTTCTTGAGGGCGACGCGACCGGCCTCCACGCCCATCGTCGTGGTGTCCTCGTCGTAGGACGCCACCGCCCGGGTGCCGCGACCCCCGCCCGACCCGAGGGTCTGGGCGATCTTGGCGCGCTGGAGGCGGTTGTAGGGCACGTACGCCCCGGCTGCGATGATGCCGCGCATCGATTCCCCTTTTCCGTGTGGAGACCGGGAGCGTAGGTCGCCCGGTCGGACAGCGTCGAAAATCGTCGGCCGTCGCCGGGCCGGTCCTACTGCAGCGCCTTGTACGCGCCGCCGTCGACGTGCAGCGACGAGCCGGTGATGTAGCGGGCGGACTCCGAGCAGAGGAACGCGGCGCAGCGACCGAAGTCGTCGGGGTCGCCGATCGTGCCCGCCGGGATCGTCGCGGCGAGGTCGGCGAGGGCCGTGTCGTCGAGGTTGCCGAGCCGTGGGGTGAGGTGCGATC
>VGBO01000110.1 GCA_016870475.1 Actinomycetota bacterium | reverse complement strand
CAGCGCCTCGAGGGCGACCAGCATAGTGAACACGTCGGCCTGTCGTTCGAGCTTGTCGATGACGTGCGGCCATTGCGACGCGACGTCTTCAGTGCCTTGGGAGACCGCGATGAAATCGAGGCTCGCTGGGTTGGCGTCGTAGCGAATTCGCGCATGCAACGACACGGCGGTCTTCATCAGTGCGTTGAAGCCGACGTTGTGTCCTCCGCCGGGCGCAAGGAACCTTGGAACGCCATCGATCGGCGCATTAACGAGCTTGATCGCCCGATTCGTCGATGCGTTCGACCAGTGCGCAAGGGCGATTGACAACGCATCGCCGGCGACGGTTGCACCGAGGGTCTGGAAGTGTGCTCCGGAGATCATCTCGCGGGACGACGTGAGCACGACCGGATTGTCTGTCGGCGTGTTGGCTTCGAGCTCGACTGCCGCGACGAGCCGGTCGAGCTGGTCGCGCACGAGTGCAACGACCTTCACGAGCGTGCGGAAACTGAGCGCATGTTGCGGAAGCTTGACCGCGTCGGGTTCACAGATCCACGATCCGGCGAGAGCCTCGAGCAACTCGCGGCTCGCCGCGTCTTCACGCGCATCGCCACGCATTTCGACGACCCCACGGGTAAACGGCGAAGGGTTGACGCCGAATGCCTCACACGACGCGGCCGCGACGACGACGCCCGCACGCACCGCTATCGATAGCGCATGGGCGACGCCGACTGCTCGTGACAGTGTCACCGATCCTGCGTTGAACAGTCCGAGTGCGTCCTTCGCGGCGAGTTCGACCGGTCGGCGGCCGAGATGCTCGAGACCGACCGTTGCATCCACGATCTCTCCGTCAATCCACACTCGTCCAATCCCGAGCGCGGTCGCACACATCTCGGCACACTCGGGCAAGTCGCTCGAGCCAACCGATCCGACCCGCGAGATCACCGGGGTGACTCGGGCGTTGTACATTGCGAGCAAGTGCTCGACGACGTGTGCGGAGACTCCCGATGCGCCATGGGCGAGGTTCACGATGCGCAAGCCGAGGGCACGCCGCGACGTCGACTCATCGAGGGGTCCACCAACGCCGACGATTCGACCCGCGAGCGTCGATCGTTCGAAGTCGGCAACGTCGGCACGTTCGATCGGCGTGTCGACGTTGCTGCCGAGACCCACGGTGAGCCCGTAGACGGCTTTCCCGGAGGCGAGCTGTTCGTCTGCGACCTCGCGAGCACGTCGCACCTTGTCCCACGACTCCGCCGACAGCTCCAACGTCGTCGATGCGTCACCGAGTGCGTGCAGAGCCTCGAGACGAAGCGGTGTTGCGCCCACGAGCATCTTCACGAGTACCTCAACTTCTGGCCGACGCCGAGTATGGCCGCCTTCGCCAGCATTGCATGGCCGAGGGCGATGTCGGACAACGACAGGCCCCGATGCCACAACAAGTTCGTCTCTTCGGGTCCCTGCCGGCCGGCCTTGTTGCCGACGACGAGCTCGCACAACTCGCCGTGCAGGTTCGCCTCGCTCAATCGACCCGTCTCGACGTGTGCGCGAAGCGAACCGAACTTGCCGGACTTGCACTGGCCCCATTCGTCGACGACGACCAAGTCCATCACGTCCAACACGTTGAGGTCGACCGCACTCATGGTTCCGTAGGGCACAACGAAAGAGCCTGGCGCGATCCACTCGGTGCGCAGCATCACCTCGGGCCGCTCGAGGCGTGAGGCCTCGACGACGATATCTGCGCCGCGAACGCAGGTTTCCCAGTTGGTCGTGGCGACGACGCTCTTGCCGAGGTCGTCCGACAACTTGCGTGCGAATGACTCCCTGCTTTCCTTGCGCAACGAATGCACCCGAATCTGGTCAAAGTCGAACAGGTGGTCGAGCAGGCGCACGTTCCAATACGCCGTTCCGCGCGATCCGACGTGGCCGAGGACGCGGGAATCGGCTCGCGCCAGGTACTTGGCCCCGATCGTGGTGATTGCACCGGTGCGCATGTCGGTGATCGAGGACGCATCGATCACCGCGCGAGGCTGACCGGTGCGCCGATCCATCAAGTTGAGCAGCGCTAACTCACTCGGCAGGCCGACCTTATAGTTGCCGACGAAATCACCGACGACCTTCACGCCAGCCAGATCGACGTCGCCCCCGAGCGATCCTCGCAGCACGTTGAAGTGACCGCTGGCGACGCCCGGCTCGAGGTGCACGCGGGGCTCGATGACCGCCTCGCCCGCGCCCTGCAGTGCGAGGCCATGTTCGACCGCGCGGAGGATCTCGTCGTTGGTCAAGTCGAGTCGCGCGACGTCAAGCCTGTTGAGGTAGTCGATCCACGACTCGGGAATCGGCTCGACCGTCACGAGGTCACCGCGATCGTGTCCACCCGCGACGTCACCGACTCGAGCATCTCGGGCAACGGCTCGACCCCGATGCCGACCGTGTCGGGCACCGCGACATGGCCGTCTTCCAATATGAACGGCTCGGTGACATCGCGGGC
>VGBO01000109.1 GCA_016870475.1 Actinomycetota bacterium | reverse complement strand
TGCGTCTACGTCGCGAACAATGTCGACGGCACGCTGTCGGACAGCCTGACGGACGTCGTACCGGTCGGCGTGGGTCCGGAGGCGGTTCTCGTGTCGCCGGACGGCTCGGTCGTGTACGTGGCGAACACCGATGACATGACGGTGTCGGTGATCGACGCGGCCACGAAGGCGGTGATGTCGACGTTCTTCGCCGGTCTGTCGCCGCGGGGGCTTGCGTACGGTCCGTGTCTTGCCGATCTCGTGGGCGCCCCGGACGATCCGACCCCCGACCCGACCCCGGTGGTCGGCCCGGCGTACACGGGCTGACCGGCCGTGATCCGCCGGTTCTTCCCCGTCGCTTCGGTGATTGGTGCGCTCGTCCTGGGCGTGGCCCCACCGGCGGGTGCGACGGTGGGCTGCGCGTACGTTGCGAACTCGGTCGACGGCACCGTCTCGGTCGTCGACGTGACCTCGGCGGTGGTGACGTCGTCGATCACGGTGGGTTCGGGGGCGCATGCGATCGCCGTGTCGCCCGACGGAGCACGGGCGTACGTCGTGAACGCCGACGATGACACGGTGTCGGTGATCGACACGTCGTCGAACGCCGTCGTGGCGACGGTCCCACTCGGCGACGGTCCGGTCGGGTTGGTGATCACCCCCGACGGGACTCGCCTCTATGTCGCGCTCGCGTTCGATCAGGACGTCGTGGTGGTCGACACGACCACGAACACGGTGACGTCCACGATCTTCGTCGGTGGGAGGCCGTACGGGGCCGCGCTCTCACCCGCCGGCACGGAGGTCTTCGTGACGGCGTTCACTGCGGACGTCCTTGTGGTGATCGACAGCAATCCGGCGTCGGGGACCTACAACTCGGTGATCGGGACGGTATCGGTCGGTGACGAGCCGGTGGCGGTCACCGTCTCGCCGGGCGGCGGCACGGCGTTCGTCGCGAACTTCGGTGGTGGCACGCTGTCGGTCGTCGACACGATGTCGTCGACCGTGGTCACGACGGTGAGCGTGGGTGTGCGCCCGGTGGGGGTCGCCGTGTCGCCCGACGGGTCGCTCGTCTACGTGACGAACAGCCTGGACGACACGGTCTCGGTGGTGTCGACGTCGTCGAACACGGTGACGGCGACGATCTCCGTGGGGTCGAACCCTCGGGCCGTTGCGTTCGTGGCGTGCCCCGGTTCGGGTTCGGCGGAGCCGGCGCAGCCCCCGGTGGTCGGCCCGGCGTACACGGGCTGACCGGGCGCCGGTGGACCTGCGGTCGGTGCGGCGGTTCGGTGTGCTCGCCGAGTCGTTGCACGGGGTCGGGTACTACGGCCCGGAGATCCGGGTGTTCGACGACGTGGGGGTGCACGGCTGGTGGCGGGCGTATTTCGCCTACCGGTCGGCGCCGCTCGGCGCGGTCGGCCCGAAGGTGGTCGCCGCGGTGTTCTACGGGTTCGCCGAGCGGATGGTGGCCCGGGCGTTGCCGGAGGTGTGGTCGCGGGTGTCGCCGGAGGAGGCGATCCGGTTGCGGTCGGGGGCGGTCGATGCGGCGTGGCGTCGGATCTTCGCCGGGCAGGTGGGTGACCGGGTGTTCGAGGCGACCGTCGAGGAGGCGGCCGAGCTCGCCGAGGTCGCGCTCACCGGGGTCGATGTGGGGGCCCGACCGTTGGCGGCCGCGTACCTGGCGCTCGGCCGGCCGGCGGTGCCGCACCTGCGTCTGTGGCACGCGGCGACGGTGGTGCGGGAGCACCGGGGTGACGGGCACGCGATCGCGCTCGCTGCGGCGGGGGTGGACCCGGTGGAGTGCCAGGTGCTGATGGTCGCCCGGGGGCACGGGAACCTGGCGACGATGCAGCGGATCCGCGGGTGGGAGCCGGCGGAGCTGGCGGCGGCGACCGACCGGCTGGTGGCGCGCGGGTGGGTCGACGCGGCGGGCGGGTGCACGGCGGCGGGTGCGGAGGGTCGTGAGGCGGTCGAGGTGCACACCGACCGGTTGGCGGCCGGGCCGGTGGAGCGGCTCGGTGCCGGGGGTGTGGCCCGGTTCGAGGAGTTGGTCGCCCCGTTGCGGGCGGTGTTGCACGGCGCCGGTGGGATCCCGGAGCGTTGGCCGCCGCCGCATGTCGTCGTCGGCGGGGCGGACGCGGGCCGTGACGGTGACGGCACGGTGGGCTCGTAGCCTTTCCGGTCGTGGGAGAACTGCTCGGCCCGAACTTCGTCCAGCACCTGTTGCTGGCGCTCAGCGCCGGTCTGGTCATCGGCAACGTGGTGGCGCTGGTCCGTCCGCCGACGGGCCGGGCGGGGGCCGACGGTGCGGTGCCGCAGCGGCCGCCGTTGCGCCGGAGCCTCGTGATGATCGGCCTCGGGTCGGTCGTGAGCGCCTGGGTGCTGCTCACGTTGTTCCGCTGACCGCCGGTGCCGAGGCGGTCCCAGGCTGCTCGGTCGATGTCGTGCCGGCCCGGACCGTTCAGTGCGGGTCGGTGGGGATGCGGGCGAACCCTTTCGCCGG
>VGBO01000108.1 GCA_016870475.1 Actinomycetota bacterium | reverse complement strand
TCGGTCGAGGTGGCGTGCTGTCGGGCGACTCGGTGTTCACCGTGCGCACCCGGGTCCACCAGGTCGATCCCGACGTGCACCGCTGAGCTCCCGCCCGGAGCGGCGCCGATAGCATCGTCTGGTGCCGTCCGTGAAGCTCCGCCTCTTCGCCGCCGCCCGGGTGGCGGCCGGCACCGGAACCGACGAGATCGACGCCGACGACGTCGCCGGGGTGCTCGCCGTCGCCGTGGCACGGTACGGCGACGACTTCGCCGGGGTGCTCGCCGGAAGCCGTGTGTGGCGGAACGGCGAACCGGTCGCCACCGACGAGCGCGTCGCCGCAGGCGATGAGATCGCGGTGCTCCCCCCGGTGTCGGGCGGCTGACACGCCGAGGGCTCCGCTCCCGCATGGGGATTCCCGGCTGCTGCACCGGTAGCCTTAAGGGCCTTCGCGGCATCGGGAATCCGGCGCCGTCATCCTCCGTTGGGAAGTCCGTGGCCGGTCTCGCCGTCATCTCCATGCACACGTCGCCGCTGGCACAGCCCGGCTCCGGCGACAGCGGTGGCATGAACGTGTACGTGCGGGAACTCGTCGCCTCCGTCGCCCAGGCCGGCATCCCCTGTGACGTCTACGTCCGCCGCTGGTCCGACGACCTCCCCGAGATCGTCGAGGTCGAACCGGGGTTCCGGGTCGTGCACATCGCCGCGGGTCCACCACGCCTCCGGAAGGAAGCGCTCCCCGAGGTCGTCGACACGTTCGCTGCGGGCGTCGCAGCGCACATCGAGACGGCGGGGACGGCAGCCGCGATCCACGCCAACTACTGGCTCTCCGCCGTCGCCGGCCACGCGGTGAAGCACGCGCTCGACCTGCCGCTCGTCTGCACGTTCCACACGCTCGCCCGGGTGAAGGCCGAGACCGGAGACCCGGAGCCGCAGCGGCGCATCGACGCCGAAACGGCCGTGATCCGTTGCAGCGACGCGATCCTCGCCAACTCCGTCGAAGAAGCGGCACAGCTCGAACGGTTCTACGGTGCCGATCCGTCCCGCATCGAGATCGTGGCGCCCGGGGTCGACCACGCCTTCTTCTCGCCCGGCGACAGATGCGGCGCACGCCGAGCCCTGGCGCTCGAGTGCGACGGACCACTGCTCGTATTCGTCGGCAGGATCCAGCCGCTCAAGGGGCTCGACGTCGCGATCGAGGCGCTGGCCCGCAGTCGACACCGGACGGCCCGTCTCGTCGTGGTCGGTGGTGCGAGTGGCGTCGAGGGCGACGAGCACGAGGCGCACTGTCGGGCGCTCGTCGAACGGTTCGGCCTCGGCGGGCGGGTCGAGTTCCGGCCGCCGCAGCCCCACCACCTGTTGTCGAGCTACTACCGGGCGGCCGACCTGTGCGTGGTGCCGAGTCGGTCCGAGTCCTTCGGACTCGTCGCACTCGAGGCGGCGGCGTGCGGCACGCCGGTCGTCGCCTCGTCCGTCGGCGGCCTCCTGACCCTCGTCGACCACGAACGGACCGGCATGCTCGTCGAGGGCCGCGACCCGGCGGCGTTCGCAGCTGCGATCGACCGTGTGCTCGACGACCCGGCGATGGCGACGAGGCTCGCGACGGGTGCCCGCGATCTTGCGGCACGGTACCGCTGGTCCACGTCGGCCGCCCGATTCCGCCGCATCCACGGCGACCTCGTCGTCGGTGCGCGTGTCTCCTGCGCGGTCGGATCGTGACCGAGGGCGCCCCTCCCTTCACCGACGACGAGCTCCACGTCCTGTCGGCGCGCATCGACGCCTGGCTGGACAGGGAGCTCGCCGCCAACCCGACGGTCGCTGCGATCGACCGGGACCCGTCGCTCCGACGCTGGTACGTGCGGGTGAACGGTGAGGAGAAGTCGGTCTTCTCGATCTGGTTCACGCTCGGCCAGCGGACCCTGCACTACGAGACCTATGTGATGCCGGCCCCCGAGGAGAACCACGCGGCCTTCTACGAGCACCTGCTCCGTCGCAACCGGAAGCTGTACGGGGCGGCGTTCCTCATCGGTGAGGAGGACGCGGTGTTCCTTGCCGGCCAGCTCGCCAACACCTCGGTCACGGAGTCGGAGCTCGACCGGGTGCTCGGCTCGCTGTATGCCTACGTCGAGCAGTGTTTCCGCCCCGCCCTTCGGATCGGATTCGCAAGTCGCTTCCCCTCATGACATTTCCTTGCATATCGATCCATCCGCGCTTAGTGTCCTTCGGCAGACGGTCGGGGTGCCGGGTCGGGCGATCGGGGAAGTCGGTCGGCGTGGCACCCTGACCGTCGCGCGAGGGGCATCGGGAGTTCGGGGCGGTCCGAGCGGTCGCGACGAGGAATACTGAGCGATCCCACGGCGTTCCCCGGCCCATCCCGGCCACAGCGCCGAACCGCCCGGAAATCTGCTGATCGATCCGGGCCACGACCACGAGGCGGCTCCCACCACCGTGACCACGAGTCCGAAGTCCCCGAAGACGAAGACCACCAAGCCCGCTGCGGCACCCGCGGCGAACGGGAAGGCGCGGCCGGCGTCGAAGCTGGCGCCCGCCCCGAAGGCGAAGCCGGCGCCGGCGCCGGCGAAGAACTCGAAGGCGCCGGCGCCGGCGAAGAATTCGAAGGCCGCGGCGCCGGCGAAGGCCTCCAAG
>VGBO01000107.1 GCA_016870475.1 Actinomycetota bacterium | reverse complement strand
AGGTGCCGCGCACCATCACCACGACCGAGCTCGCAGAGGTGGTCGACGAACTCCTCGCCGACGGGCACCGGCGTGCGGCGCTCGCTGCTGCAGGTCGTCGCTACGCGGCCGTGAACGACATCGCAGGCGCAGCCCGCCGACTCCTCGACGCGCTCGCGCTCGACCCCGCTACTCGCTCAGCCCGTGTACGCCGGGCCTACCGGGGCCGGTGACGGCTCGGGAGCCGGCGTAGGCGGCGGGCTCCCGAGGTTCACCTTGACCACCCGCCCGGGGCTGGTGTCCGTGCCGAAGTACCCGTGGGTGCCAGCGGTGATAGCCGACCGGAGGTCGACCTCGCCGCTGCTCGGGGTGACGGCGTCGATGCGGGTCATGGTGGCGAGGTCGACCTTGACGACCCGCCCGGGGCTGGCGAAGGTCGTGCCGAAGTACCCGTAGGTGCCGTCGGTGACCGCCGTGAGGATGTAGTCCTCGCCGGCGGGGAGGGTGACGGCGTCGACGCGGGTCATGTTGGCGAGGTTCACGCTGCCCATAACACCGTGCCTCTTTGGGATCCGCCGGAGTCTAGCTCTGTCGGGTCGGGTCGGTCGCTCGCACCGAGCGGGAGCGTAGGACATGCACCGACCCGGCGTGCTGCAGCGGCGACGGGGACTCCTGGAGCGGGTGACGAGAATCGAACTCGCGTATTCAGCTTGGGAAGCTGATGTTCTGCCATTGAACTACACCCGCAGCAGGCGTCGACTGTAGTGGAGCGACCCCGGCGCGGTCATCCCGGCGCCGAGCAACGACCGACCGACGCCCGTCGCCTAACGTCGGCGCCGTGATCCTGTCCGATCGGACCATCCGAGAAGAGCTCGCCGCAGGCCGCATCGTTATCGACCCGATGGGTGTGAACGCCGTGCAACCGTCCTCCGTCGACCTGCGGCTCGACAGCGCGTTCCTCGTGTTCCGCAACCACACCCGCGGGATCATCGACGTGAAGCAGGACCTGTCCGACCTCACCGAGCTCGTCGAAGTCGGCGACGAACCGTTCATCCTCCACCCGGGCGAGTTCGTCCTCGGTTCCACGCTCGAACGGGTCGTGCTCCCCACCGACCTCGTCGCCCGTCTTGAAGGGAAGTCGAGCCTCGGCCGGCTCGGCCTGCTCATCCACTCGACCGCCGGGTTCGTCGACGCCGGGTGGGACGGGCAGCTCACCCTCGAGCTGTCCAACGTCGCGAACCTGCCGATTACCCTCTACCCGGGCATGAAGATCGGCCAGATCAGCTTCGTGCGCATGACCACCGCCGCTGACGTCCCCTACGGGTCGGCCGCGGTGGGCAGCAAGTACCAGGGGCAGCGCGGCCCGCGGCCGAGCCGCTACTGGGAGAACTTCCGCACGACCTGACCGGTCCGCCCGAACGGGCGCACGAGGTCAGTCGTTCGACGGACCGCCGAGCAGTTCCCGCTCGGCAGCCTGCACCGCAGCGAGGAACGCCGGCGCACCACCGGTGGACTCCTCACCCCGCTCGATCGCCTCGAGCAGGTGCATCGAGATGTCCGCCACCCGGACCTCGGACTCTTCCTTGCCGGTGGCCTTCACCCCGTCGTCCATCATCACGTAGCAGAACGGGCACGCCGTCGCGACCCGGGTCGCACCGGTGGCGACGAGCTCCTGGGCACGCTCGTCGTTGATCTTCTTGCCGATGGATTCCTCCATCCACATGCGCGCCCCGCCCGCACCGCAGCACATGCCTTTCGTGCCGTTGCGCTGCGCCTCGACGATCTCGATGCCCTTGATCGAGCCGATCACCCGGCGCGGCGCCTCGTACACGTCGTTGTGACGGCCGAGGTAGCAGGAGTCGTGGTACACGATCCGCTCGTCGAGACGGGCCTGCGACACGTCGAGCTTGCCCGAGGACACCAGCCACTCGAGGAACTGGCTGTGGTGCACCACCTCGTAGGAGCCACCGAGCTGCGGGTACTCGTTCTTCATCGTGTTGAAGCAGTGGGGGCACTGCGTGATGATCTTGCGCACCCCCATGCCGTTCAGCGTCGCCACGTTCTGCTTGGCGAGCATCTGGAACAGGTACTCGTTGCCCGACCGGCGAGCCGGATCGCCGGTGCAGAGCTCCGACGGGCCGAGGATCGCGAAGTCGATTCCGGCACGGCGCAACAGCTTCGCCGTCGCCTCGCTGACCTTCTTGTTCTTGTCGTCGAAACTGCCCGCGCAACCCACCCAGTACAGGTACTCGTGGTCGAAGGGGCTGTCGGGGTCGACGACCTCGACGTCGGGCAGCTTCGCCGCCCACTGCGCACGGTCACCCTGCGACATCGACCACGGGTTCGAGCTGTTCTCCATCGACCGGTAGGCGTTGCCCAACTCGGTCGGGAAGTTCGACTCCATCAGCGACAGGTACCGCCGCATGTCGAGGATCTTGTCGAGGATCTCGATGTTCACCGGGCAGATCTCGTCACACGCCTTGCAGGACGTGCACGCCCACACCTCTTCGGCGCTGATCCGGTCGAACACCCAGTTCGACGGCACCGTGATCTCCGCGTCGACGCCGATCGGGGGAGACACCGCCGGGTCACCCGTGCGGGCCATGACCTCACCGGTCTTCAGGACGATCTCACGCGGGTCGAGCGGCTTGCCGGTCGCG
>VGBO01000106.1 GCA_016870475.1 Actinomycetota bacterium | reverse complement strand
CGTGGTCGTGGTCGTGGTCGTGGTCGTGGTCGTGGTCGTGGTCGTCCTTCTTCATGGCGGGCGCTGGCACCGAACCGGGAGTCAGCGGGGTCGTCGTGGTCTCGCCGCCGTGGTTGTGGGCGCGGGCACCGCGAATCGTGACGCCGTTCGTGGCCGTGACCACCTGCGCCTTCGAGCCGGAGGCCTTCACGGCGTCGTCGAGCCACGGCTCGAGGTCGATGCCGTTGCGGACGACGAGGGTGGCGGTGCGGAGGCGTTCGAGGTCGGCGGGGGTCGGTTCGAAGTGGTGGACGTCGATGCCGGGTCGCATGATGCTCACGACCTCGACCCGGTCACCGCCGACCTCGCGGACGAAGTCGGCGATCATCGTCGTCGTGGCGACCACGCTGGGCGGACCGTCGGCCCGCTCGGTTGACGCGCAGGCCGTCGACGCGAGCGCCGTGACCGCTGCGACGAGGGCCAGACCGCTCCGCAGGTTCCCCCGCATCGAACCGCGCACGCAGGTATTGAGAATCATTCGCATATGGCAGTAGTCTGGTTTCGCAGTCTCCGTTGCGCAACCCCGCCCGGCCGAACAGGATGTCGGGCCCCATGTCCGACACGGAACGCCTCAGCGTCGTCTACGAGCTCCGCCTTCCCGCCGACCTAGCGCCGACGGCGGCGGAGGACGCCGCGCGCGCCGTTGCCGTCGAGCAGAGCGTCGAGATGCCCGTCGAGGCGATCCGCGACCGCCACGTGCGCGACCACGTCGTCGGTCGGCTCGAGGACCTCACGCCGCTCGGCGTCGACGGCGCCACGCGCCGCTGGTCGGCCGTCATCTCCCTCGCCACCTCGACCGTCGGCGAGGACCCCGTGCAGCTCCTCAACATGCTGGCGGGCAACGTCTCCCTCCACGACCACGTCCGCCTCACCGACCTGACCCTGCCGTCGTCGCTCCTCGCCCGGTTCGACGGCCCGGCCCGGGGCCTCGACGGCCTCCGCTCGCTCGTGGGCATCGACCCGGTCGCACCCCGGGCGCTTACGTGCACGGCGATCAAGCCGCAGGGGCTCGCTGTCGAGGACCTCGCGGCGATCGGCGAGGCCTTCGCCCTCGGCGGTGTCGACATCGTGAAGGACGACCACGGCATCGCGGACCCTGACCTCGACACGTTCACCGTCCGGGTCCGGGCCTGCCAGGACGCCGTGGAACGGGCGAACCGGGTCACCGGCGGCACGACCCGCTACGCGCCGAACCTCATCGGACCGCCGGACGTACTCCGCCGCAAGGCGGAGATCGCCCTCGAGCTCGGCGTCCGGGTCGTCCTCGTCGCCCCGATGCTCGTCGGGGTCGGGGCCTTCGTCGATCTGGTCCGTTCCACGTTGGCGCCGGCCAGGGCTGCGACCATCGGGCATCCCGCGGCGGGCGGCACGACCGCTGTCGCCCCCGAGGTGCTACTCGGTTCGCTCTTCCGACTCTTCGGCGCGGACGCGGTGATCTTCCCGAACCACGGCGGCCGGTTCTCCTTCACCCGGGACCGCTGCGCAACCATCGCCGCTGCGGCTCGACGCCCCTGGGGAGAGATGCGACCGGCACTTCCCACCCCGGCCGGCGGGATCACCCCCGACCGGGTCGAGGAGCTCGTCGCGTTCTACGGCCGCGACGTGATGCTGCTCGTCGGCGGCGCGCTGCTGCTCGCCGGGGACGCTCTCACCGCCTCGACCGCCGACTTCGTGTCCCGCGTGCACGCCGTTCGGTGGTGAGTCCTACGATCGTCGCCGTGGAGCCGACCGCACCCGCCGATGCCGCAGCCTCCGAACGAGCGCTGCGACGCGTCGCCGACCCGGCACACGGCACCGGCCCGCAGCGCTGGGACGATGTGGACGTGCACGACTACAAGGTCGCCGGGTCGGCACCGTTCCGGGGGGTGACCCGCCAGGTGCTGTTCGAACGCGACGAGCTCGCCTGCCAGGTCCGGTACTTCGAGGTCGAACCGGGCGGGCACTCCACGCTCGAGCGGCACGAGCACGTGCACGCCGTCGTCGTGCTGCACGGTCGCGGCCGCTGCCTGGTCGGCACGTCGGTCCTCGAGTTGGGCCCTCGGGACCTCGTCGAGGTCCCGCCGATGACGTGGCACCAGTTCCGTGCTGCGGACGACGCACCGCTCGGGTTCCTCTGCATCGTCAACGTCGAGCGCGACCGACCGCAGCTTCCGACCGGCGCGGACCTCGAGGCGCTCTGCGCCGATCCGACGGTGGCCTCCTTCGTCCGGGTCGCCGACTGATCGGGACGACCCTGCGCGGCTGGGCCGAGGAGCTGTCCGACGTCGAGGTCGAGATCGCCTGCGGCGGCGCGCTGCATCGACTGTGGTGGCGCCGCGGGCGCCTCGGCGTCCCCGACCACGATCTCGTCGCCGAACTGGCCCTCGTCGGCCTCGGCGGGACGCCGCCACCGTGCGTCGCCGCCCTTCTCGCCGCCCGTCGCCACCTCCACCACATCGGCCCGCTCACCCTGTGGTCCGCCGATGGCGACGCGACGGCGTTCGTCCTCAGCGCTCCGCCCTCGACGGGCTGGACCCTCGCGGACGAGCGGGAGCTCGACCTGCTGCGCGGCCTCCCCTTGCCGTTGCGGCGACGCCTGGCGCTGTGCACCCATCTGGCCTGGGCGCGGCGTGGGCTCGGCCCGCCCACGCAGACGATCCCCGCGGTCGACGCCTCCCGGCAGGCGATCCTCGGCCGAGCGGTCCGGGAAGCGGTCCTCGACGCCCTGCGAACCGCCGATCCGGGGTTCCACGTCGGGTCCGACGTCCGGGTGCGCTGGACCGTCATCGGGAGCTCGACGAGGCCCGGCGCGCAGGGCCGGTCCCGTCACGGCGCCGGGACCTCGGTGCTCGTGCAGGTCCCGCCGACGTGGCTCACCGAGGTGTGGGCACCCGGCCACGCCACCACCGGCGACGGCGGGTTCGTCCTCAGCGGAGTCCGGTCCGGCGTCGAGATCCGCCGGCGGGTCGCCCGCTGGGAGCGGGACGGCGCTACGAGCTGGGTCCTTCGGACGACGGTCGAGACGTCGGCTCCGGCGGAACCGCTCAGGTGATGTGCATGACCTCGGGACGACGGAACAGGAACACCAACAGGACGACCGCACCCGTCACGTTGAACGCTACGAGCGCCCACG
>VGBO01000105.1 GCA_016870475.1 Actinomycetota bacterium | reverse complement strand
CACGCTGTCGTTTCACGCCCACTCCGCTCGGTCCGGGTGGACGACACTACCGAGCGCAGCCGGTCGACACCCCGGGCTACCCCGTAGGTGACGACCACGAGGGCGATCTCTGCGCCCGCCCCACCGCCGACGACTCGACTGTCGGCGGCGAGGCACGTGCCGTCGCAGTCGATCTCGGCGACCAGCGCCACCATCAAGGCGCACCACGCGCCGAGCACGCCGTAGAGCAGCACCCGTACGGCGGCCCGCACCGCCCGGTTTCGCACCGCGCCGATGAGGCCATCGAGCAGGCCGACGCCGAGCGCCACCGGTGCACCGGCCACTGCCGTCACGATTGCGGCGACGCCCGGTCCGCCGACCGACTCCTCGACGATGCCGCTCGTCTCCGGGTAGCCGACCCGTGAGACCGCCCACGCCGTCCCGACGGCGATGCACGCGAGGGCGCCGACCGCGGGGAGCGTTCGTTCGACGAGGGCGTCACGGCGGATCGTCACCCGACCAGTTTCGCGCCCGTCGCCGCTACCGTTCCTCCCGTGCTCAGCATCGAACGGGAGATCTACCTCGACATCGTCGCTCAGGCGCTCGACGAGTTCCCGCTCGAGTGCTGCGGCCTGCTCGCCGGCGACCCGGCGACCGGACGGGTCGTGCGCTACTACCGCTGCCGCAACGCCGCGGAGTCGAGCCGCGTCTACACGGTCGACGCGAAGGACCAGCTCCGGGCCACCCGGGCGGCCGACGACGACGGGCTCGAGATCATCGGGGTCCTGCACTCCCACACCCACACCCCGCCGTACCCGTCGCCGACCGACGTCGCCCAGGCGCCCGACCCGACCTGGCACTACGCGATCGTGTCGCTCGCCCACGGTGAGGCGTCGCTCCGTTCGTACCGGATCGTGGACGGCGCCGTGACCGAGGAGCCGGTCGTCGTCGGACCCGCTGGCGGGTAGCGCCGACCGCACGGATAAACTCCGACCCATTGCGTCGACATTCGACGTAGCCCTTCGCTCGACCGACATCTCACCAGGAGTCCAACGTGGCCGTCAGCGTCCGCCTGCCAACCGTGCTCCGTCCCCACGCCGCCGGAAAGACCGTCGTCGAGGCCGACGCCGGGTCGGTCGGCGACATCATCGCCGGGCTCGTCGCCCGCTTCCCCGGTATGTCGGGACACCTGCTGAACGAGTCCGGTGAGCTGCAGCGGTTCGTGAACATCTACGTCGACGACGACGACATCCGATACCTCGACAAGGCCGCCACCGCCGTCGCAGACGGCGCCGAGCTCACCATCCTCCCCGCCGTGGCCGGCGGCGCCTGAACGACGCCACGATGACCCGCGTCGACTCGGTGCTCGACCTGATCGGCAACACGCCGGTCGTCGACATCTCGGTGCTCTCACCGAACCCCGACGCGCGCATCTTCATCAAACTCGAGGGCGGCAACCCCGGCGGTTCCGTGAAGGACCGCATCGCCAAGGCGATGATCGAGAAGGCCGAACGTGACGGCGAGCTCTGGCCGGGACGACGGATCCTCGAGCCGAGCTCGGGCAACACCGGCATCGGGCTCGCGCTGATCGCCCGCCTCCGCGGGCATCCCATCACGATCGTGATGCCCGACAACACCACGAACGAGCGACGTCAACTCCTCGAGATGTACGGGGCGGACGTGGTGCTCACCCCGGGCAACGAGGGATCGAACGGTGCGGTCCGCAAGGCGCAGCAACTCGCCGACGAACACCCCGAGTGGGCGTTCCTCTACCAGTACGGCAACGAGGCCAACCCGCAGGCGCACTACGACGCCACCGGGCCCGAACTCCTGCGCGACGTTCCGGAGATCACCCACTTCGTGACCGGCCTCGGGACCTCGGGAACGCTCCTCGGCGTCGGCACCTACCTCCGGGACCACAAACCCGACGTGAAGATCTACGCCGTCGAGCCGCCGGCCGGCGAGAAGGTCGAGGGGCTCCGCAGCCTCGACGACGGGTTCATCCCGCCAGTGTTCGTCAAGTGGGGCGGTGCCGACCTGCTCGACGGAAAGCGCATCGTGCGGCCGCGGGAATCGGTCGAGTGGACGCGCCGGCTGGCGTCGGACTGCGGCATCTTCGCCGGGGTCTCCACCGGGTCGGCGGTCGCCGGTGCGATCAAGGTCGCGGAACGGCTGCCCGCCGGCGAGCACGCCACGATCGCCGTGATCTCCCCCGACGGCGGGTGGAAGTACATCTCCACCGGCATCTACACCGGCGAGATCGAGGCAGCCGCCGCAATCGCGGAGACCGTCAACACCTGGTGAGGTGCTGCGCTCGGCGGGGTACCGCACGGCGTGGCCGACGGCGCGATCTGGGGATGGCTTGCGGACGCCGCGTTCCCTCGGTGCGCTTCGCCACCGTCCCCGGATGTGAGCGTGCGGATGCCGAACGTGCGGCGATCCTCCGGCTCGATGCGGTGCCGACGGATGAAGGTCTGACGCTGCGGAGCGGCGCCGTACCCGACGGGGGCACGGTCGACGTGCGGTCGGTCTGCTGGCGGGGCGGTCGTCGCCCCGACGTCACCTGGGGCGGCATGCCGGAGGAGACCGCCGAGGTCGCCGTCGTCACCGAGGTCGTCACGTCGGACGGCCGCCGGCGGGTGCACGACATCGTCCTGCGGCTCGAACCGGGCCGGGCCGGTTGGCACGCCGGAGGGTCGCACACCGGGGGCGACGCCGGCCCGCACACACCGCCGTGTGCAGCCGACGCCGTGGGACTCCGGATCACCGTCGTAGCGCTCGCCTCGCCCTTGCCGGTCGACCTCGACCACGACGACGACCCCGACGCGGTGATCGGGGCGCTCGCCGACCGAGCGCTTCTCCGCGGCACCACCGTTGCGGCCTTCCCCCGCTGAGCTCCCGCCTGGCATCATCGACCCGGTCCGGTCCGCACCGTGCGGGCCGCACCGGCGAGGAGCCCCCATGCGTGCCGACGGTCGTGCCCCGAACGAGTTGCGTCCGGTCGGCTTCGAACGGGACTTCACCGAGATGACCCCCGGCTCCGTGCTCGTCACCTTCGGGCGCACCCGCGTGCTGTGCACGGTGTCCGTCGACGAGGACGTCCCGCGGTGGATGAAGGGCAGTGGCAAGGGCTGGGTGACCGCCGAGTACAACATGCTGCCCGGGTCGTCACCGGAGCGGGTGCGGC
>VGBO01000104.1 GCA_016870475.1 Actinomycetota bacterium | reverse complement strand
CATGGTCGGCACCGCCCGCTCCGCCCGCACCGCCCGCACCGCCCGCACCGCCCGCACCGCCCGCCGCACCACCGCAGGCGCCTCCGGGACCGCCCGAGGGCGGCCAGGGAACGGTGTTCGCTCCGCCCCCTCCACCGCCGCAGCAGTGAGCCGACTCGTCGCAGTCGCCCTACCCAGCGGCGACGAGTTCGTCCGCACGCTCCGACGGATCTGGGACGACGGCGACGCCGTCCTGCCCGTCGACCTCCGGCTGCCGGCGCCCGCCCGCGCTCGGCTCCTGTCGGCGTTGCGACCCGACCGCATCGTCGACTCATCCGGAACCACACGGCTCGCCGATCCGGTGCCCGCACTCGACGGGGACGCTCTCGTTCTCGCCACATCGGGCACCACCGGGGTACCGAAGGGCGTCGTGCTCACCCATGACGCGGTCCGCGCCTCCGCAGCGGCGACGAGCGAACGACTCGCCGTCGACCCGGCGAACCACCACTGGCTCGCGTGCCTACCGCTCGCCCACGTCGGCGGGCTGTCCGTCGTCTGCCGGGCGCTGCACACCGGCACCCGCCTCACCGTGCACCCCGCCTTCGACCCGGACGCCGCGCAGTCCTGCGGCGCCACGCACGTCTCTCTGGTGCCCACGGCCCTCGGGCGCATCGACCCGAGCCGGTTCACCCGCATCGTGCTCGGCGGGGCTGCACCACCGACGGACCTGCCGCCGAACGTGGTGTGCACCTACGGCATGACGGAGACCGGCAGCGGCATCGTCTACGACGGTGTGCCCCTCGCCGGCGTCGGCGTGCGCGCCGTCGACGGCGAACTGCAGGTGCGCGGCCCGATGCTGCTCCGCGCCTACCGCGACGGCAGCACGCCCGAGGGGGTCGACCCGACGGTGGACGGGTGGCTCGCCACCGGAGACGCCGGAACGGTCGACGCCACCGGCACGGTGCAGGTCTTCGGGCGGTCGGGGGACGTCGTCGTCACCGGCGCACAGAAGGTGTGGCCCGACCCCGTCGAGGCTGTGCTCGCACGGGTGCCCGGCGTCGCGGAGGTCGCCGTCATCGGCCGAGCCGACCCCGAATGGGGCGCGGTCGTCACCGCCGTCGTGGTGCCCGCCGACCCCGCGCGTCCACCGACGCTCGCCGACCTCCAGGCCGCCGTGCGCGCCGAGCTCGCGCCGTACTGCGTGCCCCGTCGGGTCGAGCTCGTCGACGCACTCCCCCGCACCGCGCTCGGCAAGGTGCAGCGAGGCCGTCTCCGGGAGGCGTGACCTCCCGGTCGGTTCAGCGGCCCGAACGCTCGAGGATGTGGATCGCGCAGGCGGAACCGAGCCCGATCACGTGGGTGAGACCGACCTTCGCATCGGGGATCTGCCGGTCGCCGGCCTCCCCGCGGAGATGGGTCGTGACCTCGTAGATATTCGCGATGCCCGTCGCTCCGAGCGGGTGACCCTTCGAGAGCAGACCGCCCGACACGTTCACCGGGATCTCGCCGTCGCGCCACGGTCCCCGCTTGTCGATCCACTCCCCTGCGCCGCCGCGCTCGCACAGCGACAGGTTGTCGTAGTGGATCAGCTCGGCGGTAGCGAAGCAGTCGTGCAGCTCGACGAGGTCGAGGTCCTTCGGCGAGACGCCGGCGAGCTCGTACGCCCGGTCGGCCGCCTGCCGGGTGAGGGTGTTGACGTCGGGCTGCACCTGCGAGCTCGGCGTCCACGGGTCGGAGTTGAGCACCGACGCCGAGATCTTCACGGCACGCCGCTGCTGTTCGGCGGAGAGCGTGCGCAACCGCTCGCCGCTGACGAGCACCGCCGCTGCGGCCCCGTCCGTCGTCGGGCAGCACATCATCAGCGTGTTCGGGTACGAGATCATCTCCGCACCCATGACCTCCTCGAGGCTGAACTCCTTCTGGTAGTGGGCCAGCGGGTTCAGCACCGAGTGGGCGTGGTTCTTCTGGGCGACCTTCGCGAACTGCTCGAACCCGACGCCGTCGTTCTCGTACGCGTACTCCATGCCCGCCTGGGCGAAGACGCCCGGCATGAGACCGGTGCCGAGCACGCCCTCCGTCTGGAGCACCCCGCCGTAACGGCCGTTCGGTTCGAAGACCTTCTCGTCACGCTTCGCCCGGTTCGCCGCCCCGAGCAGCCCCTGCTTGCCCATCTGCTCGACCCCGACGGCGAGGCCCATGTCGCACTCGCCGGCCTTGATGGCGAGGTACGCCGTGCGGAACGCGGTCGCCCCGGTTGCGCACGCGTTGGCGACGTTGTAGACGGGAATGCCCGTCTGGCCGATCTGCTTGAGGATCCGCTGGCCGACACCGGCATTCGACTGGTTCAGGTTGCCGCACCCGAAGATGCCGACGTCGTCGATGTGCACGCCGCCATCGGCGAGCGCACCCATCGCGGCGGTCGCGCCGAGGTCGATGAGGTCCTGGTCCTTGTACCGGCCGAACTTGGTCATGTGGGTGCCGAGCACCCAGATGTCGTCGCTCATGTCCGCTCCCCCGCTCAGTTCGCCGGCTCGAACCCGAAGGCTACGCACTCGACGCCACGGCTGTCGGAGTCCACCACGAAGGTGGTCAGCCGCACCGGCATCCCGAGTCGCACCTTCTCCGGGGTCGGGTCAGTGTTGACGATGTTGGACTTCACCGTCATGCCGCCGTCGAGATCGACGAGCGCGGACACGTACGGCGTCGGGACACCGGGCGCCGCCCGGTGCACGATCGTGAAGCTGCGCACCTTGCCGGAGCGGCCGAGCGGTTCCCGGCGGAACTCGGTGCCAGCACAGGAGGCACAGGCGTTGCGACGGTCGAAGAACCGGGCGCCACACGCCACGCAGGCATTGACGACGAGGTGCGGCTCGGCGTCGAGCACGAGGTAGTCGACCACGGGGATCTGCGAAGCCATGCCGGGACCCTACCGTCCGGCGACGGCGGCAGTGAGACGGCGCGCGAGATCGCCGCGTCGGGCGACCTCAACGGCGTCCAGGCCGAGCCAACCGCACATCCGGCCGAGCTCACCAGCCAGACGATCGGCGACGGGCCCCGCGTCGATGCCCGGCTCGGCGAACGCTCCCAACACCTGCAGCACCCGACCCCGTCGGTCGGCCCGCACGTCGATCCGGGCAACGAGCGTGTCGCCCGCGAGAAAGGGCAGCACGTAGTAGCCGTGCACCCGTCGTTCGGCGGGCGTGTA
>VGBO01000103.1 GCA_016870475.1 Actinomycetota bacterium | reverse complement strand
CATCGACGGCGGACTCACACAGGTGGCGTGGAAGCCAGGACGCTGACGCGTCAGGAGTTCCAGAGGTCGCGGAACTGCGACCACGCACCACCCTCGGCGCTCGCACCGCCGTCCATGACGAGCACGTGACCGGTTACGTACGCGGCTGCCGGACTGCACAGGAAAGCGACGACATCGGCCACCTCACGGGGCGTGCCCAGACGACCGAGCGGGGTACCACTCGTCATCGCTGAGCGTGCCTCGTCGTCACCGTGGAAATAGGCGTCGAGGGAATCGGTATCGATCGCACCGGGCAGTACCGCATTGACCGTACATCCCCGCGGTGCGAGTTCGACCGACCACGAGCGGGTGAGCGACTCGAGCGCCGCCTTTGCCGCCCCCAACGCACCGTGGCCGGCTTGCGCGAAGCGGGCGTCGAGACCGCTCACTGCGACGATGCGCCCCGCGTCGCGCAACAACGGCACTGTTCGCGACACCATCTGGTGGTAGCTGAGCACGACGGCTGCCAGAGTGCGTTCGAGGTGTCGACGCTGCGTGTCGACCAGTGTCGCGAACTTCGTCGCGGCAGCGTTCGTAACGAGCACGTCAAGGCGCCCGAACTCATCGCACACCGCGTCGAACATTGCATCGATGTCCGACTCCGATCCGATGTCTGCGGCGACGGCGAGAACTTGCGCACCCCCTAACCGCAACGCGTCGGCCACCTCGTCGGCAGCGGACGTCGACGAGCGGTAGTGCAGGACGCAGTTGTGCGTGGTCGCGAGACGCTCGATGATCGCCCGACCGATCCCCCGCGATGATCCGGTCACGAGGGCAACGGGACGCTCGGCCACCCCATGAATTGTAAGCGACGTATCTTCGCCGATCGTCCTCGCACATACCCCGCCTGAGGCCGTCGCGACGATGAAGGGTACGATCGTCGCAGACACAGCACGGGCCGACTCGAGGGGGTGAAGCACAACATGCCGAGCGTCGCACTCACTGACGAATTCTGGGCCTCATGCCGCAACGGCAAGCTCGTTCGTGTCATTCCGAATCCTGGACGTACATTCCGAGCAATGGTCGGGGCACCGTGTACTCCTTCACCGTCGTGCACCGCGCCCCGACGGAGGACTTCGCCACACCGTACGTATTGGCGATCGTTCAGATGGACGAAGGTTGGCACCTCATGACACGTCTCGTTACCTACGGCGCCGTGCCCGCTGACGTCGACACGCTCATCGGATCGGGCGTCGAGGTCGCCTTCAGCGCGGACCCCCGCGACGCATCTCGACTACTTCCCACGTTCACCTTGAGGAGGGAACAATGAATCTTGGAGTTGCCGTTTCGCGCGAAGCGCGCCGTCGCCCCGACGCACTTGCCCTGTTTTCCACCGACTACAGCTCCACGTACGCCGAGCTCGACGAGCGCACGAACCGCATCGCTGGCTGGTTGCGTGCCGACCAGAAGGTGTCCACCGGTGACCGCCTCGCGGTGCTGCTCCCCAACCGATGTGAAGTCGTCGAGTACCTCGTGGCCTCCCACAAGGCAGCCCTCGTGTACGTCGGGCTGAATTTCCGCATGGACGACAGCGACCTCCGATCGGTGTTCGAGAACGCCGAGCCACGATTGCTCGTCACGTCGGAGGAGTTCCGTACCACTGCCGAGGTGTTGCAGGAAGCATTCGGTGTCCCGTTCGTCATGATCGAGGATCTCGTCGGTGCGAAGTCGCCGCTTGCGAAGGTGTCGGCCGATCCGCTCGGGCTCTTTCCCTCATCAACCGACCATGCCTGCATCGTGTACACCAGTGGCACGACCGGCCGTCCAAAGGGCGTGCTCTTCGATCATTCTGCGATGTCGCAGCACGCCACCGTTGCGTGCCTGGAGTACGAGATCACGCCCGACACGCGTTACCTCATCCAGATCCCGCACAACTCGAGCGTGAACATCACCATCGCTCCGTGCCTCATGATGGGTGCGGCGATCGGTTTCCAGGACAGTCGCTCGTTCTCCCCCGACACGTTCGCCTCGGTCGTCGCGCAGTTCGAGGTGACGCACTCGTTTCTCGTGCCCACTCAACTCATGCGCGTGCTCGACCAGCTCACCGACGACGACCGCCGCATGTCGACGCTCACCACGCTCGGCTACGGATCGTCGCCGATCTCGCCCGACCGCCTGCGCGACCTCGTCGCCCGATACGGCGCCATCTTCCTGCAGCTGTACGGAATGGCGGAGATCGCGTCGATCGGCACGATCCTGCGCAAGGTCGACCATGAGCGGGCGCTCGGTGACAAGCCGGCATTGCTCAACTCGTGCGGTCGGCCGTCGTACGGCGTCGCCGTTCGTGTCGTCGACGACAGGGGCAACGACGTTCCCGTCGGCGAGCGCGGCGAGGTCATCTTCGCCGGCCCCCACGTCATGCTCGGCTACTACCGCGACGAAAAGCGCACCTCGGATGCGCTGTACGACGGGTGGATGCACTCGGGCGACATCGGTGTCTTCGACGACGAGGGGTACCTGTACATCGTCGACCGACTGAAAAACCTTATCATTCGCGGCGGACTGAACATCGCACCCGTCGAGATCGAGAACGTCATCTACCGCCACCCGGCGGTACTCGAGGTTGCCGTCGTAGGAGCGCCCGACGAGGAATGGGGCGAGCGCATCGTCGCCGTCGTGGCACGCACGACGAACGGCACGGTCACCGAACAGGAAATTCTCGATCTCTGCCGCCAGAGCGAACTCGCGAGCATCAAGCGCCCCGAGGAAGTGCGTTTCGTCGACAGCCTCCCGAAGAATGCCGTCGGCAAGATCGACAAGGGATCGGTGCGCAACCAATTCTGGACTGGCTCACGCCAGGTGTAAGCAACCGCGCATGCCTTCCCCACTGCACGACATCGCCATCGTCGGTATCGGCGCCACCGAGATGGCGCGGCGCATCGATCGACCCACGGTGTCGACGTGTCTCGAGGCGGCGCGCATCGCACTCGCCGATGCAGGGCTCGATATCGCCGACGTCGACGGAGTGTGTGCGCGGTGGCCAGGGCCGGGTGGAACGGTCTTCCATCCCGGATCACAGGACTGGTTGAAGTTGTTCGGTCACGGTGCACGATGGGTCGGTGACACCTATCCGCAAGGCGTGCCCGCGGTTCTTGACGCCGCGGCGGCGATCCTTGCCGAGCAATGCACGACGGTGCTCATCGTCGGCGGTCAATCGGGCGTACTCGGTGGACCGAACGTCGCGTCGTATACGCGCCCAGAGAACGAGTTCACCGAGTGCTGGGGTGCGTTCACGTCTGCGCAGTTCGCACTCGTCGCGCAGCGGTACATGCACCTGCACGACGTCGACCGCATCGGCATGGCACGGATCGCCGCCACCATTCGCAATGCCGGATCGGTGAATCCGAATGCGGTGATGCACGGACGCGGACCGTTCACCCCGCAGGACGTGCTCAACTCCCCGATGATCGCGTCGCCGTTCCATCTCCTCGATCTGTGCCTCGCCAACGAAGGTGCCGCTGCCGTCGTCGTCACGAGCATGGACCGGGCCCGCGACCTGCCCCAGACCCCGGTGCGCATCCTCGGTGGCGGGTGCGAGTGGTACCGACAGCAGTACGTCGACCCACCGATCTACGACGAGATTGTCGACGTCGGTACCACAGCCCTGTCCGACGCATTCCGCCAG
>VGBO01000102.1 GCA_016870475.1 Actinomycetota bacterium | reverse complement strand
GCGCGGAGCTAGGAGCGGACATCGGCGTCAGCCTACGGCCCCGCCCGGGCCCGGCGCACGATGCGTCGGGCTCGTCAGCGGGCGCCGAGGAGCAGGTAGTTCACGGCGTCGGAGAGCGCCTGCCAGGACGCCTCGATGATGTTCTCCGAGACCCCCATCGTCGTCCACCGCTGGTCACCGTCGGTCGACTCGATGAGCACCCGGACGACGGCGCCGGTGCCGCCCTCGGTGTTGAGCACCCGGACCTTGTAGTCCACGAGCGCCAGGCGCCCGAGGGCCGGGTAACGGTCGCCGACCGCCGCCCGGAACGCCGCGTCGAGAGCGTTCACCGGGCCGTTGCCCTCGCCGGTCGCGATGCGCCGTTCGGTGCGGCCGTCCGCGGTCGGCAGTCCCACCTTCACCGTGCACTCGGTCTCGATGCCGTGGGCGTGCCCCATCGGGTTCTCCGCGACGATGTCGGCGGCGCCCGGACGGTGTTCCACGTTCACCCGGAACGACTCGAGCTCGAAGAACTCCGGCCGCCAACCGGTCGCCCGGCGCATGAGCAGCTCGAGCGACGCGTCGGCGGTCTCGAAGTGGTAGCCGGACGACTCGAGCTGCTTGAGCTGGTCGAGTACTTCCCCGAGCTGGCGACCGTCGAGGTCGATCCCCCAGTCCTTCGCCTTGAACTCGATGGTCGCCCGACCCGACAGGTCCGAGACCAGGAACCGCGTGCCGTTCCCCACGAGCGCCGGGTCGACGTGTTCGTAGGAGTCGGGCCGACGGGCGATCGCGGACGTGTGCAGCCCCGCCTTGTGGGCGAACGCCGACTGCCCCACGTAGGGGAGCTGGTTCTGGTGCGGGAGGTTGACGAGCTCGGCGATGCGGCGCGACACGTCGGTGAGGCGGACCATGCGGTCCGGCGCCAGGGTGTCGATGCCCATCTTGAGCGTCAGGTTCGGCACGAGCTGCACGAGGTCGCAGTTCCCGGTGCGTTCCCCGTAGCCGTTCATGGTGACCTGCACCTGCGTGGCGCCGGCGATCACCGCCGCGATCGCGTTCGGGACGGCGCAGCCCGTGTCGTTCTGGGTGTGGATGCCGATCTGCACGCCGCCGAAGTGCGCTACGACGGCGCGGACGATCGGTTCGACCTCGTGCGGGAGGGTGCCGCCGTTGGTGTCGCAGAGCACGAGCGTCTCGGCGCCGTTGACGGCGGCGGCCTCGAGCACCCGCAGGGTGAACTCGGGGTTGCGCTTGTAGCCGTCGAAGAAGTGTTCCGCGTCGAAGAAGACCCGCAGGCCCGCCGAGCGCAGGAACGCCACGGACTCGCCGACCATCGCCACACCCTCCTCGAGCGTGGTGCGCAACGCCTCGAGAACGTGGTAGTCCCACGACTTCCCGACGATGCACGCTGTCGACACGCCGGACTCCACGAGCGTGCGCAGCGTCGGGTCGTCGTCGCTGCGACCGAGCGGCTTGCGGGTCGACCCGAACGCAACGAGCGTCGACGTGGTCAGGTCGAGCTCGTTGCGGGCCCGACGGAAGAACTCCTCGTCCTTCGGGTTCGCCCCGGGGTACCCGCCCTCGATGTAGTGCACGCCGAGCTCGTCGAGCGCACGCGCCACGGCGAGCTTGTCCTCCACCGTGAGCGCGATGCCCTCGAACTGGGCGCCGTCACGCAGGGTCGTGTCGAACACGTCGACCCGAGCCGGCCACGACGGGTCGTAGCGGGGGCCGCGGTCGACGGGTGGCATGCCGTCGGCGGCGACGTCAGACATATTCACACCACTCGGCGTAGCGGTCGATCTGCCCGCGCACCGCTGCCGCGTAGGTCTCCTGGATCCGTCGGGTGATCGGACCGGGATCGCCGATCTCGCGATCGTCGACGGAGCGGACCGGAACGATCTCCGCGGCGGTGCCCGACAGGAACATCTCGTCCGCCGTGTACAGGTCCGAGCGCAGCAGGTTGTCGAAGCGGAACTCGACGCCGAGGTCGGTGGCGATGCGTCGCACCGAGTCCTGGGTGATGCCCTCGAGCGCGCCGGCGGTGACCGGCGGGGTGATGATCGTGCCATTGCGGACCACGAAGATGTTCTCGCCCGTGCACTCCGACACGTAGCCCTGCGGCGACAGCAGCAGCGCCTCGTCGTAGCCGGCCTTCACGGCCTGGATCTTCGCCATCTGGCTGTTCACGTACATCCCCACGCCCTTCGCCGCGGGCGGCATGGCGTTGGGGTCGTGACGCTGCCACGACGAGATCATGAGCCGGACGCCCTTCTGGGTGCCCTCGTCACCGAGGTAGGCGCCCCACGGCCACACGGCGACCATCACCTCGACCGGCGACTGCAGGGGGTTCACCCCGATCTCGCCGTACCCGAGCCACACCAGGGGGCGGACGTAGCACTCCCGGATGTCGTTGACCCGGATCGTCTCCTTGACCGCCTCGACGAGCTGGGGGGCCGTCCAGGGGATGTTCAGGTAGAGGATCTTGCCGGAGCGGAACAGCCGCTCGATGTGCGGGGTGAGGCGGAACACGGCCGGGCCGTTCGCCGCCTCGTAGCAGCGGATGCCCTCGAAGACGCCGTTGCCGTAGTGCAGCGTGTGGCTGAGCACGTGCACCTGCGCGTCGGCCCAGTCGACGAACTCGCCGTTCATCCAGATCTTCTGCGTGGGGGTGATCGGCATGGTGGTGGTCCTCTCTTGGATTTGCTCTAGGTTCAGACGCGAGCGGCGATCGCGTCGCCGATCTCAGGGGTGGAGCCGGTGATCTCACCCGTCACCGACGCCTCGCACGCGGCGCGGATCCGGTCGGCGGCGGCGGTCTCACCGAGGAAGTCGAGCAGCATCGCCCCCGACAGGATGGCCGCGGTCGGGTTCGCCTTGGCGGTCCCGGCGATGTCGGGCGCCGAGCCGTGGACCGGCTCGAACATCGACGGCGCCGTGAGCGTCGGGTTCAGGTTCGCCGAGGCCGCGAACCCGATGCCGCCGGTGACCGCCCCACCGAGGTCGGTGAGGATGTCGCCGAAGAGGTTGTCGGTGACCACGACGTCGTAGCGCTGGGGGTCCTCGACGAAGTAGATGCAGGCGGCGTCCACGTGGTTGTAGGCGGTCGCCACGTCCGGGTAGTCGGCGTGCACCTCGTTGAAGGTGCGCTCCCAGAGGTCGCCGGAGAAGTTCAACACGTTGGTCTTGTGCACGAGCGTGAGGTGCTTGCGCCGCCCGGCGGAACGGGCGAGGTCGAACGCGTAGCGGCAGGCCCGCTCCACACCCATACGGGTGTTGACCGACCCCTGGGTGGCGACCTCGTGCGGCGTGCCCTTGCGCAGCAGGCCGCCCTCGCCGGCGTAGGTGCCCTCGGTGTTCTCCCGGATGACGACGAAGTCGATGCCCTTGCCCGGATCGTGGAACGGACGCTGGTTGATGTAGAGGTCGAGCTCGAAGCGCATCTTCAGCAGGAGGCCGCGCTCGATGAGGCCGGGCGGGACGCCGGGGGTGCCGACCGCTCCGAGGTAGATGGCGTCGAGGCCGCGCCACTCCTCGAGCACCGAGTCGGGCAGCACCGTGCCGTCGCGCAGGTACCGGGCACCGCCGAGGTCGTAGTCGACGGTGTCGAACTCGACGCCGGTTGCGGCGATGACCTTCAGGCCCTCGGCGATGACCTCGGGACCGATCCCGTCACCACCGACGATGCCCACCCGGTGCTTGCCCATCTCGACCTTCTCCCCTCGTCGTCGTCACACCATGCCGGGACAAATGAAAAACCGCCCACCGAGG
>VGBO01000101.1 GCA_016870475.1 Actinomycetota bacterium | reverse complement strand
AAGCGCCAGCTCGCGCTCGCCGAGGTGATCGGTCGTTCGACGGCCGGTGTGGTCGAGCGTCGCCTCGAGGCCGAACTCGCACCGTTGGGTCGCACGGTGGCGGCCGCCGCACAGCCGCTGCTCGATCTGCTCGGGCTGCGTCTCCCGACGACGTACGACGCCTCCGCTCCCGATGGAGGGGTCGACCCGACCGATGCCGCTCACGAGGCGTCGGAGCCCGTCGTCGGCGACGCCCTGCCGATCGCCGACTACGAGGATCTCCCCGCAGCGGACATCGTGCCGCGCCTCGCCGGTCTCGACGTCGGGGAGCTCCGGCGCATCCGATCCTTCGAGAGTGCCAACCGTGGGCGCAGGACGATCCTGAACCGCGTCGATCAGCTTCTCGCCCGGGCGGAGTGAGGGCGCCGTGGAGGCGGTCCGCGTGGCGCACGGGGGCGACGTCGTAGAACTCGCCCGCCTGGCGTCGGCGTGTCGTGCGGAGCTCGCGACGCGCCGAGGCGGGCAGCTCTGGTCGGCGTACGAGGCCGACCCGGATCTCGGCGCCACGCTCGCCCGGGCGATCGACGATCCGACCTGGCGGGTCGTCGTCGGCACCTGGTGCGATGTCACCGTCGCCGCCGGGGCGGTCCACGCCGTGGGGCTCCGGGACGGGAGCACGATCGGCATCCTGGAACTGCTGTACGTCGAGGACGGTTTCCGGGAGGTGGCGGTCGGCGAGGTCGTCATGGACGATCTCCTCGACTGGGCGCGCGGCGCAGGCTGTCGGGCGCTCGATGCGCTCGCGCTCCCGGGGATGCGCGAGACGAAGAACTTCTTCGAACGCTTCGGCATGAAGGCCCGGGCGCTCCGCATCAGCATCGACCTCGACGGCGCCGACGACGACGTCGATCCGGCCTGAGCCCGTCGAGGCCGTGGTGGGGGAGTCCGGCCGACCGTCCGTGGGGGTCGGGGCCATCGTCGTGGTCGGGGATGAACTCCTGATGATCCGGCGGGGGAGACCACCCGCACTCGGGTCGTGGTCGATCCCGGGAGGCCGCATCGAGGCGGGTGAGACCGCCGCCGCGGCGATCGAGCGTGAGGTATTCGAGGAGTGCGGGCTCGTCGTCCGGTGCGGCGGATTCGTCGGCTGGGTCGAGCGGATCGACGTCGCTCGACACGACGTCATCCTCGACTTCCGAGCGGACGTCGTGGGCGAGACGGCGGTGCGGGCGGGCGACGACGCTGCTGAGGCCCGATGGGTCCCGCTCGCTGCGGTGTCCCGGCTCGATCTGGTTCCCGGTCTGGAGGGGTTCCTGCGGGTCCACGGGATCCTCGCCCCGGCCACCTCCGACCCGGCCGGTCCGTCGGGGGCCGGCAAACCGATACGCTCGCCGTCGTGACGATGGACGGCGGCCGACTGCAGTGCCCGTACTGCGGGGACTACGGCGTCGACCGCCTCTATCTCGCCTCGGTCCGCCTCGACTCCTGTGCGTGCAACGGCTGTGGCGCACGGTGGGACGAGGAACGCGAGACCGGGCAGTTCCGTGGCCGGGCGAGCCGACAGTCGATCATGACTCCTCGGAGTCGCTGACCTCGGTCGGTCCGGCCTCCTGCGCCGGGGGAGCGGGGCTCTCCGGCGCTGACGGCTTCGCGGGCGTGGCGGGTCGACTCGGCTTGCCACGGCGCCGCGCTGGCCCAGACGCCGGGGCAGCGGTCACGCCGAACCGTGCGGCGAGCTCGGGGAGGCGATCGGCGACCTTGCGGACCGCGGCGAGCAACTCCTCGTCGGGCTCTGCGGGGATCTCGTCAGGGCTGACCCGGGCGCGTACCGGCGCGTGCGCCAGGGCGTCGAGCAGGGTCACCCATCGCTGTGTGGCGATCTCCGGGGTGAACGACGCGGTCGTGGCCGCGGCGAGCGAGGTGGCGAGCTCCTCCGGAATGGGGGAGCCGGCTTTCGGTGGACGGGCGCTGCGGCGGAGCGCTGCGACGACCCGACCGCCCGCAACGAGCGCTCCAAGCTCGGCGAGCCAGGCTTGCTGCTCGGCGTCCACACGACGAGTGAGCGCCGAGCGGAGCTGCTCGGCAATGGCACGGGTGTCGTCGTCGCGAGCGACACCTTCGGAAGCCACGACGACTGAACGGAGATCCCGCAGATCGAGTTCCTCGATGTCGCGCAGAGCAGCGTCGGCCCGGTCGCGCCATTCGGCGTCTCGAACCCGCGGCCAGAGCCGCTCTGCGAGCGTGAGGAGCGGACCGGGGTCGATGGTGGGGCGACCCTCGCTGCGCTCCGTCTCGTTCTGCCGCTCGAGTGCACTGCGAACGGCGGGAACCCCACCGCGCAGGAGCTCCTCGGCGATGGGACGTTCCGCCTCGCTCAAGGTGGCGACCACGGCGTCGCGGTGCGTCCGTCCGGGGCGCAGTCGACGTGCGCGGGGACGCGTGTCGGCGGGAGCGGTCGCAGCACCCCTGCGCTCACCGTCGCGGCGGCCAGCGCCTTCCGGCCGTTGCCCCCCGCGACGAGCCCCGTCGGGGCCACGTCCATCGCGGCGGTCGCGGCGGTCCGGACGGTCGCCACGCTCATCGCGCTCGCGGCGGCCGCCGTCCCGACGGCCTGCTCGCCGGGGCGCGAGTGTCGTCGTGACGAGCTGTTCGTCGTTACCGGGTCGACCGGTGATCTCGATGCGCTGCGGCTCCTGCCGTGCGCCCTTCGGCGTCTGCACGGCCGTGACGGTGATGCCATCGATATCCGCCTCGACCTCGGCCTTCACGACGGTCCCGACCGTCGTGCCATCCGGGAGGAGCGCGCCGTCCAGGACACCTCGGGGCTCTTTGGCCCCGGCTGCCCGCCAGGTCCAGTTGCCGTCGTCTCGGCGACTCGTCAGCTCGACGTCGATTCTGCGGGGCATGGCCCGGCAGGGTAGTGGAACGACCCACCGCGTCCTATCTACGGCAGGTCAGTCGGCGAGGGTCAGGATCTCCGCGCCGGTCTCGGTCACGAGGATCGTGTGCTCGAACTGGGCGGTCCGACTGCGGTCCGCGGTCACCGCCGTCCAGCCGTCGTCCCAGATCTCCTCGCGGTGGTCACCTTCGGTGATCATCGGCTCGATGGTGAAGGTCATGCCCGGCTGCATCACGAGACGCGCCCGTGGCGTGAAGTAGTGCGGTACCTCGATGTCGGTGTGGAACTCCTCGCCGATGCCGTGCCCGACGAAGGTGCGCACCACGCCGAGACCGTGCGCGTGGGCGTGGTCCTCGATCGCCCGGCCGATGTCGGAGATCGGGCGGCCGGGTCGCACCGCAGCGATGCCGAGCTCGAGGCAGGTCCGGGTCTCCGCCACGAGCGAACGACCTGCGGCGTCGACCTCGCCGACGAGGAAGGTCGCGTTGCAGTCGCCGTGGACGCCCTCCCGGTAGACGGTGACGTCGATGTTCACGATGTCACCGTCCCGCAGTGCACGGCTGTCGGGGATCCCGTGACAGATGACCTCGTTGACGGAGGTGCAGATCGACTTCGGGAATCCGCTGTAGTTCAGCGGGCTCGGGTAGGCGCCCGCGTCGACGGCGAGTCGGTGGGCGATCGCATCGAGCTCGTCGGTGGTCACACCGGCCGCGACCGCCTCACCGGTGCTCCGCAGGATCTCGGCGGCGAGGCGGCCCGTGCGCCGCATGCGTTCGATCACCGCAGGGGTCTTGACCCGAGCCTCACCTCGACGGGATCCGCCGCCGTCGATCGCGTAGGGCGGCCGGGCGATCTCGGCCGGAACGACTCTCGGGGGGCCGATCCGTCCGGGCCGAACGGTTCCCGTCCGGTTCGATCGCGGCAGGCGCAGTGTCACAGCCCTCGTCCCCTTCTCCGACGCTCGCAGTTCGGTCGAGGGTACCTGCTCACCCGCCCGGAACGGTCGCTGCGGGAGCTCGGCGATAGCCTCCCGGCCGTGCCG
>VGBO01000100.1 GCA_016870475.1 Actinomycetota bacterium | reverse complement strand
AGGCCTTCTTCCCGCACGCGGCGTTGCTGCGTCAGGCTTTCGCCCATTGCGCAAAATTCCCCACTGCTGCCTCCCGTAGGAGTCTGGGCCGTGTCTCAGTCCCAGTGTGGCTGATCGTCCTCTCAGACCAGCTACCCGTCGTTGCCTTGGTGGGCCGTTACCCCGCCAACAAGCTGATAGGCCGCGAGGCCCTCCCAGACCGAAATTCTTTCTTCGGTCGACCATGTGGCCAACCGAAGGTATCCGGTATTAGCTCGGGTTTCCCCGAGTTATCCCAGAGTCTGGGGCAGGTTCCTCACGTGTTACTCACCCGTTCGCCGCTAGGTCTTCCCCGGTGTTGCCACCGGTTGGACCCCGCTCGACTTGCATGTGTTAAGCACGCCGCCAGCGTTCGTCCTGAGCCAGGATCAAACTCTCCGTTGAGATCTTCACGTACGCCGGGAGACCCGTCGCACGCTCGATCGTTGAAGAGCCGTCTTCCTCGTGCCGAAGCACGAATGGACTTCTTTGCGTCACGGGTCGAAACCCATGACGTGCTCGGAATCGACTTGGGTTGGTCCTGCAGCACCGAAGTTCTGCGGCCTCCCCGCACTAGCCGTTTTCGTCCTCTCTTCCGTTTTCAAGGAACGCCCGACCGTGGGTCGAGATCCTCAGGGGCAGATGCTCTCGGCGGTGACGCCTGCAGTGCTGCCCTGCCACCGGCTTACCGGGGCGAACGACGAATCTACTGAGTCGGTGGGGGCCGTGTCAACCCCACAGCCGAGAAATCTCAGCGGGCTTCGAGCAGCGTATACGCCGAACGTCCGCGACGGACCAGGATCCAGCGTCCGTGGAGAAGATCGGACCGCCCAAGGGCGTCCCCCGGCTCGAGTCGCCGCCCGTTGACGCTCCAACCACGCTGGTCGAGCAACCGACGGGCCTCACCCTTCGACGCAGCCGCTCCCGCCTCGACGAAGAGCACGACCGGATCCACGCCACGGTCGAGCGCGGCTCGGTCCACGACTGCCGTCGGCACCTCGCCGGCGAGCATCGAGAGGGTCTCGGGATCCACCTGCGCGACATCGCCGCCGAAGAGGACCTCCGAGGCCGCCGCCGCCGTGGACGCGACCGTCGCACCGTGCACGAGGGCGGTGACCTCGCCGGCCACCCGGCGTTGTCCGATCCGCCGACCGGGGTCGGCAAGGTGCGCCTCGACGACGTCGTCGACCTCGGCGACCGGCAGCAGGGTGAGCTGCAGCAGGAGACGCCGCACGTCGGCGTCCTCCACGTGCATCCAGCCCTGGTAGAAGCGGTAGGGACTGAGACGGTGCGCTCCCAGCCAGAGCTGCTCACCCGACGAGGACTTGCCGTACTTCGTCCCGTCGGCCCGCGTGAGCAACGGCCACGTCAGCCCGTGCACGGCGGCACCGTGACGCTTCCGCACGAGCTCCACGCCGAGGGAGATGTTCCCCCACTGGTCGGAGCCACCGACCTGGAGCTCGCACCCCTCGAGGGCGTACAGCTCGGCGAAGTCGTTCGCCTGCAGCAGCATGTAGCTGAACTCGGTGTAGGAGATCCCTGCGGTGCCGGCGATCCGGGCCCGTACCGATTCCTTGCCGAGCATCTGGTTGACCGTCACGAACTTCCCGACGTCACGCAGGAAGTCGATGGCGCTCATCGCCACGGTCCACGAACGGTTGTCGACGAGGCGCGCCTGCGCCGGACCCGTCTCGAAGTCCAGGAACTGCCGGAGCTGGGGCACGATTCCCTCGAGGTTCCGGGCGAGCCGCTCGTCGTCGAGCAGGTTCCGTTCCTCGGAGCGACCACTCGGATCGCCGATCATCCCCGTGGCACCACCGGCGAGCGCGATCGGTCGGTGCCCTGCCAGCTGGAACCGCCGCAGCGTCACCAGGCCGATCAGGTTCCCGACGTGCAGGGAGTCCGCGGTCGGATCGAAGCCGCAGTACAGCGCGATCGGACCCGACCCGAGTCGAGCCCGCAATGCCACCCGGTCGGTGGTGTCCGCCACCAGCCCGCGGGCCACGAGATCGTCGAACAGTCCCGGATCCACGGTGGCCACCCCAAGAATCTGCCGCGTCAGAGCCCCGCGCACCAAGCTGTGCGCGCACCGCTTCGGGTGGCGGATCGGCGAGAATGGCGGAGTGCGTGGCAGGCCGGTCGCCCTTCTTCTCGCCACGATCCTCCTGGGATCGGTGCTCACCGGCTGCGCGTACCGGGTGCGCGAGGTCGACGTGGTCCTCCCGGCCGTGTTCGAGTCGTCCCGCGTCTTCGCCGCCGACGGAACGCTGATCACCAGACTGCGAGCCGAGGTCAACCGCGACCTCGTGCCCTACAGCGCGTTCCCGAAATCACTCGTCGACGCGACGATTGCCATCGAGGACCGCCGCTTCTTCCAGCACAACGGGGTCGATCCGCAGGGCATCCTGCGGGCTGCCGGAGCGAACGCCGCCGAGGGAGGGATCGCGCAGGGCGGGTCCACGATCACTCAGCAGTACGTGAAGAACGCGCTCCTCGGACCGGAGCAGACCGTGAACCGCAAGCTGCGGGAGATCGCCCTCGCCTGGCAGCTCGAACGCACCACCTCGAAAGAACTGATCCTCGAGCTCTACCTCAACACGGTCTACTTCGGTCAGGGGGCCTACGGCGCCGAGGCGGCCGCCCAGACCTACTTCGCGAAGTCCGTGACCGCCCTCGCCGTCGAGGAATCCGCGGTGCTCGCCGGGCTCATCCAGCTGCCGTCGGTGACGGATCCGTTCAACGAGCCGGAGCTCGCCCTCGCGCGTCGCAACGTGGTCCTCGACGCGATGCTCGAGACCGGAGCCATCGACGACGCCGAACACGCCCGGGCCACCGCGGCGCCCATCACGCTCGGCAAGGCGGCACCCGAACCGGTCGAGCGCTATCCGGCGGGACACTTCGTCGAGGAGGTGAAGAAGTGGATCCTCGCCGACCCGCGCTTCGGCGACGACGACGAGGCACGGAGGCGGCTGCTGTTCGGCGGTGGTCTCCGGATCTACACCACCCTCGACCTCGCCATGCAGACCGCCGGCGAAGCGGCCATCGCGTCGGTTCTGCCCGACGGTGAAGGACTTCCCGAGGCGTCGATCCTCGCCATGGACCCGCGGACCGGGCACGTGCGGGCGATGGTCGGGGGCCGGGACTACTTCGGCACCTCGCCGTTCGCGAAGTTCAACCTGGCCGTCGGCGAGGGCCGGCAGTCGGGGTCGTCGTTCAAGCCGCTCGTGCTCGCCGCAGCGCTCGACGAGGGCGTGCCCCTCGGCAAGATCTATCCGGCCCCACCGGAGATGACCATCCCGGTCCCGGGCCAACCCGCCTGGGTGGTCCGCAACTACGGCGGGAGCGGCGGCGACGCAGCGAACCTCGTGCTGGCCACGATCAGCTCCTACAACACCGTCTATGCGCAACTCATGCGTGACGTCGGCCCCGAAGACGCGGTCGCGATGGCCGCCCGCCTCGGCGTGCGCTCACCGCTCCAACCCGTCTACGCCGCCGTCCTCGGCACCGAGAACGTCACCGGCATCGACATGGCGACGGCCTACTCGACCTTCGCCAACCGCGGCATCCGTACCGACCCGGTCCTCGTCACGAAGATCACCGATGCGGCCGGCAACGTGCTCTTCGAGGCCCCTGTCGTGCAGGAGCGTGTCATCTCGGAGTCGGTCGCCGACCAAATGAACGCCGTCCTCGCGGACGTGATCTGCTGCGGCACCGGAACCGCCGCCAGGATCGGTCGACCCGCGGCAGGCAAGACCGGAACGGCCGAGAGCTACCGAGACGCGTGGTTCGTCGGGTACACGCCGAACCTGACCGCTGCCGTGTGGGTGGGATTCCCGGAGGCGCAGATTGCGATGGTGCCTCCACGAACCCCCGTCTACGTGAGCGGAGGTTCGTATCCGGCGCGGATCTGGGGGGCGTTCATGGGCGAAGCAACTACGGCGCTCGCGCCCGAGGGCTTCGTCCCACCGAGCGTGAAGGTCGCACCGGTCGTGCAGACGACCACCACGGTGCCCACCACCACGACGCGGCCCACG
>VGBO01000099.1 GCA_016870475.1 Actinomycetota bacterium | reverse complement strand
GTCGGCGGGGAACCAGGTGCTCGACGCCCACACCCAGCCGAGGAGCAGCGCGGCGAGGGCGGTGAACGCGGCGGCGGCGCGCCCCGGTCCGACGCCGGTGCCGTCGACGTGGGGTGCGGTGCGTGTCGTGGTCACCGGCCGGCGCGCCAGCGGGTGTAGCGGTCCGGGTCGGTCCAGGCGCCGCTCTCGGCGTCGAAGTCGGCGGCCTCGGGGAGCATCCACCCCGTCGTGCCGTTGCGCACGGCGCTCGAGGAGACCACCGCGAGCGCGGGGTCCACGTGGAGGGCGTACTCGGAGGGCGTGGGGTAGGGGGGACGGGGCACGACGATCGGCGGGGGGAGGCGGGCGACGGCGTCGTCGCGCGCTGCGCTGCACCCGCCGTAGAAGACCGGGTCGTTGACCTGCGCCCACTTGTCAGCGCCCATGACGACGGCGTCGTAACCCGTAGCGATGTCGACGAGGAGCTGGGCGTCGGTGACGACGAGGCCGAGCCACGTCCGTTCGGCGACGACCTGGCCCAACACGGCGACGCGCTCGTCGAACCGGGGCCGGTCGACGTCTTCCTTGCCGAGCGCCCTCCGTGACAGCGCCAGATCGACCCGGTCGAGCCCGCATGCCTCGAGGGCGGCGCGGGCGATGTGCAGGTGTGCCACGGTGGGCGGGTTGAACGACCCGGGGTACACGGCGCGACGCATCGGCGCGGAAGCGTAGCGGCGTCGGTACCGGTCGTCGCTTGACCGCTCCCCCCGGGTGGTCCTAGCCTCATCCTTCGTGACGCACGTGGCCCGCCCGATCATTCTCGTAGTGAGCCACTAGCGCGCGTCCCGCCACCCGACGCCGCGCCTCGACCTCCCAACCGGGAGGTCGTTCCGGTTTTCGACCATGGATCCGAGGTACCCACGATGAAGATGAACGGAGGCCAGGCGCTGATCAAGGCGCTCGAGATGCAGGCCGTCGAGGTCGTCTTCGGCCTGCCCGGCGGGGCGATCCTGCCGGTGTACGACCCGCTGATCGACTCGCCGATCCGCCACGTGCTCGTGCGTCACGAGCAGGGGGCCGGGCACATGGCGGAGGGCTACGCGCACGCGACCGGCCGCCCGGGCGTCGCCATGGTCACCTCGGGTCCGGCGGCGACGAACGTCGTGACGCCCCTGTGCGACGCCTACATGGACTCGGTGCCGCTCGTGTGCATCACCGGGCAGGTGCCGACCGCGGCGATCGGTACGGACGCGTTCCAGGAGTGCGACACGGTCGGGATCACCCGGTCGGTCACTAAGCACAACGAGCTCGTGACGGAGGCGTCGCAGATCCCGCTCGCGATCCGCCAGGCGTTCCACCTCGCGACGACTGGTCGACCCGGCCCGGTGCTCGTGGACATCCCGAAGGACATCGTCGACCCGGCGAACCCGCGCTCGGCGATGGAGTGGTACTGGCCGACCGACGAGGAGGTCGCGGCGAGCCTTCCGGGCTACCGGCCCCAGGTCGAGGGCGATCCGGCGCTCGTGGCCGCGGCGGCCGAGCTGCTGTGCGCGGCGGAACGTCCGGTGCTCTACATCGGCGGCGGGATCCTCAAGGCGCGTGCCGCGGAGGCACTGCGGGCGCTCGCCGAGATGACCGGCATCCCCGTGGTCACCACGCTGATGGCGCGCGGGGCGTTCCCCGACGACCATCCGCTGTGCCTCGGCATGCCGGGGATGCACGGCAACTACACGGCGATCACCGCGATGCAGGAGGCCGACCTGCTCGTGGCCCTCGGGTCACGCTTCGACGACCGGGTGACCGGCAAGCTCGACGGGTTCGCTCCCGACGCCCGCATCGTCCACGTCGACATCGACCCGGCCGAACTGCACAAGGTGCGCCGTGCCGACGTGGCGATCGCCGGTGACTGCCGCATCGTGATCGAGGCGCTGGTCGCCGCGGTTGCGGCCAAGGGCGGTTCGGCCGCGCAGGCCGACCGCAGCACGTGGAAGCAGCGGATCTCCGGCTGGCAGGAGCGGTTCCCACTCACCTACGAGCAGCTCGACCCGGGCGAGGGGCACGTGAAGCCCCAGTTCGTCCTCGAGCGGCTGCGCGATCTCAGCCCCTCCGACACGATCGTGGCCTCCGGGGTGGGGCAGCACCAGATGTGGACGTCGCAGTTCTGGCGGTTCAACCACCCCTACACGTGGGTGAACTCGGGCGGGCTCGGCACGATGGGCTTCTCGATCCCCGCGGCGATCGGGGCGAAGGCCGGCCGACCGGATCGCACGGTGTGGGCGGTCGACGGTGACGGCTGCTTCCAGATGACCGCGCAGGAGCTGGTGACGGCGTCGGCGGAGCGGATCCCGATCAAGGTCGCGCTGCTGAACAACGCGTACCTCGGCATGGTGCGGCAGTGGCAGGAGATGTTCTACGAGGAGCGCTACTCCGAGGTGTACCTGTCGCCCGACCTGCCGGACTACGTGAAGTGGGCGGAGGCGATGGGGTGCGTCGCGATGCGCGTCGAGTCGACCGACGAGGTCGACGCGGCGATCGAGAAGGCGAACGCGATCAACGACCGCCCGGTCGTGATCGAGTTCCGCACGGACTCCCGTGAGAAGGTCTTCCCGATGGTCCCGGCGGGCAAGTCGAACTCCGACGTCATGGTCGACCCGACCCAGGCCGCGGACCTCGATCGTGCACGGGGCGGGCGCTGAGATGGCCCGGCCGGTGAGCTACCACACGCTCGTGATGCTCGTGGAGAACAAGCCGGGTGTGCTCGCCCGGGTGGCGGGCCTGTTCGCCCGTCGCGGGTTCAACATCCACTCGCTGGCGGTGGCGCCGACGGAGAACCCGGCGCTGAGTCGGATCACGGTCGTCGCCGACACGGAGTCGACGCCCGTCGACCAGATGGTGAAGCAGGTCGACAAGCTGATCAACGTCGTGCGCATCGACGAGTTGGCGCCGGAGGACGCCGTCGAGCAGGAGCTGCTGATGGCGACGGTGCGGGCCGGGGCGGGGGATCGCTCCCAGATCCTCGAGCTGTGCCAGATCTTCGGTGCCCGGGTGCTCAACACCGGGTCGACGGAGATCATGGTCCGCCTCGCCGGTTCGCCCGGCAAGCTCGACGACTTCGAGGACCTGCTGCGTCCCTTCGGCATCGTCGCGATCCAGCGCACCGGCACGGTCGCGCTCCCGCGTCTCGAGCGTTCGGCGGCGACGCCCCGCTAACCTCCGCGGCCGACCTGCGCCATCCCACAAGTCCCGTCGTGCTGCACGACCCGTCCCGGAGGAACCCGTGGCAACCATCTACTACGAGAAGGACGTCGACCGTTCGCTGCTCGCGCAGCGCAAGGTCGCGATCATCGGCTACGGCTCCCAGGGCCATGCGCACGCGCTGAACCTGCGGGACTCGGGCATCGACGTGCGCGTCGGGCTGCGCGAGGGGTCGGGCTCGGTGGCGAAGGCACGTGAGGCCGGCCTGCGGGTGCTCGGGATGGCCGAGGCGGCGGCGGAGGCCGACGTGATCATGCTGCTCGTGCCCGACACGGAGCACGCGGCGATCTACAGCGAGTTCGTGGCGCCGAACCTGAAGGCGGGCGACGCGCTGTTCGTCTCGCACGGGTTCTCGGTCCGGTTCGGTCAGGTGAAGGCGCCGGCCGACGTCGACGTCGCCATGTGCGCGCCGAAGGGTCCGGGGCACCTCGTGCGCCGGACCTACACCGAGGGCGGCGGTGTGCCGTGCCTCGTCGCGGTCGCCCAGGACGCCACCGGGAACGCCCGGGGTCTGGCGCTCGCGTACGCCGACGGGGTCGGCGGCGCGCGGGCCGGCGTGCTCGAGACCACGTTCGCGGAGGAGACCGAGACCGATCTGTTCGGCGAGCAGGTCGTGCTCTGCGGCGGCCTCACCGAGCTCGTGCGGGCGGGGTTCGACACCCTCGTCGATGCGGGCTACCAGCCGGAGGCGGCGTACTTCGAGTGCCTGCACGAGCTGAAGCTCATCGTCGACCTCATGTACGAGCAGGGCATCTCGGGCATGCGCTACTCGGTGTCCGACACCGCCGAGTACGGCGACCTGACGCGCGGGCCCCGGGTGATCGACGAGCACGTGCGGGCGAACATGCGCACGATCCTCGAGGAGATCCGGTCCGGCAAGTTCGCCGAGGAGTGGATCGCCGAGGCGCGTTCGGGGCGCAAGAACTTCCTGCGCCTCGAGGCCGAGGGCAAGGCGCACCCGATCGAGGTCGTGGGTGAGGGGCTCCGCGGGATGATGCCGTGGATCGGGGCCGGGAAGACCCGCGTCCAGGACGCGTCGGGCGGCCAGGGCTGAGTCGCCCCACCTCCGGTTCGACCCGGACCCCGATTCCTGACTAGGTTGGTCAGGAATCGGGGTCCGGTCGAGTCCGGCCCTC
>VGBO01000098.1 GCA_016870475.1 Actinomycetota bacterium | reverse complement strand
CGACCACGCCCACGACCACGACCACGACCACGACCACGACCACGAGGCTGGCCCGACCACCACCTCGACGGGTGCCGCCACGGCGACGACGGCGACCTCGACCGAGAAGGACGACCACGATCACGGCGAGCACGACCCGCACGTGTGGCACGACGTCCGCTACGCCATGATCATGGTCGGCAATGTGCACGACGCGCTCGTCGCCGCCGACCCGGACGGCGCACGGACCTACACGGCGAACCGTGACCGGTATCTCGCCGAGCTCGAGGTCCTCGACCGTGAGATCGAGACCGCGATCCGCGGGTTGGCCGACCGTCGCTTCGTCACCAACCACGAGGCGCTCGCCTACTACGCTGACCGGTACGGCCTCGACGCGATCGGCTCGATCATCCCCAGCTTCGACTCCAGCGCCGAGCTGTCCGCCGCCGATGTGTCCCGACTCGTCTCGACCCTCAAGGATAACGACGTACGGGTGATCTTCGCCGAGCAATCACTCCCGGCGCGGACCGCCGAGGTCATCGCCCGAGAGGCCGGGTGCCGGATCGTCAGCGGCGAGGACGCCCTCTACAGTGATGCCCTCGGCCCCGCAGGTTCCCCGGGAGCCACCTACGTCGGCATGATGCGGCACAACACGCGCGTCATCGTGGAGGCCTTGAGCGGTGTCGGTACTGGAGCTCGATGACGTCACGGTCGCCTTCGATGGCCACGAGGTGCTCTGCGGCATCTCCGGGCGCGTCGAGGAGGGCCAGGCCGTCGCGCTGATCGGCCCCAACGGCGCCGGGAAGTCGACGCTCATCCGCGCCGTGCTCGGGCTCGTCCCCGTGCGCGAGGGGCGGATCCGGGTGTTCGAGCGAGATCCTGCCGACGCCCGCCGACACGTCGGCTACGTGCCCCAGTACAGCCGGCTCGACCCCGAGTTCCCCGTCACCGCGCTGCAGGTCGTGCTCATGGGGCGCTATCGCAGCGTCGGGTGGTTGCGGCGACCGGGCCGTGCCGACCGGGCGAGGGCGCTCGAGGCGCTCGCATCGGTCGGTCTCGCCGGTCGGGCGAAGGACCGCTTCGGAACGCTCTCCGGTGGACAGCGGCAGAGGGTCCTGTTCGCCCGGGCGCTCGCGCAGGACGCGGCGCTGCTCGTGCTCGACGAACCGTTCAACGGCGTCGACACCACGACCCAGGAGGACCTCGTCGCCCTGCTCGCCGCAGAACGGGCACGCGGCGTCGCCGTACTGCTGTCGACCCACGACCTCGACGTCGCCCGCCACGCCTGCGACGAGACCTGCCTCCTCAACCGTCGGCAGTTCGCGTTCGGACCTACGGCGAAGGTCCTCGAGGACGACCTCCTCCTCGCGGCGTTCGCCGGGGGCGTACACCTCGTGGGTGACGAGGTCGTCGGCATCGGGGCACCCCACCATCACCTCCACGGTCGCCACGATCCGACGGACCCGCACGGGTGACCGCATGAGCGGCACCTTCCTGGCTGCGCCGTACCAGCAGCGGGCGCTGCTCGCCATCGTCATCCTCGGGGTCGTCGCCGCGGTCGTCGGTGTCCACGTGGTGCTCCGGCGCATGGCGTTCGTCGCCGACGCGATGAGCCACACCGTCCTCCCAGGTGTCGTGGTGGCGAACCTGTTGGGCGGCCCGCTGTACGCCGGCGCGCTCGTCGCCGGGGTCACCACCGCGATGCTGCTCGGCTTCCCCGCCCGCGCCCGACGCATCGGTGAGGATGCCGCCGTCGCCATCGTCCTCGCCTCGTTCTTCGCCCTCGGGGTGGCGATCGTCTCGCGTGGGCGGTCCTTCGCGACGGACCTGACCGGCTTCCTCTTCGGCAGTCTCCTGACGGTCGACGCGGACGACCTGCTGCTCATGGGGATCGTCGGTGGCGTGGCGATCGTCGCCATGGTGGTCTTCCACAAGGAACTCGTCCTCCGGGCGTTCGACCGCGAGGCCGCCGAGGCGATCGGACTCCCCATCGCTCGGCTCGACCTGCTCGTCGACCTCGCCGTGGCGCTCGTGATCGTGACGGCGCTCCGGGCCGTCGGCACCCTGCTCGCCGTGGCCTTCGTGATCACCCCCGCAGCGACCGCCCGCCGGCTCGGTCTCGCCGTCGTCCCCTCGATGCTGGTCGCCGCAGCGATCGCCGCCCTGTGTGGGACGCTCGGCCTCGCGATCGCGCACGAGGCCGGCATGCGCGCCGACGTCCGTGTCGCACCCGGGGCGACGGTCGTGGTGTTGCTGACGTCGGTCTTCCTCGTCGTCGCCGTCGTCGCATGGTGGCGGGATCGGATGCGGTCGGCGTGAACGACCTCGTCGACGCCGCCGCATCGCTGGTGCGGGAGCCGCTGCTCCGTCGGGCGCTGCTCGAGATCGTGCTCGTCGGCGCGCTCGGTGGTGTGGTCGGCGTGCATGTGGTGCTGCGGCGTCTCCCGTTCTTCGTGATGACGCTTTCGCATGCGACGCTGCCCGGTCTCGTCGTAGCGTCGCTGCTCGGCGTGAGCCTGGTGCTCGGCGCCGCCGTGGCGGCCGTGGTGGTGGTCGGCGTGGTCGTGCTGGTTGGGGTCGCCGGGAGGATCGAGGACACCAGCGGCGTCGGCGTGGTCCTGACCGGGTCGCTCGCCGTCGGGGCGCTCGTGCTGTCGATCGGGCAGGGCACGGCACGCGACCTCTCGGCGTTCCTCGTCGGTTCCGTGGTCACGGTGCGGCCACTCGACGTGGTGCTGACAGCCGGCCTCGGTCTGCTCGTCGTCCTCGTGCTGGCGCTCGCGCACAAGGAACTCGTCCTCGTGGCGTTCGACCCGGCCGCTGCCGACGCGGCCGGCTACCAGCGCGGCCCCATCGATCTGCTGCTGCTGGTCACCGTCGCCGTGACCCTCGCCGTCGCCGTCCCGGCCGGAGGGGTGGTGCTCAGCGTGGCGTTGCTCGTCACCCCGGCGAGCGCCGCCCGCCTGTGGTGCGACCGGGTGGTGACGACGATGGCGCTCGCGGCCACGTTCGGCGTGTTCGCCGGCGTGGTCGGACTCGTGGCGTCCGCGGCGTGGGACGTCGCCGCCGGGGCGGCGATCGCACTGGCGGCGACGGCGGTGCTCGCCGGGAGCGCGGCAATCCGCGCCCTCGCGCCGTCACGGGGTCTCCGGCGCACCTAGGCTCGGGGCTGGCACCGGGGAGGCACCGTGACCGATGCGCCGCCTGCGAACTATCCGGCTCGCTGGGAGGCCGACGTCGTCCTCGTCGACGGCGGGACCGCCCACGTCCGGCCGATCCGCCCCGACGACGCGGCGCGGATCCTGCGCTTCCATGCCCGCCAGTCGGAGCGGAGCATCTACTTCCGCTACCTGAGCCCCCGACCGCGCCTGACCGACCGCGAGCTCGTCCGCCTCACCACCGTCGACTACCTCGACCGGATGGCGTTCGTGGCGTTGCTCGGTGACGACATCGTCGGGATCGCCCGGTACGACCGACCCGTCGACCAGGAATCGGCGGAGGTGGCGTTCTTCGTCGACGACGCGCACCAGGGCCGGGGCATCGCGACGCTCCTGCTCGAGTATCTCGCCACCGCCGCCAGGGAGAACGGGATCCCCGGTCTGGTCGCCACGACGCTCCCGGAGAACACGGGAATGATCCAGGTGTTCAGCCGCGCCGGCTTCGAGGTGCGGACCCGGTTCGCCGGCGGTGTCGTCGAGGTGTCCCTCGGGATCGACCCGACGCCGAGCGGCGACGCGACGATCGCCGAGCGTGCCCGTCGAGCCGAGGCGAGGTCGGTGCACCGACTGCTGCGTCCGACCTCGATCGCCGTCATCGGCGCGAGTCGCGAACCCGGCACGGTCGGGCACGAGGTCTTCCGTGCCCTCCTCGCCGGAGGGTTCGCCGGCCCGGTGTACCCGGTGAACCGGGCGGCGGGTCACGTCGCCGCGGTGCGTGCGTACGCGACGGTCGAGGACGTGCCCGACGACGTCGACCTCGCCGTCGTCGCCGTGCCGGCCGCCGAGGTGCCCGCCACGGTCGCCTCGTGCGGTCGGCACGGGGTCGGCGGGCTCGTCGTGCTGTCGACCGGGTCCGGCGACGACGAGCTCGGCGCGACCGGTCGACGGGAACTCGTCGAGCTCGCCCGTCGGCACGGGATGCGTCTGATCGGGCCGGGCTCGCTCGGCGTGCTCGACACCGACCCGGAGGTGTCGCTCAGCGCCACGCTCGCGACCGCCGTCGTCCGTCCCGGACGGGTGGCGCTGTCGGCGCAGTCCGGCAGCCTTGCGGCGGCGATCCTCGACCTCGCGGTGGAGATGGACGTCGGTCTGTCCTCCTTCGTGAGTCTCGGGGCGAAGGCCGACGTGTCGGGCAACGACCTCCTGTCGTACTGGGAGCAGGACCCGCGCACGGCGGTGGTGTGCCTGTACCTCGAGTCGTTCGGGAACCCGCGCCGGTTCTTCCGCATCGCGCGCCGGGTCGCCGGCACCAAACCTGTGCTCGCCATGCACACCGCCTACGGCCCCGCCGCCGACGGAACGTGGCCCGATGCCCGCACCACGTCGGCGCTGCTCGCCCAGGCCGGGGTGATCGAGGTGTCCTCGCTGGCCGAGATGTTCGACGTGGCGCGCTTCTGCGAACGGGCCCCGATCCCGACGGGTCGGCGGGTCGCCGTGTTGGCGAACGCGGCGGAGGTCCTCGAGCTCACCGTCGGCGCGGCACTCGCGGCCGGGCTGGTCGTGCCGTCGGGTCCCGGCTCGGGCAC
>VGBO01000097.1 GCA_016870475.1 Actinomycetota bacterium | reverse complement strand
CCCCGACAGGGTTGCCTGCTCGCCGACCGCCAACTCGAACTCGCCGTCGACGAGATAGCTCGACGACGCGGCGAGTCCGACGGCCACGAGGACCACACCGAGGTGGACGATCATGCCGCCGTTCGCGCGGCCGACCAGTCCCCGCCAGCCCTGCCGACGGGTGGCGAGGGCGACCTGGCGGAGCGCCGCGCCGCCGGCGAACCCGCCGAGAAGGAACGTGAGCAGGGGGGCGAACCCCCGGGCACCGACGATCACCGCGACGACGACGGCTCCGGCGCCGATCCACGCCGGCCAGATGAGCCGGCGACTGAGCGTCTCGGTGTTCGTGCGACGCCACGGCAGTACCGGGGCGACCGCCATCAGGAAGAGCAGCGCGAGCCCCACCGGTCGGGACATGCGGTCGAAGTACGGCGCGCCGACCGACACGCGTTCGTCACGCAGCGCCTCGAGGACGAGCGGGAAGACCGTGCCGAGCAGCACGAGGAACGCGAACGCGGCGAACAGGACGTTGTTGAGCAGGAACGCGCCCTCCCGGGAGAGCGGCGAGTCGATCCGGCCCGGTGATCGCAGGGCGTCGCCCCGCCAGCCGATGAGCCCGACGGAAACGGCGACGACGACCACGAAGAACCCGAGCAGGATCGGACCGATGGACCCCTCGGCGAACGCGTGGACCGAGTCGATCACACCGGAACGGGTGAGGAACGTCCCGAGGATCGTCAAGCTGAACGTGGCGCACAACAAGGCCAGGTTCCAGACCCTGAGCATCCCCCGCCGTTCCTGGATCATGACGGAGTGCAGGTACGCGGTGCCCGTGAGCCATGGCAGGAAACTCGCGTTCTCGACCGGGTCCCAGCCCCAGTACCCGGCCCAGCCCAGCACCTCGTAGCTCCACCACGACCCGAGGACGATGCCCGCGGTGAGGAACCCCCACGCGATCAACGTCCACCGCCTCGTGGCGAGGAGCCAGCCCTCCCCGACCCGGCCGGTGACCAGCGCGGCGATCGCGAACGCGAACGGCACCGTGAAGCCGACGTAGCCCAGGTAGAGCATCGGCGGGTGGACGACCATCAGCGGGTGGTTCTGCAGCAGCGGGTTCGGTCCGGGGCCGTCGTAGCCGAGCGGCGGGTCGAACCGGATGAACGGGTCGGCCGGCCGCATCATCAGGCCGTAGAAGAACACGGTCACGGCGAACAGGGTCACGAGCGCCCATCCGACCAGCGGGTCCTCGAGCCTGGTGCGGAACTTCCACACCACGGCGACCACGTACCCGACGAGCACGAGGCCCCACAGCAGGATCGAGCCCTCGAGCGCCGACCAGAGTGCCGTCAGGTTGAACAGGTCCGACGTCGCCCGACTCCCGTTCTCGGCCACGTATGCGATCGTGAAGTCCCGTTGGATGAACGCCCGTTCCATCGCCCCGAACGCGACGACGCCACCGAGCAGGCCGAGCACCGCGTACGGAACGGCGAGCCGCTGCAGGTGCGGCCGGCGACGCACCAGCGCGAATGCGAGCGTCCCCGCGCCCGACAGCGCGCTCACGAATGCGAGCACGACGCCCGCCTTGCCGATCGCGAGGTTCATGAGGTCGGGGTCGTCTCCCCGTACCCGGTGGTCCGCTCGGGGTTCTCGGCGACGTAGACCTCGGAGTGCTTGACGAGCATGCGGTCGCTGCGGAAGCCGTCGTCCGACCACCGGCCCTCGAGCACGACGGGGATCCCTGGGGCGAACATCTTCGGGATCTCACCGCGGTGGCGGACCGTCGCCTGCACCCCGTTGTAGGTGACCTCGAACGTCGTCGTCTCCCCGACCCGGTCGACGGTTCCGTCGACGACGGAACCCTGCAGGCGGAACCGATCGTCACTGAGCGCGTCCCGGCGGGCGACGGCCTCGTCGACGTTGTGGAAGTAGAGGGTCGCGTCGCCGAGACCCCGGACCACCACCACGCCGAGGACGGCGACGACCACGGTGCTCAACACCACGGTCCGGCCGCGACGCCGCCGACGAACCGGAGCGGCATTCGGGGTCAGGTCCATCGACGACGGTCCTCCGGGACGACGGCCGAGAGTCGGCGACCTCGGCGCACCACTCGCCAAGCGTAGGCGGCGAGCACGACGCCGCAGAAGGCCCATCCGACGGCGACGTGACCGACCGCGCTCATGACCGTCCTCCTTCTGCCCGACGCTCCACGATCGCGTCGGCGAGCGACAACTCCTCGACCTGCTCCTCGAGCCAGGCCACCCGGAACCGGTGGAGGAGGAACCAGGTGAAGGCCGCCATGAACGCGACGATGCCGACGAACGCGCTGAACAGCATCAACCCGTCGATCGTGGGATCGAGCTTCGACAACGTCGCCGGCTGGTGCAGGCTCCGCCACCAGTCGACGGAGTAGCGCACGATCGGCACGTCCACCGTGGCGAGGAGGCCGACGACGGCGCTGCGACGTGCCCGACCGTGCACATCACCTCCTGCGGCGCGCACGGCCACGTGGCCGAGCAGCAGCAGGAACAGCACCGCCGTCGCGGTCAGCCGCGGGTCCCACTCCCAGTAGGTCCCCCACGTCGGACGCCCCCACAGGCTGCCGGTCACGAGCGTCAACGCCGTGAACACGAGCGCGATCTCGGCGGCCGCGGCTGCGAGCAGATCCCACGTCAGCGACCGTTTCCAGAGGTACATGACGCTGCCGAACCCTAGCACGGCGATGCCCGCATACGACGCGAGCGCCGCCGGCACGTGCACGTAGAACAGCCGCACCGCCTCGCCCATCGCGGCGTCCGGCGGACTGAGCACCAGCCCGAGGAGCGCCAGCAGGGCGAACAGGGCGAGGGTCAGCACACCGAGCGCACGCGTCGCCCGGGATCCGGTACCCGTGATCGTCACGACTCCTCCAGCAATGGTTCGAACAGCAGCATGCCGAGCGCGGTGTACGAGGCGGCGAACACGGCGAGCAGGCCGCACCACCGCCACCCTGCCCCAGTGGACCCCTCGAGTGCCGCCTCGAAGGCCCGTGTCGCCCCGATCATCACCGGCGCGACGACGGGGAGGAACAGCAGCGGCAGGACCGTCTCCCGCACCCGCAGGCCCGAGGCGAGTGCCCCGTAGATGGTCCCCGGGGCGACGATCCCGACGGTGGTGACGACGGCGGACACGACGAGGAGCGGCCAGCCCGCCAGCGGTGCGCCGTACAGCACCGCGACCGCGGCGAGGAGCGCCACCTCGAGCACGAGCAGGACCACGAGGATCGCGGCGCCCTTCCCGAGGAACACGCCGGCCGGGTCGATGCCCCCGACCCGTAGGGCGTCGCGCCCGCCGTCGCTGCGCTCGATCGCGAAACTCCGCTGCACGACGACGAGCGCACTGAGGAGCACCGTCACCCAGAACAACCCCGGGGTGACCCGTTGGAGGATGCCGCGATCCGGGTCGAGCGCGAAACCGAACAGGAGCAGCACGATGAACGCGAAGGGGACCACCTGGTTCACCGCGACCCTCGACCGGGCCTCGATCCGCAGGTCGCGACCCGCGACGGCGAACGCATCACGCCACATCGACGACCACCCCACCCTCGAGCCGGACGGTTCGACTGGCGAGCGCCGTGGCCCGCTCGAGCTCGTGCGACGCGACGAGCACCGTGGCGCCCGCGGCCGTCGCCTCCCGGACGAGGTCGTCGAGATCGTCACGCGCCGTGGCGTCGAGCCCTGCGTGCGGTTCGTCGAGCAGCCACAGCTCGGGGCGGCGCACGACGAACGCGGCGAGCGCGACGCGGCGTCGCTGTCCGGCGGAGAGCCGTCCGACCCCGAGGTCGCGCAGGCGGGAGGCGACCGCAAGACGTTCGAGCGCCGCGTCGGCCGCAGCCGCGGGCTCGGGTACCCGTGCGATCCGCGCCCAGAACCGCACGTTCTCCTCGACGGTCAGCTCGTCGTACAGGCCGTTGGCGTGCCCGAGGTACCCGACTCGGCGTCGGAGCTCGCGGCGACCGGTCCGGAGGTCGTGGCCGAGCACGGTCGCCGAACCCGCCGTGAGCCCGACGAGTCCGGCGCACAGGCGGAGCAGCGTCGACTTCCCGGCGCCGTTCGGTCCGACGAGCAGCACGGTCGATCCGGCCCCGACGTCGAGATCGACGCCGGCGAGCGCCGGGAAGCGGCCGAGGACGGCCACGACGCCGCGGAGGGTGAGGACGGGCTCCATGGGACCGGGCAAGGTTATCGCCGGTAGCCTCACGGTCCCGATGCCCCCCGTCGCCGCCCCCTCCCGCATCGCCCGGGTGCTCACCGCCCTCGGGCGCACACTGATCGTCTGCGGCGCGCTCGTCCTCGCCTTCGTGGGCTACCAGCTCTGGGGGACGGGCCTGCAGGAACGGCAGGCGCAGCGAAGCCTCCTCGAGCAGTTCACCACCGTCGTCGACCCCGTCACCGGTACGGCGAGCGCACCGTCGGAGGGTGCGCCCCCGGTGTTCGAGCCCGCGCCGGGCGACCCGGTCGCACGCATCAGGATCCCCGCGATCGGGGTCGACAAGATCGTGGTCTGGGGCACCGACCTCCGCGACCTGCGCGACGGCCCGGGCCTCTACGAGGGCACCCCGCTCCCCGGCCAGCCCGGCAACTCGGCCATCGCCGGCCATCGCACGACCTACGGTGCCCCCTTCGCCCGGCTCGACGAGCTCGCGCCCGGCGACCTGATCGAGGTCGACACCGCGTACGGGTCGGCCCGGTACCGGGGCGCCGGCACGGAGATCGTCACCCCCGACCGGATCGACGTGGTCGAGGACAACGGCGACGACCGGCTCACGCTCACCACCTGCCATCCACGGTTCAGCGACCGCGAACGGTTGATCGTCTGGGCCGA
>VGBO01000096.1 GCA_016870475.1 Actinomycetota bacterium | reverse complement strand
CGAACCTTCGACCTTCACCGACTTCGCGAAGGTGACGGCCGGCAGGCCGAGCAGTTCCGCGACCTGCATGGGCACCGTGCCCGTGTAGCCGTCGGAGGACTCCGTCGCCGTCAGGATCAGGTCGGGGTTCGAGCGACCGATCGCCGCGGCCAACACCCGGGCGGTGCCAAGGGCGTCGGTGCCCTGAAGCACCGGGTCCGACACGAGGATCGCGTCGGCGGCGCCCATGGCGAGTGCCGTGCGCAGTCCGGCGGTCTCACCGTTCGGCGCCATGGACACGAGCGAGACGGTCCCACCACCGGCGGTGTCTACGAGCTGCAGCGCCATCTCGACGCCGTAGGAGTCGGCTTCGTCGAGAATCAGCTTCTGGTCACGCTTCAGCGTCTTGGTGGACGGGTCGAGCGACCCCGGTTCGGCAGGATCCGGGATCTGCTTCACGCAGACGACGACATGCATTGCATTATTCTGCGCCCGCAGCGGCGTTCTGCCAAATCACCGGCGGTGCCCGACCCCGCGGCGCAGAATCGTGGCGATGCAGATCGTGGTGGTGGTGAACCCGGTGGCGACGGCGGTCGTCGCCGACCCGACGCTCGGCGACCGGGTCGCACGCGCCCTCGGGGACCTCCCCGCCGAGGTGCTCACGGTGCGGACGGGACATGCCGGCGACGCGGCCACCCTCGGCGGCGAGCACGCCGGGGCCGACGTGATCGTCGTCGTCGGCGGGGACGGCACCCTGAACGGTGTGGCGTCGGGGCTGCTCGGTGTACCCGGGGGCAGGGCGGCGCTGGCGCCGTTCCCGGCCGGGTCGACGAACGTCGTCGCGAGGTCGCTCGGGTTCGACCGCCGACCCGACCGTGCGCTCCGCCAGCTCGTCGGGGCGTTGCGGTCGGGGCGACGAGCGGCGGGCACCGTCGGACGCATCGACGACCGAGTCTTCCTCGCGAACGCCGGGGTCGGTCTCGACGCGGCGGTGGTGGCACGGGCGGAGGCCCACCCCTCCCGCAAACATCGGCTGCGGGGGCTGTGGTTCCTGTGGTGTCTGGGCACGGAGGTGCTCGTCGGCCCGCTCGGACGGAACGGGCCGCAGCTCGAGGTCGTCGACGGGGCCGGTCGACGCCGGCGCGGCCGTTGGGTCGTCGCTCTCGCCCGGTCGCCCTACGTGTGGCTCGGACCGCTCGGCGTGGACCTGCTCCCCCGGCGTGCCCCCTCGGGGGGTTCGGTGCTGCTGTTGCGCTCCCTCGGCGTGTCCGCGGTCATCGACGGGTTGCGTGCGGTCGCCGACCGTGGCGGGGTGCTCGGCGCCCGCTTGCAGCACGTCGACGCCTCGGGTCCGGTCGTGATCTCCGTCGACCGTCCGGTGCCCGTGCAGGTGGACGGCGAGGTGGTCGCACCGCGCCCGGTCGCGACGATCACGTTCACCCCCGGCGGAGTGACATTCGTCACTCCATAAGCTTTTCGGGAACTTTTCGTGAACAGACCATTGCGTCTCGGGCGCGCCGCCGGTACCGTCCCTCGGTCCCCGTTGGGCGTTACAAGGATCATCCCCGTGGCTCTCTCCTCATCCAGGAATCTCACGCTCGCCGCCGAGAACGACGACTGGCGCGACCTTTCTGCCTGTCGGGACACGAGCCCGGACCTGTTCTTCCCCGTCGGCACCACCGGTCCGGCCCTCGAGCAGATCGCCTCGGCGAAGTTCGTGTGCGACGCGTGTCCGGTCACCGAACCCTGCCTGGAGTTCGCACTCCTCACCAACCAGGACTCGGGGATCTGGGGTGGCACGTCGGAGGACGAGCGGCGCCGCCTGCGCAAGACCTGGCTCGGCCGGCGGCGCGACGTCTCCTGATCGTCCCCGAGGACCCGCACCGCCTCAGGCGGTCGGGCGGGTGACCGGGACGTCGACGAGCGCTTCTGCACCGGGCTGACCGTCGGTGCGGCCTCCGAGGGCGAGCGTCCCGCAGAGCTCCCCCTCCACGAGCGCCCGGATGATCGACAGGCCGAGACCGGTCGACCTCGGCGTCATGGCCGACGCGTCGAGGCCGACCCCGTCGTCGCGCACGGTGAGCGTCAGACGTTCCGGGTGCACGCGCAGCGTGATCTCGACGGTGCCCTTCGCGGCACCCGCCGGGTACCCGTGCGCAACGGCGTTCTGCACCAGCTCGGTCAGCACGAGCGCGAGCGGGGTCGCGATCTCCGCCGGCAACGCCACCGGGTCCGCGTCGAGACGGAACAGCACCGGCGAGGTGACCGACTCCTCCGCCATCCGCACGATCGGCCGGGCGATCTCGCCGAAGGACACGTCGTCGCCCGCCTCGAGGGCGAGGGTCTCGTGCACCACGGCGATCGACGCGATCCGCCGGACCGAGTCCTCGATGGCCGCACGGGCCTCCGGGGAGGAGACGCGCCGGGCCTGCAACCGCAGCAACGACGAGATCGTCTGCAAGTTGTTCTTCACCCGGTGGTGGATCTCCCTGATGTAGGTGTCCTTCGAGACGAGGAGCCGGTCGAGTCGGCGCACGGCCGACACGTCGCGAACGAGCAGCAGGCTGCCGCCCGGCCCGCCGTCGTCGAGGAGCGGCAGACAGTGCACCTCGACATGGGTGTTCATCCCCCGAGTGAGCTCGGTCGCCTGCGGTCGGGCCGACGTCGTCGCTCCCCGGACGACGGCGTCGTCGAGACCGAGCTGGGCGAGCGTGCGCCCCTCGACCTGGGCGAGCACGCCGAGGCGGTGCAACGCCGAGTTCGCGTTCGGGGAGCCATAGGTGACACGACCCTCACGGTCGAGCACCAGCACCCCGTCGCCGACCCGGGGACCGGCGTCGATGGGCACGTCGCCGTGCGGGTAAGGGAACGAACCGGCGGCGATCATCGTCACGAACCGGTCGAACACCCCGAGGTAGGCCTTCTCGAGACCACCGACGCGACGACCGCCCTCGGAGGGGGACTCGGCCACCAGCACCGCGACGACCGTGCCCGCCCGCCGGACCGGCACCGCCACCACCCGCCGCGGTTCGTCCGGGCCGCCCTCCTCACCGGTCGCCACGTACCCGTCCACGAGCGCCCGTTCGACGAGGGGCCGCTCGACACGGGGCAGCGTCCGGCCGACCAGGTCGGTGTGGTTCACCGTGCGGCTCGTCGAGGGCCGGACCTGACCGAGGACCACCAGACCGCCGTCGCGTTCGGGCACGACGAGCAGCAGGTCCGAGAACGACAGGTCGGAGAGGAGCGCCCACCCGGCGACCAGCCGCTGCAGATGCTCGATGTCGTCCTCGCCGATGGTGCTGTGCACCCGGGCGAGCTCGGCGAGGCTGAACACGCCCCGAGCCTACGTGCGCCCGCTCAGTCGAGGAGCAGCGAGCCGAGCGCCACGAGCCCGGTGAGGTCGCCCACGGCGCCGTCGAGACGGGGCAGGCGCACCACCCGCGGGGCGAGCGCCGCCAACTCCTCCGCGACCCGGAGCTGACGGGCAGCCACGACGCGTTCGTCGGCGAAGGAGGAGCCCGCCTCGGCCAACAGTCGGGCGAGCACCGCCGCGTCCTCCCCGCCCGACCCCGCCAGGCGGGCGCCGAGCCGGTCGGCGGCGCGGCCGAGCGCCCGGGCGGCGTCACGCGCACCGGGGTCGAGCACGGCGTCGTCGTGGATCCGGTTGCACACCACCGTGTCGACGGCAAGGCCGCGCTCCCCGAGAGCCGCCGCGAGTGCCGTCGCCTCGGCCGCAGGGCCGTCCTCGGGCGTCGTGACGACGACGAAGGACGTCGTGCCGTCGCGCAGCGTGGCCTCGATCTCCGTCGTCCGCCGCACGAGGCTCGACTCGAGCGTGGCGAGCCGGGTGAAGAACTCGGTCACGTCGGCCACGAACCGTGCGCCGAGCAGACGGTCGGCGACGAGCCGGAACGGGCGGGCGGCGGCCGTGCGCCCGGCGGGCACGAGCCAGCGCAGCAGCCGTGACGAGAAGAACTCGGCGGTGCGCCGCGGGGCGTCGAGCACGTCGAGCGCCGAACGGCTCGGTGGCGTGTCGACGACCACGACGTCGTAGCGACCCGACGCACGCAGCTCGTGGAGCCGTTCGAGCGCCAGGTAGTCGTGGCTGTGTGCGAACCGGGAGGTCACGGTGCGGTAGAGCGGGTTCGCGAGCAACGCCTCCGCCGTGGCGACGTCGGGGGCGTTCCGCCGCACGAGGTCCTCCCAGGAGGCGACCGTGTCGAGCATCGCCGCGCTGAGCGTTCCCCGCGGCCGCTCCGGGAACCGGTCGGGGGCGACGACGGTCTCGGCGTTGCCGAGGGTCGCGATGCCGAGCGCATCCGCGAGTCGACGGGCCGGGTCGACGGTGACGACGAGGACGCGGGCGTCGCGCGCCACCGCCGTGGCCGTCGCGATGGCCGCGGCGACGGTGGTCTTGCCCACCCCGCCGGGCCCGCACACGAGCACGACCTCCACGTCCTTCACCAGAGACCGTCCGTGATCAGGTCGGCGAGCACCTGCGTCGCCCGGGCGCCGGGCGGGTGGTCGATGAGCTCGGGCAGCCGGTACCGGGCCAGCCCGGGGAGCGTGTCGAGGGGAGCGAGCAGTTCGACCGCCCGCTCGTGGCGGCGACGGGCACGGCGCACGGTGTCCGCCACGACGTCGATTCCGGAACCGACCTCGGACCGCAACGCCGCCACCGTCGCCGGGTCGAACAGGTCGGCGGCCGAGGCGACCCCGAGGTCGTAGGGGGCAGCCGGCATGCGGTTCACGACCACGGCCGCGACGTCGACGACGGTCGAGGACCGGACGGCGGTCACGAGGTCGACCGTCTCGGCCACGGGTAGGTCATCGGGCGTGGCGACCACGGCGACCCCCGTGCGGGCCGGGTCGGCGAGGATCTCCTGCATCCACGCCGCCTGGTC
>VGBO01000095.1 GCA_016870475.1 Actinomycetota bacterium | reverse complement strand
GGACTGGTCGGCCGGGCGAACGGCGGCATGATCGTCCACCTCGGTGTGGTCCTCGTGGCCGTCGGACTCGCCGCGTCGTCGAGCTATCTCGTCGACGGCGAGTTCGAGTTGGCGGTCGGCGAGCAGGCAACCCTGTCGGGGCACACCGTCACCTACCTCGGCTCGGAGACCGTGGAGTTCCCCGAGAAGGTGTCGATGCGGGCCCGGGTGCTCGTCGACGACGAGGTCGTCCACGAGCCGAGCTTCAACATGTTCCGGTCGGCGGGTCAGGGCATCGGAGAGCCGTCGGTGCGCACCTCGCTCTGGAACGACGTGTACCTCACGCTCGAACAGCCCCTGCCGATCGGGGACGGTCCGGCGGTGATCCGGGTCATCATCCAGCCGCTCGTGAGCTGGATGTGGCTCGGCGGGGGGCTCATGGCGGTTGGCACGCTGCTCGCGGCGTTCCCCGGACGGCGTCGTCGGCCGACCGAACCGGTCTCTGCGCCGGTGGCCGGTGTGGCATGACCGCCCGTCGTGCGGCGCTCGCGGTCGCCGTGGTGCTCGCGGCGTTCACGGGCGTGCTCGTGATCGGGCTGCTCGGTCGCGAGGACGACACCGCCGCCATGGCGCCGTCTCCGCTGGACGGCGAGCTCGCGCCCGCGCTCGTCGGCCCGACGATCGACGGCTCGACCTACGACCTCGACCGTGACCGCGGAGCCTGGGTCATCGTGAACTTCTTCGCGACGTGGTGCCCGCCGTGCGTGCGGGAGCATCCCGAACTCGTCGAGTTCGCGGAACGTCACGGCGATGGCGACCGTCGGGTCCTGTCGGTGGTGTTCGGCGGACCGGGAGAAGCGGCCGCGACCCGGACGTTCTTCGACCGCAACGGCGGGGACTGGCCCGTGCTCCTCGACGACGGCGGCCGCGCCGCCGTCGACTACGGCGTGACGAAGGTGCCCGAGTCGATCCTCGTCGCGCCGAGCGGCGTCGTCGTGGGCAAGATCCGCGGCGGGGTCACCGCCGATGGGCTCGACGCGCTGATCGACGCCCTGCTCGCCGGGGTCGGCTCGTGAGCCGGCGTGTCCTCGGTGCCCTGTGGGTCGTCGCACTCGGGGCGATCGCCGTCGCGCTGTCCGTCGGCATGATCGCCGACGGCGGCCCACGCACCGACGAGCAACGCGCCCGTGACCTCGCCGAGGAGTTCGCCTGCCCGCAGTGCGCCGGCCAGTCGGTGGCCGAGTCGACGACCCCCGCCGCAGTCAACGTGCGACAGGAGATCGCCCGCCTCGTCGACGCCGGTGCGACCGATGCAGAGGTACGCGCCCGGATCACCGATCGGTTCGGGAACGAGGTGCTGCTCGCGCCGCCGTCGCAGGGTGTCGTCTCCCTCGTGTGGGTCGTGCCCGTCGCCGTCGGTGTCGTGTCCGTTGCCGCGCTCGGGTTCGTGCTCTGGCGCTGGCGTGACCCCCTCGCCGACGGCGACCCGGACGCGGCCGACGAGGACCTCGTCGCGTCGTTCCTCGCGGAGCGGGCCGAGGCGACGGGGGAGTCGTGACCGAGCGGGACCTCGAGGCGGAACGCGACTTCCTCGCCCGATCGCTGCTCGACCTCGACCGCGAGCTCGCCGCGGGGGATCTCGACCCGTCCGACCACGCAGCGCTGCGGGCCGATTACGTGCGGCGCACGGCGGAGGTGCTGCGGGCGATCGAGCAACGTCGGCCGGCGGTCGCCCCGCCCTCCCGGGTCCGTTCGCCGTGGAGGCGGGCGGTCGTCGCAGCGGTCGTGCTCCTGGCGGCGATCGCTTCCGGTGTGGTGGTGGCCCGCACGGCGGGCACCCGCACGTCGACGGCCGGGCTCACCGGCGACGTCCGCGCCTCGAGCCGACAGCAGCTCCTCGAGTGCTCCGAGCTCGCCGCCACGGCCGTGCGCGGGTCGGCCGGGACGCTCCTCGACGCCGTGCGCTGTTACGACGGCGTGCTCGCGGCGCAGCCGTCCAACGCAGAGGCGCTCGCCTACCGGGGCTGGTTGCTCGTCCGTACCGGCGACGAACGGCTCGCTGCGGAGGGTCGGCGCAACATCGAGGCGGCCGTCGCCGCCGATCCCGGCTACGCCGATGCGCGGGCGTTCCGCACGATCGTGCTGTTCCGGGCCGGTGAGCTCGACGCGGCCCGGACGGAGCTCGCCGCGCTCGAGGCGCTCGATCCGCCGCCGCTGATGCTGCAGCTCCTCGACGGGTTCGGGGTGCGCGAGGCGCTGGCGGGCTGACCGCTCAGTCGGCGGCGGCGACCTCGAAGTCGCAGGCGATGTCGCCGGCGAGCAGGGAACCGCCGAGCACCGGATCCCCCGCCCCGTGCAATGCGGTCATCATGCCGCGGATCATGCCGCGGTCGACGGCGCAGATGACCGGGTGCACGACGTCGGCCCCTCCGAAGGGGCAGTGCTCGGCGACGATGCGCAACTCGTCGACGCGTGCGGCGAAGCCGTGGGCGGTCATGGCGTCGGCGACGACGTGGAGTGCGGCCCGGAAGCTCCGCTGGCTCTCGGCGATGTCGCCCATCGACGAGGCCATCTCCCGTCCGTACTCCTCGCCGACCTCCTCGGCGAGGCGCTCCGCCTGTTCGCGGGGGAGCAGGGTGAGGGCCCGCTTGAGGAGGTTGACGAGCACGGCGTCGTGGCGTACGTCGACGTGGGGGGTCAGGTCGGCCTCGGTGGCGCGGTAGCGCTTCGACGGCCGCCCGGCGCCGGTGCGTCCCGCTGCCCGACCGACGACGACCTCGACGTACCCGCCGGCGGCGAGCTTGTCGAGGTGATGTCGGGCGACGTTCACGTGGAGGCCGAACGCGCCGGCGACCTCGGCGGCGGTGAGACCGTCGGCCGCGTCGTGGACCGCGAGGAAGATGTCGCGTCGGGTCGGATCACCGAACGCGGACGAGATCGCCGTCACGGTGGAGGCGAACTCGGTCGGATTCAGGGCAGGCCGGGACACGCCGGTATTCTACCTATCCCGATAGGAGAAATCCCTCGACCCCGGGGAGACCATGACCGTCACCGAAGCCCAGGTCCTCGACGCCCTCCGTCCGGTGGAGGACCCCGAGCTGCGCCGTTCGATCGTCGACCTCGACATGGTGCGCACGATCCGCATCGATCCGGACGGCGCCGTCGCAGTGACCGTCGCACTCACGATCGCCGGATGCCCGCTGCGGGCGGAGATCACGAGCCGCGTACAGCAGGCCATCGTCGCGCTCGACGGCGTCGCCCGCGTCGACCTCGACTTCACCGTCATGACCGACGACGAACGGGCGGCGCTGCGCGCCAAGCTCCACGGCGACCCGGCGGCGACCGCCGGCTCCGCTCCGGCGCACGGGCATGCCCAGGGTCGGGCGATCCCCTTCGCCGACCCCGCCAGCCGTACCCGCTGCCTGATGATCGCCTCGGGCAAGGGCGGGGTCGGCAAGTCCTCGCTCACCGCGAACCTTGCGATCGCCCTCGCTCGGCGGGGACATCGCGTGGCCGTCGTCGACGCCGACGTCTGGGGGTTCTCGATCCCCCGGATGCTCGGAGTGGACCGGCCGCCGGTCGTCATCGACTCGATGCTCGTACCTCCGGAGGTCCACGGGGTCCGCTGCATCTCGATGGGGTTCTTCGTGGAGGAGGACCAGCCGGTGATCTGGCGCGGCCCGATGCTGCACAAGGCGCTCGAGCAGTTCCTCACCGACGTCTACTGGGACGAGCCGGACTACCTCGTCGTCGACCTGCCACCGGGCACCGGCGACATCTCCCTGTCGCTCGCCCAGTTCCTGCCCCGTGGTGAGGTCTTCGTCGTCACCACCCCGCAGGCCGCCGCGCAGAAGGTCGCCCAACGCGTCGCGTTCATGGCCGAGAAGGTCCACCTCGACGTGCGCGGGGTGATCGAGAACATGAGCTGGTTCACCGGTGACGACGGTCGTCGCTACGAGATCTTCGGCGCCGGCGGCGGCACGGAGCTCGCCGAGCGGCTCGAGGTTCCCCTGCTCGGCCAGGTGCCGCTCGTGCCTGCGCTGCGGGCCGGTTCGGACAACGGGCGGCCGGTCATGGCGCTCGATCCCGAGGGGGAGGCCTCCCTCGCCATCGCGGCGATCGCCGAGCGGATCGACGTCGAACTCCGGCCGACCAAGCTGTACCGCCCGGCACTCAAGATCCTCTAGGTTCGTCGAGGACCGTCGAAGGGATGGATGGCGTGGACGTGCGCATCGGGGTCACCGACACCCCCAAGGAACTCGTGGTCGACCTCGGCGACGCCGACCGTGACGCGGTGCGGGCCGACCTCGACGCCGCGCTGGCCGGCACGATGGCGGTGCTCTGGCTGACCGACAAGGACGGCCGCACCGTCGGCGTGCCCGCACAGCGCATCGCGTACGCCGAGCTCGGCCGACCCGAAGGTGGTCGGACGATCGGCTTCGCCGCCGACCGCTGATCTCCCGGTGACCGTCCCGCTGCTCGATCGCCGCCTGGTGGTCGTCACGGGCAAAGGCGGGGTCGGCAAGACCACCGTCGCCGCCGCGATCGCCACGGCGGCCGCCGAATCCGGCCGTCGGGTGCTCGCCTGCGAGGTCGACGCCACCGGGGCGCTCGCCGCAGCGCTCGGCGTCGGGCCCGTCGGGTACGAACCGCGTCGGGTCGGCCCGCGTCTCGACGCCATGGCGATGGACACGGAAGCCTCGCTGCGCGAGTACCTGCGCCGGTACCTGCACGTGCCCGCCGTGGGCCGGTTGGCTCCGCTGGCGGCGATCTTCGACTTCGTCGCGACCGCCGCGCCCGGGGTACGCGAGATCCTCACGATCGGCAAGCTCGCGTTCGAGGTGCGCCGTGGTGCGTACGACCTCGTGGTCGCCGACACGGTCGCCACCGGGCACGTCGTCGCGCAGCTCGCCGCCCCCGCCACGATCGGCGAGCTGGTACCCGTCGGGGCGATCCGGGACCAGGCGGCGTG
>VGBO01000094.1 GCA_016870475.1 Actinomycetota bacterium | reverse complement strand
GCGCCCATCCCACGCGCGACCGCACCACGGTGCTTCCCGGCGGGCTGCCGGCCGACGACCCCGCCGTGCGCAGTCGCGTCGAGGAGGTGACCGACGCTCTCGCCGCAGCGATCCGGGCGGTGCACACGCTCGACCCGACGGGCTGCCCGGCGACGATCACGACGGTCGACCGGATCGCCCGTGCCACCGGACCGGCGGCGCTCCTCGACCACGTCCGTCGACTCGCCGCGCTCACGGCGACCCGCGCCGCGGTCTCCGACGTCGTCACCCTCGGGGGCGCCCGTCTCGACGGGATCACCGTCGACGTCGACCCCGCCGGCCGTCTGGTCTGGCACGGTCTGGTCGAGGCGGCGTCGATCGCCGCCGGCGACCCCTACCGCGACTTCGCCGCCGCGGCCCGCAGCCTCGCTGCGGCGTACGGACCCGAGGTGCTGCCGCGCTTCTTCGAGCTCGTCGGTCTCGCCGAGCCCGACCCGGTGCGCCTCGAACTGCACGCCGCACTCGACGAGCTCGGCGTCTGACCGTGGCCGTCCCGGTCGCCCTCGTCGGTCCGACCGCCTCGGGCAAGTCCGACGTCGCCCTCGCCGTCGCCCGGCGACTCGGCGACGTGGAGATCGTCTCGGTGGACTCGATGCAGGTCTACCGAGGCATGGACATCGGCACCGCGAAACCGTCCGCGGCCGAGCGCGCCGAGGTGCCGCACCATCTCCTCGACGTCGCCGACCCGGCGTAGTCCTTCAGCGTCGGCGCCTACCAGGAGCTCGCCCGTGCGGCTCTCGCCGACATCGAGCGTCGCGGTCGACGGGCGCTGCTCGTCGGCGGGACCGGGCTCTACCTCTCGGCGGTCGTCGACGAACTCACCCTGCCGGGCCGCTTCCCCGAGGTCGCTGCGTCGCTCGAGGCGGAGCCCGACACGGGGGTCCTCCACCGCAGGCTCGCCGACCTCGACCCCGTCGCGGCGGCGCGCATGGAGCCGACGAACCGTCGACGGATCGTACGGGCGCTCGAGGTCACCGTCGGGAGCGGTCGGCCGTTCTCGACCTTCGGCCCGGGACTCGAGGCCTACCCGCCGACCCGGATCCGCCTCGTCGGCATCGACATCGATCGTCCGACGCTCGACGAGCGGATCGCCGAACGCTACCGACGTCAGCTCGACGCCGGATTCCTCGACGAGGTCGCTGCGTTGCGGTCCCGACCCGAGGGCTGGTCGACGACCGCCGCGCAGGCGCTCGGGTACAAGGAGCTGGCGCTGCACCTCGACGGACGGTGCTCGCTCGCCGGGGCCGTCGACCTCGCAGAACGCCGCACACGCACCTTCGCGCGCCGCCAGCAGCGGTGGTTCCGCCGGGACCCGCGCGTCACCTGGGTCGCACCGGTGGGTGCGGAGGCCGCGATCCTGGGATGCTGGTCGTGATGCGCCTCGCGAAGCTGCACGGTCTCGGCAACGACTTCCTCGTCGCACTCGACGCGCCCGACCTCGGGCCCGACGACGCGCGGGCGCTGTGCGACCGGCGTCGTGGCGTCGGGGCCGACGGCTTGCTCGTGCTCCTGCGCGGCGAGGCGGCGGGCGGTGCGGACGCCCGCATGGTTCTGTTCAACAGCGACGGGAGCCGGGCGGCCATGAGCGGCAACGGCGTCCGGTGCGCTGCTCACGCGCTCGTGCGCGCGGATCCGCCCCAGGCCTGGCCGGCGACCCGCAGCATCGACACCGACGCCGGGTTGCGCACCGTCGTCGTGCACGCCCCGACAGGGGGCGACGGCGCGCCCCGGACGGTTCAGGTCGAGGTCGACATGGGTCCCGTCACGGCCGGGCCGCGGTGGGCGCCGTCGGCGGCTGCATCCGCCGCGACGAAGGATCGACGGGTCGAGACGGCCGACATCGGGAACCCCCACCTCGTGTGCGAGGTCCTTGATCCCTGGGCGGTCGATGTGGCGGCGGTCGGCACGTTGCTCGAGGCCGACTTCCCCGACGGCATGAACGTCGAGTTCATCGCCCCGACGCCGGGTCGTGTCGACGAACTCGACCTCACCGTGTGGGAGCGGGGCGCCGGCGTCACCGAGGCCTGCGGTACCGGGGCATCGGCGGCGGCGACGGTCGCCCACCGGTGGGGGATCGTCGGGCCTCGCGTCGTGGTGCACATGCCCGGCGGCGACGTCGAGGTGCGGGTCGGCGACCGGATCACCCTCGTCGGACCATCGGAGTTCATCGCCACGGTCGATCCGGCGGCGAACGGTCTGCAGCGATGAACCGCCGCGCCGAGCGGGACGGCGCCGGGACGCACCGCGGGGCGTTCGGCGAGTTCGGTGGCGCGTCCGGCGGGCTCATCGAGCGCACGTTCCGTGAGCAGATCGTGCTCGTCGGCATGATCGTGCCTTCGCTGACCGGCGACGACGTCGAGGAATCCCTCGACGAGCTCGCCCTCCTCGTGGACACCGCCGGGGCCGACGCCGTCGCCCGGGTCGTGCAACGCCGCCACTCGCCCGATCCGGCCACCTACATCGGCAGCGGCAAGGCGGAGGAGGTGCGACGGATCGCGGAGGAGGTCGACGCGGACACGGTCGTGTTCGACGATGAGCTCACGCCCGCCCAGCAGAAGAACCTCGAGAAGATCCTCGGCCGCACGGCGCTCGACCGGACGGCGGTGATCCTCGACATCTTCGCCCAGAACGCTGCGAGCCCCGAGGGGCGGGCCCAGGTGGAGCTGGCCATGCTCCGATACCGGCTGCCGCGCCTGCGGGGGAGGGGAACCGCGCTCTCGCAGCAGGGTGGTGGCATCGGTACCCGCGGACCCGGTGAGACCCAGCTCGAGGTCGACCGGCGTCGTCTCGTGCGGCGCATGCACAAGCTCGAACGGGACCTCGGCGAGGTCCGCCGCCATCGGGGCGTGCAGGCGAAGTCTCGGGCCCGGTCACGGTTCGGGCGCATCGCGATCGTCGGGTACACCAACGCCGGGAAGTCGACGCTGCTCAACCACCTCACCAGCGCCGGCGTGCTCGTCGAGGACCGGCTCTTCGCCACGCTCGACGCCACGACCCGGCGACTGCAGCTCCCCGGCGGTGAGACCGTGCTCGTCACCGACACGGTCGGGTTCGTGCGGAAACTGCCGCACCAGCTCGTGGAGGCGTTCACCACGACGCTCGACGTGGTGATCGGTGCCGATCTGCTGGTGCACGTGGTCGACTCGACGAGCCCCGACCCGGAGGGGCAGATCGACGCGGTGCGCGAGGTGCTCGGCGAGATCGGAGCTGGCGACGTCCCCGAACTGCTCGCGTTCAACAAGATCGACGTCGCTGCGGCGGAACATCTCGTCGAACGCCACCACGGCGCCGTCGCGATCTCGGCGCGTACCGGCGAGGGGGTCGACGAGCTCCTCACCGTGATCGGTCGCCGGCTCCGTGGCCGGACCGAGATCACCGAGCTCTGCATCCCCTTCGACCGTGGCGACGCGGTAGCGATCGCCCACCGCGAGGGCGAGGTGCTCGTGGAGACGGCCGACGAGGGCGGTTTCCGCCTCCGGGTCCGTCTCGAACCGGCGGGTCGCGCCCGGCTCGAGGAATTCGTGGTCGGGACCGCCGTCGGGGGCAGGATGGAGCCGTGAGCGCAGGTTTCGTCCCCCCGCCCTACCCCTACGACCGGCTCGACGCCTGCAAGGCGCTCGCCGACGCCCATCCGGGTGGAGCGGTCGATCTCTCGATCGGTACCCCGGTCGATCCGCCGCCGCCGGCGGTCGTGGCGGCGATGGCGGCCTCCGACGCCGAACGCGGGTACCCGCCCTCGATCGGGACGCCCGCCCTACGCGACGCCGTCGCCCGGTGGATGCACCGTCGGCTCGGGGTGACGGTGCCTGCCGCCGACGTTGCGGTCTGCATCGGCACGAAGGAGTTCGTCGCAACGCTGCCGCAGTGGTTGCACCTGCGGACGCCCGACCGCGACACGATCCTGTACCCGGAGGTCGCGTACCCCAGCTACGAGATGGGTGCGATCCTCGCCGGGTGTCGCCCTGTCCCGGTGCGCGTCGACGAGCGGTGGCGGATCGACCTGTCCTCCATCGACCCCGACGACGCGGCCCGGGCGCTCTGTCTGTGGGTGAACACCCCGGGGAATCCCGCCGGTGGTCTCGACGACCTCGACGCCGCCGTGGCGTGGGGGCGGGCGCACGGTGTGCCCGTGTTCTCCGACGAGTGCTACGTGGAGTTCACGTGGGCGGGGGAGCGCCGAACGATCCTGCGGAACGGCACCGAGGGCGTGGTCGCGGTCCACTCACTGTCGAAGCGGTCGAACTTCGCGGGTGGCCGGGTCGGCTTCTATGCGGGCGACCGGGAGCTCGTCGAGTACCTGCGCGAGGTGCGCAAGCACGTCGGGATGATGGTGCCGGGTCCGGTGCAGGCCGGTGCCGTGGTCGCCCTCGACGACGACGCTCACGTCGAGGCCCAGCGTCGCACGTACCACGCCCGTCTCGAACTCGGTCGTACGGTGCTCGCCGCGCTCGGCGTCGAGGCGCCGATGCCGGAGGGCGGGTTCTACCTGTGGGTGCCCGCACCGGGCGGCGACGCGTGGGCGCTGACGGAGCGACTCGCCCGCGAGGCCGGCGCACTCGTCAGCCCGGGAGAGTTCTACGGCGCCGCCGGAGCGGGACACGTGCGGGTTGCGATGGTGCAGCCCGACGACCGGCTCCGGCTCATGGCCGAGCGGGTCGGTGTCCGGGTGCCCGACGGCGCCTGAGGCCTGCGCCGACGGCCACTACCATTGCTGCTCGTGACCGACCTCCGCACCCGCATCGAAGCGCTCTGGGCCGACCGGGCCAACCTCGACACCGCCGATCCCGACGTGCGGGCGACCGTGCTCGAGGCGGTCGACCTCCTCGACCGGGGTGAGGCGCGCGTCGCCGAGATCGGACGGGACGGTGGCGTCGTCGTCCACGAGTGGTTGAAGCAGGCGATCCTGCTGCTGTTCCCGCTCGCCCGTATGGAGACGATGGAGGTCGGCCCCTTCGAGTACGCCGACAAGATCCCGCTGAAGCACAACTACCAGGCGCAGGGCGTCCGGGTGGTGCCCGGTGCGTCGGCCCGGTACGGCTCGCACCTTGAGCCGGGCGTGATCATGATGCCGTGCTACGTCAACATCGGC
>VGBO01000093.1 GCA_016870475.1 Actinomycetota bacterium | reverse complement strand
GGACGGCCCCGGGCGAACCATTGCCCGTTCCGGACCTCGAGGTGTTGATCCTGATACCCCTTCACCTCGAGGACGACCATGCCGTCGCGCGCGTGCACGAGGAGGACGTCGATCTCGAAATCGGCCGTCCTGCCACCGCTCGGGTCCTTCCAGAGCGAGACCGATGGCAGCACCAACCACTCGTCGCTCAGGTCCTGGGCGAGGGCTCGCAGCACACGACGCTCGGCGTCGTTGGCCATCGTTGCGTCGTCGAAGTCCTCGGGGATGACTCGTGCCATGGGTGCGACTGGTTCCTCAGCGGCGGGCGGCGGCGGCCATGACCTGGGCGCGGTGCACGATGGCTCGAGCCCGGTCGACGTCGATCGGATGGGCGACGGGAAGCTGGGTCGTGTGCATGACGTGACCGCTCACCACGGTCACGTGCACGTACCCGACGATGCGTTCCTTCCGGAAGAACAGCAGCAGGAGTCCCACGAGGAAGAAGAACGCCAGGAAGATCGCCCAGAAGACCGTCCACCCGGAGAGGTACTTCTCGACGCGCGTGTTGTCGAGCACCGTCCACTGCGACCCCACCAGCGGCGCGGTCCCGTTCGGCGTCACCACCCACGACGGTGACACGAGGATGTCGCCGATGGTGAGGACCACCTTCTCCGGCTTCTGTGCCACGGCCGGCACCGACGGCGGTGGAGGCGGCGGGCCCTGCGGCGGGGTCGGGGGTTGTTCCACGCCCGAACCGTACCGACTCATCGGGTCAGCACCGTCGACTCAGCGGGCTCTTCTGCCCCCGCTGCGATGCCGTTTAGGACATGTCACCGACGGCAGCGAACCAACGGTGACCCCGGCGCCTTCAGCCCGTGTACGCGGGGGCGACCGGGGCGGGGGAAGTCGAAGACCCGCACGAGACCGATTGCGGTCGATCCGGCTCCGTCGTAGGGGGCGCCGAAGAGGAGACGGGTACCGGACCCTGAGAGAGCGATCGAGCGTCCTGCGAAACTGTTCGTGGTGAGACCGCCGATGCTCGCCCCGGCCTGCACCCACGCCGAACCGTTCCAGTCGAACGCGAACGCCTGACCTGACGCCGCGCCGCCGACGGATGCGTACGGCACACCGACGACGAGTCGCAACCCGTCGGCCGACAGCGCGATCGCATAGCCGAAGTCGGCACCGTCCTCGGTTCCGTCGAGGTCGGCCCCGACCTGCATCCACGCCGACCCGCTCCACCCGAACACCCGCACCTGTCCGCGCCTACTTCCTGCACCGTCACGGAACGGCGCGCCGATGGCGACCACCATGCCGTCGGCCGACAGCCCAACTGCACGCCCGGACCGATCTCCCCCCGACACGCCGTCGATGTCGCCACCAGCCTGCACCCACCCGACACCGTTCCAGTCGTAGGCCTGGACCTTGCCGGCACCCGACGCAGCATCGGGCGCGCCGACCGCCAGGCGGGAACCCGATCCCGACAGCGCGATCGCATGGCCGAACACGGCGTTGTTCACGTTGCCGTCGATGTCGCCGCCGAGCGTCGCACCGACCTGGGTCCATGCCGTGCCGTTCCAGTCGAGCACCTCCACGCGACCGTTCCCGGTGCCGTCCTCGGTGCTGCCGATCGCGATGCGCGACCCGTCACCCGAGACAGCGATCCCCCAGCCGGTGAGGTCGTCGTTCGCCCCACCGGTGATCGGCGCACCGATCTCGGTCCACGCCGACGGCGTCGCACCGGTGACCGTGGAACCGACCAGTCAGGCCACGAGCAGCGGGACGACGACGAGCAGGGAGCGCCAACGCATCCCGAGAGGCTATCGGCGCGCCCTCAACGGGCGTCGAGCCACGCGGCTTCCTCGCCCGGTTCGGGGAACACCCGACCGCCCTCGAAGATCGATGAGGCGTTCGTCGCCGTGGTCCGCATGGAGAACTCCACCCCGGCGATCGCACCGACCTCGCGCACGCACCGTTCGATGAGACGGTCGGTGAGCGTCGCGTCGCGGCCAGCTCGGATCCCACCGTGCAACGTCGGTTCGGGACCGTCGAAGAACTGCACGTGCACGAACGTCGGCGGTGCGCCGGTGAGGTCGCAGTGGATGGCGGTGATCGTCTCGGCGATCCGCTGGCGACCCGTGTCGTCGAGCGTGCCGACCGGGGTGGTGCATCGGTAGAGCGGCACAGTCAGGAACCCTTCCGGTCGGGGGCCGACACCATCACGTCGTGGTAGTCGGTGCCGGTGGCCGTGGCGAACAGCCGGGCGACGGCGTCCATGTAGGCGATCCGCACGTCCTGGGGGGTGCCGGCAGGCACCGTACCGAGCACCATCGACGCCTTCGACGGCCGACCTGCGGTGAACCAGCGGCCGTCAGGGATCTCGATGAACTCCACGGTCACCGCACCGGTGCCGCCGAACTGTTCCGCGTCGAGGCGGCACAACCCGTCGACCACCACCTGCCGGGTCGCCTCGTCGATCGCCCCGTTCACCAGACACTTGACCACGGGCCGATCGTACCGACCCCGGGTCAGCCCGCGGTAGGGCGGGGCAGGCCGATCGCGTCGTAGGAGTCCATGCCGGCGTCGTAACGGGCCTGCACCTCGCGCAACAGCGTCTGCGCGTCGGTGCGGCGGGCCATCGCACCGAAGATCTGCGACTCGTTCCGCCCCGCTGCGTCGAGGGGGAGGTCACGGCCGTCGACGAAACTCCGCTTGCACGCCTCGAGCGACCACGCCGGCCAGCGGGCGATGTGCGCCGCCCACGCGACCGCCTCGTCGCGCAGCCGGTCGTCGGGCACGACCTTGTTGATCGCCCCGAGCTGCAACGCCTCCGCGGCGCTGATCGGGCGGCCGTCGAGGATCATCTCGAGGCACTTCGTCGGCCCGATCAGGCGGGCGAGCCGGGTCGTGCCGCCCGCACCGGGGATGATCCCGAGCCCCACCTCCGGTTGGCCGTAGGTGGCCGAGGCCGCAGCGATGCGCAGGTCGCACGCCCACGACAGCTCCGCCCCGCCGCCCCACGCCTGGCCGTTGTTCGCAGCGATCGAGATCATCGACGTCGCCCCGATCCGTTCGAAGATCCGTGGCACGGGCGGGGGCAGCATGTTGCCTGCGGCGTCGGCGGCCGCCTGCCGGTCGAGGATGAACTGCAGCGACCAGTGGGCGATGAAGCACCCGGGTGTGTCCGACGCCAGCACGAACACCTTGCAGCCCGCTCGTTCGACCTCACCGACGGCGTCCATGATCCGTTCGGCGAGCTCGCCGCTGCCGAAGTTCCGCGGCGGGTCGGCGAAGACGATCAGGCCGACACCGTCGGCGGGGTAGGAGACGTCAACGGTGATCGGCATGGGAGCATCCTGCCCCACCCGACACGAGCGCGTCGGCCGGGATCAGCCCGTGTACGTGGGACTGACGGGTGCCGGCGAGACCGCCCCGAGGCCGGTGACGGTCATGGTGAACACCCGCAACCCGCTCGGCGCACCGGCCGGTGGGAAGTTCCCGACGACCACACACGAACCGCCCGGCACGCACGTGACATGCGAGAGCCATTCCTCACCGCTGCCGGTCGTCGCCCGCATTCCCGCCGGGAACGTCACCGGCTGCGCAGCACCCCAGACCCCCGACGACAGCACCACCGTGAACGCCTCATACCGCGACGCGCCGTTGTAGTACCCGGCCACGACGCAGGCGCTGCGCCCGGCACACGCCAGACCGACGAGCCCGCTCTCCGGTGAAGGGTTCTGCACGAGTGCCGACATATCGAGCAATTCGGCCTGCCCCACACCCCGTCCACCTTGCGCACGACGAACGCCGTGTAGAACTCGCCGGCCCAGGTCGACACGTACACGGTCGAACCCGAAACGAAGGCGGTGGTGACGTTGTCGTTGCCGAGCCCGTCACCCACAACACGAGCGCAAGGATCAGGAGGCCATGAGCCTGACCCAAATCAGACTCGCCGACGGCTCGTGACCTCGGTGAGCGAACCCGGTCAGGCGGGAGTCGAGGGTCGTTCGCCGACGAGCGCTGCGATGCGCGACTGTGCGCCCGCACGCCAAGCCTCGAACGTGAGCGCCTGCGCAGCCTCGATCCCAGCCCGAGCGTCGTCGCCGACCGGCTGGTGCAAGTCGAGCGCACCCGACTGCGACGCAAGATCCACGATGGCTCGGGCGACGTGATCGGACGGGATCCCGACCGCAGCGGCTCCCTCCACGAAGAAACGGCGCACCCACGCCTCGTCAGCGGCGTACGGCGACACCGGCGGCGCTTCCCCGTACCCGCCCGCTTCGAAGATGTTGGTCGACACGAATCCCGGCTCGATGAGCACGACGCGGATCCCGAACGGTTCGACCTCCCAAGCGAGCGCCTGACTTGCGGCCTGCAAGGCCTGCTTCGATCCCTGGTAGAAGGCGTGGTAGCCACGCGCCGGGGTGCGTGCGCCGACCGTCGAGAGGTTGACCACGAGTCCGTTCCGTCGTTCGCGCATCGCCGGGAGGGCGGCACGGATCACCCGGAGCGCCCCCCAGTAGTTGGTCTCGAACTGGGCGCGCGCCACATCCCAGTCGATTGTCTCAACCGGGCCGCTGCGCGAGATTCCTGCGTTGTTCACCACCACGTCGAACGGCCCGTTCTCCACCACGGCGCGTTCGACCGAGTCATCGTCGCAGACGTCGAGCTCGACGACCGTCGCACCGGCGACATCAGGGGCGGAACCCGGGCGGCGAACACCCGCGACAACGCGATCACCGGCGGCTGCGAACGCCGCCACGGTCGCCCGACCGATACCGCTCGCAGCCCCAGTTATCAGCACGTTCCGCATGATCGGACCCTATCGGTGGCTCTCCGCCGACCTGACATAATGGGCGGCCTGCAGCACGCGACTCGAACGGGGCGGTCGATCATGAAAGCTGTCTGGTTCCCAGAACACGGCGACATCGACGTCATGCGGTTCGGCGAAGTCGACGATCCCGAGCCCGGCCCGGGCGAGGTGCGCATCAAGGTCGAGGCGTGCTCCCTCAACTACCACGACATCTTCACCCGGCGTGGCATGCCGGGCATCAAGGTCCCGTTGCCGATGGTGCCGGGATGCGACGCCGCGGGCACCGTCGACCGACTCGGCCATGGTGTCGAGGGCTGGTCACCCGGCGATCGGGTGCTCGTCGACCCGGTGCTCACCGACGAGGCCACCGGCCGATTCTGGATGATCGGAGACACCCGCTGGGGTGCCTACGCCGAGTACGTGGTGGTCGACCAGTCCCAGCTCATCCCGCTCCCGGACGACGTGAGCGCAGTCGACGCATCGTGCCTACCGGTTGCCTACGGCACCGCACACCGGATGATGTTCACCCGCGGCGAGGTCGGTGAGGGTGACTCGGTGTTGATCCTCGGCGCGTCCGGCGGCGTCGGCACGAGTGCCCTCCTGCTGGCCAAGCTTGCGGGCGCACGGGTCGTCGCGGCCGCAGGAACCGACGAGAAATGCGAACGCCTGCGGCAGCTCGGCGCCGACGAAACCAT
>VGBO01000092.1 GCA_016870475.1 Actinomycetota bacterium | reverse complement strand
CCTGCCCGACCTGTCAGCGCTGAGCCCGCGCGGCGCGGCTCACCCGAGCGCAGCGGCGAGATCGTTCCAGCGGACCGGCGCCCGGTCGAGGTTCGCGAGGTCGCAGCGCGCGGCGAGGCCGGCGAGGTCCTCGGGTGCGACCCGCTCGTCGGCACCGAGCACGCCCAGGCTGCGGCACAACGTCGAGCACACCGCGACGAGCCGATCGCGGCGCGCAGCGCCGGTGCGCGCCCCGACCACCTCGGCGAGTGTCACCGCGCCGTGCCGTTTCGCGAGCCGGGCGCCGTCGGCGCCGACGACGAGCGGGACGTGCAGGTAGGTGGGGGTCGGCAGCCCGAGGAGACGCTGCAGCAGGACCTGGCGTGGCGTCGACGACAGCAGGTCGTCGCCGCGCACCACCTGGGAGATCTGCTGGGCTGCGTCGTCGACCACCACGGCGAGGTTGTAGGCGGCCACCCCGTCCGAGCGGGCGAGCACGACGTCGTCCACGAGCCCCGCCGTGGCCCCGGCGAGCAGGTCGACGACCGAGACGTGTGCGCCACCCGCCCGCAGCCGCAGCGCCGGCCGCCGACCGGCGGCCGCACGCGCCGCCCGTTCGTCGGGACCGAGGTCCCGGCAGGTTCCCGGGTAGGCGCCGTCGGGTCGGAGTCCGTGGGGGGCAGCAGCGGCAGCGTCGATCTCGGCCCGGATCTCGCGACGGGTGCAGAAGCAGGGGTAGACGAGCCCGGCGGCCTCGAGTCGGTCGAGCGCAGCCCGGTACCGGTCGCCCCGCTCGCTCTGGCGGACCATCGGACCGTCGGGATGCACGCCGAGCGCGGCGAGGTCGGCGAGTTGGCGTTCCTCGTGCGTCACCGACGACGTGACCTGGTCGAGGTCCTCCATGCGCACCACGAACCCGAGCCCCGACGCTCTCGCCGCGAGGTACGCAGCGATCGCGGTCCGCAGGTTCCCGAGGTGCAGCGGTCCCGTCGGCGACGGGGCGAACCGGCCGTTCACGTGCGCATTGTGCCCCGCCGCACGGCAGGCTCGGCGCATGGAGACGTCGGACCGGCCCGCTCGCGCGCTCGACCGACGTGCCCGTCTCGCCAAGATCCTCGAGCGCGATGGCGCGGCGTGCGTCTGGTGCCGGCGGCCGCTCGAGGTCGGGCTCGAACGCGCCACCACCGAACACCTCGTGCCCCGGGTCCGTGGCGGCCCGAGTTGGATCGAGAACGAGGTCGCCGCTTGCCGTCGGTGCAACGGGGCTCGGGGGCACCTCGGGGTGGCCGCCTGGGTGGAGGAGTGCATCGGCCGGGGCCAGGACCCCGACGTCGCGGTCGTGGTCCGCGCCCTCGAGTCGCTGCAGGCGGCGATCCTCGAGCGGGGCGGCCGCCGTCGGGCTCGCCCACAGGTCGAGGCGCAGCTTCGACGCCTCCGTCGCCGCTGAGCTCGCGGCGGCCGACCGTCAGTCGCCGAGCGCGGCGGGAACGGCGGGGATCGAGGCGACGAGGTAGTCGGCCGCACCGCGCAGCGCCACGTAGCCGGGCGTGCCCTCGAGCGGGGCGATCGCCTCGAGTGCGCCGTCGAGGTAGGCACGGGCGGTGCCGATGGCAGATGCGACCGCGCCACTGCGCACGATCGCACGCCGCGCTTCGAGCACCGCCGCGCGGTCGAGGTCGGGTCCGAGCAGACGACGGAGTCCGTCGCCCTCGGGGGTGGCGAGCGCCCGGATCGTCGGCAGCGTGTAGACGCCCTGCACGAGGTCGTTGCCCGCAGGCTTGCCGAGCTGCTCGTCGGTCGCGACGACGTCGAGGACGTCGTCGACGATCTGGAACGCCACGCCGTACTCGTGCCCGAAGGTGGTGAGTCGGTCGATCGTCGACCGCGGGTGTCCGGCGACGATCCCGCCGATGCGGCCCGCAGCGGCGAGGAGCGCCGCCGTCTTGCCCGACACCGACGCCAGGTAGGCAGCCTCGGTGCGACCCGGGTCGAAGGTGCTTCGGAGCTCGCGGACCTGACCCTCGCACAGCCGACCGATTGTGGCGGCGAGGAGCCCGGCGACCTCGGTGCCGAGCGATGCGGCGATCTCCGACGCCTTCGCGAGCAGGAAGTCGCCGCCGAGGATCGCCTTGAGGTTGCCCCAACGGTGGTTCACCGACTCGACGGTCCGCCGGGTCTCCGCCTCGTCCATCACGTCGTCGTGGTAGAGCGAACCGAGGTGGACCAACTCGACAGACACCCCGCCGAGGACGACGTCGTGGCTCGACGGGCCGGGTTCACCCGCGGTGACCGCAGCGGCGGCGATGGTGAAACCGGGCCGGATCCGCTTGCCGCCGGCCCTGATCAGGTGGCCGGCGATCTCGGTGAGCATCGCGTCGTCGGACTCGACCGCCTTGCGCAGCTCGTCGTCGACACGCGCCAGATCGGCGAGCATCGTCGGGAGATCCATTAGGGGGTTGGTCGCCGATGCGCCCACGGTCGGGGCTGCGGTTCGCGGGGCCACGACGACGACACTAACCAGGTGCCCCGGACTGTGGTGAACCGGTCGGTCCCCTCATCGGCACGGGATGAAACCCGGACCATTCGGCGTTGCATCTCTCTGTACGACCGGTCCGATCCCGGTAATGCGCAGTCCCGGCAGGTGGGTAGTATCGCCGGACGGATCCACCCTCGGTGGGAGGAAATTCACTTGTTCGAACGGTTCACCGACAGAGCACGCCGTGTCGTCGTCCTCGCCCAAGAGGAAGCACGGCTGCTGAACCACAACTACATCGGGACCGAGCACATCCTGCTTGGCCTGATCCACGAGGGTGAGGGCGTCGCCGCCAAGGCGCTCGAGTCGCTCGGCATCTCCCTCGAGGCGGTGCGGCACCAGGTCGAGGAGATCATCGGCCAGGGCGGGTCCTCGCCCTCGGGGCACATCCCCTTCACGCCCCGCGCGAAGAAGGTCCTTGAGCTCTCGCTGCGTGAGGCGCTGCAGCTCGGCCACAACTACATCGGCACCGAGCACATCCTCCTCGGCCTCATCCGCGAGGGGGAGGGCGTCGCCGCCCAGGTGCTCGTCAAGCTCGGCGCCGACCTCGCCCGGGTTCGCCAGCAGGTCATCCAGCTCCTGTCGGGCTACTCCGGGCCGGCGCAGGGCGACAAGCCCGGTGCGGCGGCGAGCGGCGGCGGTGCGTCCGGCGAGCAGCAGGCGGGCGGGTCGCTCGTGCTCGACCAGTTCGGCCGCAACCTCACCCAGCTCGCCCGCGACGGCGGTCTCGACCCGGTCATCGGGCGGGAGCGCGAGACGGAGCGAGTCATGCAGGTGCTGTCCCGCCGCACCAAGAACAACCCCGTTCTCATCGGCGAGCCCGGCGTCGGCAAGACGGCGATCGTCGAGGGCCTCGCCCAGGCGATCGCGAAGAACGTCGTGCCGGAGACCCTCACGGGCAAGCAGCTCTACACGCTCGACCTCGGCGCCCTCGTCGCCGGGTCCCGCTACCGCGGCGACTTCGAGGAGCGCCTGAAGAAGGTCCTCAAGGAGATCAAGACCCGTGGCGACATCATCCTGTTCATCGACGAGATCCACACGCTCGTCGGCGCAGGTGCCGCCGAGGGTGCGATCGACGCGGCGTCGATCCTCAAGCCGATGCTCGCCCGCGGCGAGCTGCAGACCATCGGCGCCACCACGCTCGACGAGTACCGCAAGCACCTCGAGAAGGACGCCGCCCTCGAGCGCCGGTTCCAGCCGATCCGGGTCGAGGAACCCTCCGTCGCCCACACGATCGAGATCCTCAAGGGCCTGCGCGACCGGTACGAGACCCACCACCGGGTGACGATCACCGACCAGGCGCTCGTCGCGGCGGCGAACCTCGCCGACCGGTACATCTCCGATCGGCAGCTCCCCGACAAGGCGATCGACCTGATCGACGAGGCCGGGTCGCGGCTGCGCATCAAGCGCATGCAGACCCCGCCCGACTACAAGGAGCTCGAGAACCAGATCGCCGACGTCGTCCGCCGCAAGAAGGAAGCGGTCGAGTCGCAACGGTTCGAGGAGGCCGGTCGGCTCCGCGACGAGGAGAAGGACCTCCTCGGGCGCAAGGAGTCCCTCGAGGGCGAGATCAAGGCGAAGGGCATCGACCTGTTCGACGAGGTCGACGAGGAAGCCATCGCGGACGTGCTCTCGATCTGGACGGGCATCCCCGTGTACAAGCTCACCGAGGAGGAGACCGCCAAGCTCCTCCGCATGGAGGACGAGCTCCACCGTCGGGTCATCGGCCAGGAAGACGCCATCAAGTCGGTCTCCCAGGCGGTTCGACGCACCCGTGCCGGGCTCAAGGACCCGAAGCGTCCGAGCGGCTCGTTCATCTTCCTCGGGCCGTCCGGCGTCGGGAAGACCGAGCTCGCCAAGGCGCTCGCCGAGTTCCTCTTCGGTGACGAGCAGGCGCTCATCTCCCTCGACATGTCGGAGTACATGGAGAAGCACACGGTCAGCCGACTGGTGGGCTCGCCCCCCGGCTACGTGGGCTACGAGGAGGGCGGCCAGCTCACCGAGGCCGTCCGTCGTCGCCCGTTCTCCGTCGTGCTCTTCGACGAGATCGAAAAGGCGCACCCCGACGTGTTCAACACGTTGCTGCAGATCCTCGAGGAGGGTCGCCTCACCGACAGCCAGGGCCGTTCGGTCGACTTCCGGAACACCGTCCTCATCATGACCTCCAACCTCGGCACGCAGGACCTGCGCAAGGCGTCGCTCGGCTTCAGCCGCGGCGACGAGGCGGTGTCCTACGCCCGCATGAAGGAGAAGGTCAACGACGCCCTGAAGACGCACTTCCGGCCGGAGTTCCTCAACCGGATCGACGAGGTGATCGTCTTCCACGAGCTCTCGAGGGACGAGGTGACCCAGATCGTCGACCTGATGATCCGTCGGGTGACCACGCAGCTCGCCTCGCAGGGCATCGGGATCGAGCTCACGCCGGCGGCGAAGGTGCACCTCGGCGACGTCGGGTACGACCCGACGCTCGGCGCCCGGCCGTTGCGGAGGGCGATCCAGCGCTACGTCGAGGACCCGCTGTCCGAACGGATCCTGTGGAAGGAGTTCCGGGCCGGCGAGAAGGTCATCGTCGACGCCGAACCGGACCCGGAGAACGGCGGACGGATGCACATCACGTTCCGGTCCGAGGAGGGCTTCCAGCCGCCGCCGCTGGAGCTCGCCGAGGCCGGTCCGACCGACTGATGACGCCAACCCGTCCCGGTGCAGTGCATGGCACTGCACCGGGACGGGTCTAGCGTCGTTCCGTGCGTTCCCGCCTCGCCGCCGTCCTCGGCGCCCTGCTCCTGCTGCTCGCGGGGTGCCGAGCCGACGCGACGGTGGCCGTCGACGTGGAGCGTGACGGCAACGGAATCGTGACGGTGACCGTTGTCCTCGACGCGGCCGCCGCCGCCCGGACGGTCGACCAGCAGGGACCGCTGCCCACCGACGACCTCCGTGCGACGGGCTGGTCGGTCGACGAGCCGGTGCGCTCCCCCGACGGGTCCGTGACGTTGCGGGCCTCCAAGCCGTTCGCCCACCCGGGCCTGCTCGCCGGCGTCGTGGCCGAGGTCGCCGGCAGCAACGGCCCGCTGCGAGACGTCCGCCTC
>VGBO01000091.1 GCA_016870475.1 Actinomycetota bacterium | reverse complement strand
GCACGAGGGTCCGTGGTCCTCGCTGCTCGGCATCGCCGGGATCCCGGCCGAGGCGGAGGAGCTCGGTGTCGGGCGGGCCCTCGCCCTCGCCCTGCGCACCGGGGTGCGACTCCACCTCCGTCGCCTGTCTACGGCCGCATCCCTCGGCATGGTCGCTGCGGCCCGACGCGCCGGCCTCGATCTCACCGCCGAGGTGACCGCCGCGCACGCGCTCTTCGTCGACGCCGACTGTGCAGCCTTCGACCCGGCGTTCAAGCTCGAGCCCCCCCTCCGCCCCGCGGCGGACCGTGACGCCGTGGCCGCGGCGCTCCGGTCGGGTGTCGTCGACGCACTGGTCAGCGGGCACGTGCCGGCCTCCGCCATGGCCAAGAACGTCCCCTTCGCCGAGGCGACCTTCGGTGCGGCGACACTGCCGTGGTACAGCGCCACGGCGTTCTCCCCGGTCGAGTGTCCACCTGCTCGGGCGGTCGCGCTGCTCGCCGAGGGGCCGGCACGGATCGCGGATCTGACCGACCGGCAGGGTGGCCCGGTGGTTGCGGGCCGGCCGGCGAACCTGACGGTGTTCGACCCGGAGGCGGTGTGGGCCGCCGGACCGGAGACCGCGGTGAGCCGCACCGCCACCACCCCCTTCGCCGGCCGGACCCTCCGAGGTCGGGCCCGGCACACCCTCGTCGACGGCACCGCCGTCGTGATCTGCTCGGAGGCGCAACAATGAACGAGGTCGCCCACCTGGTGCTTTCCGACGGCAGCACCTTCGAAGGGATCGCCGCCGGATGGCGTCCACCGGAGGGGATCGCCGCCGGCGAGATCGTCTTCAACACGGTGCTCTCCGGCTACCAGGAGGTGATCAGCGATCCCTCCTACGCCGGCCAGGTGATCACGTTCACCTATCCCCACATCGGCAACTACGGCACGAACGCCGTCGACGACGAGGCCGTGCGGCCTCATTGTCGGGGGATCGTCGTCCGGGACCTCGCCCGGCGGGCGTCGAACTGGCGGGCCGAGGGGTCCCTCGAGGACTTCCTCGTCCGCCATCGGATCCCTGCGATCACCGAGGTGGACACGCGTCGTCTCACCCGCGTGCTGCGGGACCGCGGCGCGATGCCCGGTGCGTTCGGGACCGCTCCGGTCGAGGCCTTGCTCGCTGCGGCCCGTGCGGAGGGTGGCACCGACGGCATCGACCACGTGCGTGCGGTCACCCGCAACGACGTGCGCGTCGTCCCGGGGGCCTCCGGGCGGCGGGTCGTCGCGTACGACTTCGGGATCAAGGAGTCGATCGTGCGACGGCTCGCCGAGGTCGCGACGGTCGAGGTGGTGCCGGCGACGACCCCGGCCGAGGACGTGCTGCGCGGGCGCCCGGACGGTGTCTTCCTCTCGAACGGCCCCGGTGACCCCGCTGCGCTGCCCTGGGCGGTGGACACCGTGCGGTCCCTCCTCGGCGAGGTGCCGATCTTCGGGATCTGCCTCGGGCACCAGCTCCTCGGGACGGCGCTCGGCGGGTCGACGTTCAAGCTGCCGTTCGGTCACCACGGTGGCAACCACCCGATCCTGCGGGTGGAGACCGGCACCGTGGAGATCGCCTCGCACAATCACAACTACGCGATCGACGCGGCGTCGCTCGCCGACGACGTGGAGGTCACCCACCGGAACCTCAACGACGGGACGGTCGGTGGGCTCCGCAGCGCGTCCCGCTGGTGCTTCTCGGTCCAATACCACCCCGAAGCGGGTCCGGGGCCACACGACCCGACCTACCTGTTCGGCCTCTTCGCCGACCTCATGGACGACTTCGCCGGCAACCGAGGAGATCGCTGAGATGCCCCGTCGCACCGACATCGCCACGATCCTCGTGATCGGCTCGGGCCCGATCGTGATCGGCCAGGCCTGCGAATTCGACTACTCGGGCACCCAGGCCTGCCGGGTGCTGCGGGCCGAGGGCTACCGGGTGGTTCTCGCCAACTCGAACCCGGCCACGATCATGACCGACCCGGAGTTCGCCGACGCGACCTACGTCGAGCCGCTCGACGTGACCGTCCTCGAGCGCATCATCGACAAGGAACGCCCGGACGCCCTGCTGCCGACGCTCGGGGGCCAGACCGGGCTCAACCTCGCGATGGAGCTCGTCGAGGCCGGGGTGCTCGATCGCTACGGCGTCGAGCTGATCGGTGCGAACGCGGAGGCGATCGCGACGGCGGAGGACCGCCACCGCTTCAAGGAGGCGATGCTCGAGATCGGGCTCGGTGTGCCGAGGTCGGGCATCGCACACACCCTCGAGGAGGCGATGGCGGTCGTCGGTGAGATCGAGCTCCCCGTCATCATCCGGCCCGCGTACATCCTCGGCGGTCGGGGGACGGGGATCGCCTCGACGCTCGAGCAGTTCGCCGAGCTCGCAGCGCTAGGCCTCGACGCGAGTCCGATCTCGGAGATCCTGATCGAACAGTCCATCGCCGGATGGAAGGAGTTCGAGCTCGAGGTCATGCGGGACCACCGCGACAACTGCGTGATCGTCTGTTCCATCGAGAACGTCGACCCGATGGGGGTCCACACCGGCGACTCGATCACGGTCGCGCCGGCGCAGACCCTTACCGACGTCGAGTACCAGGCGATGCGCGACGCCGCGTTCGCCGTGATGCGACGGGTGGGCGTGGAGACCGGAGGGTCGAACGTGCAGTTCGCCGTCCACCCCGACACCGGCGAGATGGTCGTGATCGAGATGAACCCGCGCGTCTCGAGGTCCTCCGCCCTCGCGTCGAAGGCCACGGGGTTCCCGATCGCGAAGATCGCCGCCCGCCTCGCGGTCGGCTACACGCTCGACGAGATCACCAACGACATCACCCGCAAGACGCCCGCGAGCTTCGAGCCGGTCATCGACTACGTGGTCACGAAGGTCCCCCGGTGGGCGTTCGAGAAGTTCCCCGGCGTGTCCGGCCGACTCGGCACCCAGATGCAGTCCGTCGGTGAGGTCATGGCGATCGGGCGCACGTTCCCCGAGAGCCTGCAGAAGGCGATGCGCTCCCTCGAACAGGGTCGGCACGGCCTCAACGCCGACCCCGCCGAAACGGTCCTCGAAAGGGTGGACGACGACGCGCTGCTCGCGGCCCTGTCGATCGCCACGCCCGACCGCCTCTTCGAGGTCGAGGCGGCACTGCGCCGGGGCATCGACCCGGGGCGGGTGTACGACGCGTGCCGGATCGACCCCTGGTTTCTCGACCAGATCCTGCGCATCTCCGAGGAGCGCGCCCGTCTCGGGGCCGCAGCCGGGCCCGCCGGTCTGACTCGGGCCGAGTGGCGTTCGGCGAAGCGCCTCGGGTTCTCCGACGCGCAGCTCGCCTACCTCTGGGGCGTCGAGGAGGCTGCGGTGCGCACCGCACGCCTCGCTGCGGGCGTCGTCGCCACGTACAAGACCGTCGACACGTGCGCAGCGGAGTTCGAGGCCGAGACCCCGTACTACTACTCGACCTACGAGGACGAGGACGAGGTTCCCCCGACCGAACGGCCAACCGTGGTGATCCTCGGTTCGGGGCCGAACCGCATCGGCCAGGGGATCGAGTTCGACTACTGCTGCGTCCACGCGTGCTTCGCTCTCCGCGAGGCCGGGTTCGACGCAGTGATGGTCAACTGCAACCCCGAGACGGTCTCCACCGACTACGACACGTCGTCGCGGCTGTACTTCGAGCCGCTCACCTACGAGGACGTGCGCAACGTGATCGACGCCGAGCAGCGGGCCGGTCGGCTCGTCGGGGTGGTCGTGGCGCTCGGCGGGCAGACGCCGCTGAAGCTCGCCGACCTCCTCTCGCCCGAGCTGGTGCTCGGCACCGCGCCCGAGGCGATCGACCGCGCCGAGGACCGGGAGCACTGGAACGCGTTGTGCGCCCGGCTCGAGATCCCCCAGCCGGCCGGCGGCACGGCCACGACCGTGGAGCAGGCGATCGCCGTCACGGACCGCGTCGGGTTCCCCGTCCTCGTCCGGCCGAGCTATGTGCTCGGGGGTCGGGCGATGCAGATCGTCTACGACGTCGAGCAGCTCCGTTCGGCGATGGCGGAACTCGCGCTCGCCGGGAGCCTCGGGCGCGAGGGCGGGCTGTCAGCGGAACGTCCGGTGCTCATCGACCGCTTCCTCGAGGATGCGGTCGAGGTCGACGTCGACGCGTTGCGGGACCGCAACGGTGACTTCCTCGTCGGCGGGATCATGGAGCACGTCGAGGAGGCGGGCGTGCACTCCGGTGACTCGGCGTGCGTACTGCCCCCGGTGACGCTGTCGGCGGAGACGCAGGACGTGCTCGCCCGTCACACTCGGGCACTCGCGGACGAGCTTGGCGTCGTCGGCCTGCTGAACGTGCAGTACGCCGTCAAGCACGGCCAGGTCTTCGTCATCGAGGCGAACCCCCGTGCCTCCCGGACCGTTCCCTTCGTCGCCAAGGCGACCGGCGTCCCTCTCGCCAAGATCGCCGCCCGGTTGATGGCGGGGGCGACACTCGCCGAGCTTGCGAGCGAGGGGCTCGTGCGACCGCCGGTACGTGGGCACGTCGCGGTCAAGGAAGCGGTGCTGCCCTTCAGTCGGTTCCCCGAGGCCGACGCCGTCCTCGGTCCGGAGATGCGCTCGACTGGTGAGGTCATGGGGATCGACGCCACCTACGGGATGGCCTTCCTCAAGAGTCAGCTCGCTGCCGGCACCCGCCTCCCGAACGCGGGGAACGTGTTCCTGTCGCTCGCCGACCGGGACAAGGCCGTCGGCGTCGAGGCGGCCCGGATGCTCCAAGGGCTCGGCTTCGGGATCGTCGCGACCACCGGGACGGCTGTTGCGTTGCGGTCGGCCGGGCTCGAGGTCGACCAAGTCGTCTCCAAGGTCGGGGAGGACGACGGCGTCGATGCGGTCGACCTCATCGCGTCGGGGTCGGTGCAGCTCGTCGTGAACTCGCCGCGTGGCCGCGGCTCGCGGGCCGACGGGGCGCACATCCGGGCGGCGGCGGGGCGCAACGGGGTTCCGCTGCTGACCACCGCCGCGGCGGCGCTCGCCGCAGCGAACGGTCTGCGCGACCATCGGGAACGTCCCATCACCGTGCGGAGCCTCCAGGACTTCCACCGATGCGACCCGACGCAGATGGCCCTGGAGCTCCCATGACCGGAGCACCGTCCTCATCCGGTCGGGTCGCGCCGAACGAGGTCGACCTCGGCACGCAGATCGGATCGGTGGAGCTCGAGGCGCCGGTCATGACGGCGGCGGGCACGGCGGGGCACGGTGCCGAGCTCGGGGCCTACCTCGACCTCCGGCGCCTCGGTGCCGTGGTCGTGAAATCCCTCGCCCCGTTCCCCTGGGCGGGGAACCCGGCACCCCGGCTCCACCCGACGACCGCCGGCATGCTCAACAGCGTCGGCCTGCAGGGGCCTGGCGTGGAGCGCTGGATCGAGGACGACCTCCCGGGTCTCCGGCGGTCCGGTGCACGGGTCGTCGCCTCGATCTGGGGGCGCACGGTCGAGGACTTCGGGCTGGCGGCCGAACAGCTCGCCGCGGCGCCGACCGGGTCGATCACCGCGGTCGAGGTGAACGTGTCCTGTCCGAATCTCGAGGATCGCAACCGGATCTTCGCCCATGATCCGGTCAGCACCCGTGAGGTGCTCCGGGTCACGGCCGCCGTTCGCGTCCCACGGTGGGCGAAGCTCAGCCCCAACACGGACCGCATCGTCGAGGTCGCCGAGGCGGCCGTCGAGGGCGGTGCCGAGGCGCTGACCCTCGCCAACACGGTGCTCGGCATGGCGATCGACGTGGAGACCCGCCGGCCGGTGCTCGGCGCCGGTCGAGGCGGGCTGTCGGGCGCGGCGATCCGGCCCGTAGCGGTCCGGGCGGTCTACGACGTCCACCATGCCCTGCCGACGGTCCCCCTGATCGGCGTCGGCGGCGTCTCCCACGGTGTCGACGCGGTCGAGTTCCTCCTCGCCGGCGCGTCGGCCGTGCAGGTCGGTACCGCGACCTTCGCCGATCCGCGTGCTGCGGCGCGGGTCCTCGACGAGCTCGCGGTCTGGTGCGCCGACCACGGTGTCGCCGCGGTGCGAGACCTCGTCGGCGCCGCGCACCACGGCTGAGGCGGAACCCTCCCGGTCC
>VGBO01000090.1 GCA_016870475.1 Actinomycetota bacterium | reverse complement strand
GGGATCTCGGCGGATGGCAAGTCACTCCAGGTGAGCCCCGGCTTCACCATCGACCTGTCGAAGTGCTCGGCGGGCTGGAACAACACGGAGGGCCTGACCGACACCACGATCAAGGTCGGTCAGTCGCTCGCCCAGTCGGGCACCTTGGCCGACTACGGCAACTATGGCAAGACGATCGACATCCTCTTCAAGCACTACTCGGAGAAGGGTCTGTTCAAGGACGCGAACGGCAAGACCCGGAAGATCGAGTACATCCAGAAGGACGACGGCTACGACGCCAACCGTGCGATCCCGAACGTCGACGAGCTGCTCGATTCGACGAAGGTGTTCATGCTGAACACGCTCGGTACGCCGGCGACGCTCAAGGTCGTCGACAAGATCAACTCCCGCTGTGTCCCGCACCCGCTCGTGATGACGGCCCACCCGGCCTGGGGCGACCCGGTCAACCGGCCGTGGACGACCGGCGCACCGGTGGCCTCGTACACGACGGAGACGCTGTTCTGGGGTGACTTCGTCGAGAAGAAGTTCGCCGAGTTCGGCAAGGCCCAGATCACGATCACGGCGCTCGTCATGAACAACGACTTCGGAAAGGTCTACAACCAGGGCTTCAAGGAGTACCTGGCGAACTCGGCCGCGCTGAAGGGCAAGGTCAACTTCGTGACCGAGCAGATCGAGCCGACGGCGCCGACGATCACCGATGCCATGACGACGCTCGCGTCGAAGAACCCCGACATCCACATCGCGATGACGGCCGGTACCTCGTGCACGCAGTCGAACATGGAGGCAGCCGCGAACGGCATGAAGGGCAAGGTCAAGTATCTGATCTACCCCAACACCTGCTCGGGCAACGGCTTCATCGGCAAGGACAAGGTCGGTGGCGACGGCGCAGCCGGTGACGGCTGGTTGATCTTCGAGGGCGGCATCAAGGAGATCAAGGACACGTCCAAGTGGGCGAACGACCCGTGGCAGAACTTCCTCCGCTCGGAGCTGCAGAAGGCCGGGATCAACCCCGACTCCTCGAGCCTCCTCGGTGGTGGCGCTGCATACGCCTGGCCCTGGATCCAGATGACGGCGATCGCGGGCCAGCTCAACGGTGGCCTGACCCGTGCGAACTTCCTCGTCGCCATGCGGAACTTCGCGATGACGCCGCCGACCCACTTCTGGGGCATCAAGTCCGAGATCAACGGGAACAAGGACGGCTACATCTCCGAGGCCGCCGTACTGTCGAAGTTCAACTCGAAGTCCCAGCTCTGGGAGCCCCAGGGCGACGTCGTCGACCTGAACGGCAAGTCGAAGAACTGCGCTTGGGAGATCGCTGCAGGAAACTGCAAGGCCTGATTCCTGGTCGGTCCATGTGACCTGACCCGGACTGGCCCGGGGGCCGGATCCCGCTGCGGTGGGGTCCGGCCCCCGGCGCGCGCCCGCTGTGAACTTCGGCACGCGTGCGATACGACTAATGTTGCATCCTGTCAATATTTCGCGCTTCTCGTCTGCGCTATATTGCGATCCGGTAAACCGAAGGGGTTGCCCGAGTGACCAAGGGGAAGCACAGGACATGAAGTTCCAACGAGGTCGCGTCATGGGCACGGTCACCGTCGGCTTCGCACTCGTCGCCGCAGCATGCGGCGGCGGCGGGGACGAGTCGAGCAGCGTCATCGGTGTCGACAAGGACGACCTTCAGTCGACCGCGACGACGGCGGCGGTCAAGGAACCCACGACGATGGAGGAGTGGGAGAAGCTCTGGGAGACGGAGCGCGCTGCGATGGTCAAGGCCATCAAGGGCGGCGGCTACGGCAAGTCGGGCACGACCGTCAAGGGCATGAACGGCATGTCGGTCGACCTCTCCAAGTGCGCTGCCGGGTGGTCGGACACCGAGGGGCTCACCGACACCTCCATCAAGGTCGGTGCGTCGATCGTCCAGTCCGGCACGCTCGCCGAGTACGGCAACTACGGCAAGTCGATCGACGTCCTCTTCAAGTACTACTCGGCCAAGGGCGCGTTCAAGGACTCCACCGGCAAGACGCGGACCGTGGAGTACATCCAGAAGGACGACGGCTACGACGCGAACCGTGCGATCCCGATTGTGGACGAGCTGCTCGACTCCACCAAGGCATTCGCCATCTGGACGCTCGGCACCCCGGCCACCCTGAAGTTGTACGACAAGCTGAACTCCCGCTGCGTGCCGCACCCGCTCGCGATGACGGCGCACCCGGCGTGGGGCGATCCGATGACCAAGCCCTGGACGAGCGGCGCCCCGGTGGCGTCGTACACGACCGAGGCGCTGTTCTGGGGTGACTACGTCGAGAAGAACTTCGACAAGCTCGCCACCAACGGCAAGGTCACCGTCGCTGCGCTCGTCATGAACAACGACTTCGGCAAGGTCTACAACCAGGGCTTCAAGGAGTACCTGGCGAACTCGGCGGCCCTCAAGGGCAAGGTCGAGTACCTGACCGAGCAGATCGAGCCGCAGGCGCCGACGATCACCGACGCCATGACGACGCTCGCGTCGAAGAACGCCGACGTGTTCATCGCCATGACCGCCGGTACCTCCTGCACGCAGGCGAACACCGAGGCCGCACGCAACGGCATGAAGGGCAAGGTCAAGGCGCTCTTCTACCCGAACACCTGTGGCGGCACGTCCTTCATCGGCAAGGAGAAGGTCGGTGGCGACGGCTCCGCCGGTGACGGCTGGCTCATCTACGAAGGTGGCCTGAAGGAGATCAAGGACACGGTCGCCTACGCGAACGACCCGTGGATGAAGTTCCTGCGTGCCGAGCTCGAGAAGGCCGGGATCAACCCGAGCTCCTCGTCGCTGCTCGGTCACGGTGCGGCCTACGGCTGGCCCGTCGCCCAGATGCTCATCGTCGCCGGTGAGCTCGAGGGTGGTCTGACCCGGTCGAACTTCCTGACCGCGATGCGTCACTTCAACATGACGCCCCCGACGCACTTCTGGGGCATCAAGTCCCAGTTGCAGGGTGGTCAGGACGGCTACATCAACGAGGCGGGTGTGCTCTCGAAGTTCAACGCCGCGAAGCAGCTGTGGGAGCCGCAGGGCAACATCATCGACCTGAACGGCAAGTCCAAGAACTGCGCATGGGACACCGCTGCAGGAAACTGCAAGGCCTGATGACCTGATGCCGGTGCACCAGCACCGGTGACAGTTCGGATTGACCGGGCCGGGATCCCTTCGGGGGTCCCGGCCCGGCGCCGTTCCGGGCGTCGGTTCAGCGCTCGGCGAAACGCTCGCGGAGCAGGAACTTCTGGATCTTTCCCGACGGTGTGCGCGGCAGCTCGTCGACGACCTCGAGTCGTTCCGGCCAGAACTGCTTCGCCGTCCCGGCCGCCTCGAGCGCGGCGACGAGCTCGGTGAGCGTCGGCGGGTCGGACGCCTCCGTCGGGACCACGACCGCGCAGGCCCGCTCCCCGAGGCGGTCATCGGGCACACCGACGACCGCGAGCTCGCGAACCTTCGGATGGGTGTAGAGCAGCGCCTCGATCTCGACGACCGGGATGTTCTCACCGCCTCGGATCACGAGGTCCTTCGAGCGTCCGGAGATGCGGATGCCGCCGTCGTCGCGCCGCCACGCCAGATCCCCGGTGTCGAACCACCCGTCGGCGGTGAACGACGCTGCCGTCAGGTCCGGGCGTCGGAAGTACCCGAGCGCCTGGTTCGGCCCGCGCACCTGCAGCCGACCGGTCGTCCCGGTGGGGACCTCCCGATCGTCGTCGTCGACGACCCGAAGGTGCATCCACGGCATCGGCACGCCGTCGGACGCGGAGACCACCTCGGGTGGTGAACCGGGCAGGGTCATGGTGACGACCCCGTTCTCGGTCATCCCCCAGACGGCCACGAGCTCGGCCTCGAGCGCCTCGGCGGCGTCGGTGACGACGTGCGGGGGGATCGGGGCACCACCGCACACGAAGTACCGGAAGCTCCGGAGGGATCCGGGCCGGGTGCGCTGTGCCGCGATGAGGTCGACGACGAACGGGGTGGCGGAGACCGTCCAGGCGACCCGCTCGAAGTCGATGATCCGGATCGCCGAGTCGGCGTCCCACAGGTCCTGGTACACGACCTTCGTGCCGATCCCGAGCGGCCCTGTCAGTCCGAACAGGAAGCCGGTCTGGTGTGCGAGGGTCGACGCCATGAACACCGGGTCGTCGGCGGAGACCCCGAGCCGGCCGCGGGCGGCGCGACCCGACGCCCAGACGGTGCGGTGGTCGTGGAGCACGCCCTTCGGCTCGCCCGTCGTCCCGGACGTGAACTGGATCTGCATGAGATCCGCCGGCTTCGGGGCGAGTGTGGCCAGGCGCCCGGCGAGCGACGGGTCGTCCTCGCGGCGCCGGTCGACGAAGTGCTCCTCGAAGCTCCTCGTCCCCGCGGGCGGGTCACCGCCGACGACGAAGGCCGCCTCGAGGCCGGGGAGCTCACCGACGAGTTCGGCGGCGAGGGCAGCGTGGTCGAACCCGCGGAAACTCGCTGGCACCACGAGGACCTTCGCCTTGGTCCGGTCGAGGATGAAGCGGAGCTCGCGCCCCCGGAAGATCGGCACGAGCGGGTTCACGATCGCGCCGACCCGCAGGGTTGCAAGGGTCAACGCCGGGAACTCCCAACCGTTGGGCAGCTGCATGGCGACGACGTCGCCGGGTCGGACGCCGAGATCGAGCAGCGCCGCAGCGAACCGGTCGACGAGGCCGGCGAGCTGGCCGTAGGTCAGGGTGGTCGGCAGTGCGTGGCCCGTCCGGTAGGCGACGACCGCCGGACGATCCGGGTGCTTCGCCGCCGTGGCGAGGAAGTCGTCGACCACGGTGGTGGTCGGCCAGGACCCTTCCTCGACCCAACGCTGCTCCTCATCCGGATCGCCGATGCGTCGGCCGAGCTCGTCGTAGCCCTCCGGTGTCCCCGTCACGTCGGTCACCGTGCCTCCCCCGGTGCGGCCCGTCCGCCGGGCCGATCCCGCAGGACGTTAGCGGCCCACAACCGAGGATAAGACGGGGGTCACACCCTCGGGACGACGAAGAGCGCCTCCGCGTCGGCGACGACGGATCCGTCGACCGTGGCCGTCGCCGTCATCGTGCACTTGCGGTCCTCGCGCCGTGCGAGGCGGGCCCGCAGCTCGAGCGGCGTTCCGGCGGGGACGGGCGCCCGGTAGTTGACCTTCAGCCACGCCGTGAACGCCGGGACGGCGTCCATGTACAGCGCGTACCCCATCGCCTCGTCGAACAGGCACGCGAGCGCACCGCCGTGGGCGCGCCCGGGCAGCCCCTCGAAGCCCGCGTCGAGGGTGACGGTCAGCACCGCCTCGTCGCCGTCCCGGCGGCCACTCGTCCCGGCGGACAGGGGGTTCGCCGGGCCGGCCACCATGCAGTCGTCGAAGCAGGCGAGTTCGTCGCCGTCGGCCTTCGGCATGGCGAACCGGTCGAGGACCGACTGCTCGCGCACCCGGCCGGGGGCGGCTCGCAACTCCTCCGCGAGACGGTCGGCCTCGGCGGCGATCCGCCCGAGGACGGCGATATCGCCGTCGTGCGCGACGAAGGAATGGATCAGGCGCCGCACGGCCGCCGCAGCGGCGATGCGCTCGGCGGGGACGGTGGCGCCGACGGTGACGGTCGGCTTCGGGTCTTCCACAGGACGCAAGTACAGCCGATCGGGAGCTACCGTGCGGCAGGGAGCAGCCGGCGGACCGGGGGAGGTGCCGGGTGGCAGAGACGGGTTCTACACGCGCGGTGTCGGCGGCGGGATGGTGGCAGGCGACCGTCGCACCGTTCTCGTCGCCGCACTTCACCAAGATCTGGCTCGGTGGGCTGCTGTGGAGCATCTGTCGGTGGGGTCTCGGCTTCCTCGGCGCGTACGTGGTCGACCAGCGACTCGGGTCACCCCGGCTGGTGCAGCTCACGGGCACGTTCATGTGGGGGCCGCTGCTGTTCGCCGGTTCGATCGGCGGGATGATCGCCGACCGGTTCGAGCGTAGGACGATCGTCCTCGTGCAGTTCGGTGGGCTGCTCCCGCTCGCAACGGCCGTGGGCGCTGCGGCGGTCACGGACCGGTTGCCGACCTGGGTGATCTACCCGTTCATGATCACGGTCGGCGTCGGGTGGGTCATCGACATGACGGCTCGACGCGCGCTCATCTACGACCTCGTCGGGCCGGAGCAGGTCAACGGCGCCATGGCGCTCGAGCAGTTCAGCTCGGCGCTCGGGCTCGCACTCGGTGCGCTCGCCGGCGGTGCGGTGATCGGGTTCCTCGGCGTCGGTGCCGCGTACCTGACGGTCGCGGGCCTGATGCTGCTCGCGCTCGTCGTGCTCGCGCGGCTCCCGCGCCGGTACGCGGCGGGACCGGCGGCCGCTGCGCCGTCGAGCGGACCGGGCGGAGCGGGAGGAGCGGGCGGATCGATCCTGCGCGGTGTCATCGACGGGTTCGTCGCCGCCCGTCGCAACCGACCGCTCATGTCGGTGCTCGGGGTCACGCTCATCGTGAACGTGTTCCACTTCGCGTATTTCCCGATCGTGTCGAGCATCGCCCGTCGGGTCGACGCCACCCCCTTTCTCACCGGCCTGCTCGCCGCGTCCACCGGCCTCGGCATGGCGACCGGGGCGGTGATCTCGCTCGTGCGTCGGCCACGTCGCGGACCCGCCTACGTGTACGGCTCCGTCGTCGGGTTCGCGGCGACGCTCGGGTTCGCGCTGTTCACGAGCTACCCCCTCGTGTTCCTGTCGCTCTACGTGGCGAGTGTCGGCGTCGGTGTGTACGGCGCATCGCAGAGCGCGCTCGTGCTCACCTCGTCCGACGAGGCGATGCGCGGGCGGGCGATGGGGCTGCTGTCCATGGCCATCGGGGGTCTCCCGATCGGGATGTACCTGCTC
>VGBO01000089.1 GCA_016870475.1 Actinomycetota bacterium | reverse complement strand
GACGGGACGCATCCGCAGGCGCCGGTCGTGAGCACGCCGACCGCGGGCCCGGGGCTCGACTCGACGCGCGCCTGGGCGGTTGCGGGGGCGGCGTTCGTCGCGAACGCCATCGGCTTCGGCACCACGTACTCCTTCGGGGCGTTCTTCGCCGACATGTCGGCGGAGTTCGGCACCGGTCGGGGCTCCACCGCCGTCGTGTTCTCGATCACCCTGCTGTTCTTCTTCGGGTTCGGCGTGGTGTCCGGCCCGCTCGCCGACCGGTACGGGCCGCGTGTCATGGTGGTCGCCGGAGGGGTGCTGTTCTGCTCCGGCCTGCTCGCAACGTCCGTCGCGCCGAACATCGTCGTCGGCTACCTCACCTACGGGATCGGTGTCGGCGTCGGCTGCGGATGCTGGGTGACCCCGGTGCTCGCCGCCGTCGGCGGGTGGTTTCAGCGCCGTCGGGTGCTCGCGCTCGGGGTGACGGCGACGGGCAGCGGGCTCGGCACGCTCGTGCTGTCACCGCTCGCCGCCCGGCTGATCGACCTCTACGGCTGGCGGCAGGCGTACGTGATCCTCGCAGCGGTCGGCGCCGTCGGGCTGACCGCGGCGGCGGTCGCCGTCCGACCCGCCCCCGGCGCCCGGCCGACCGGTGGCGCCGGCGCCCATCTCCGCCGGGCGAGCGCCACGTCGGCGTTCCGGCTGCTGTGGATCGCCGGCCTGTTGATGTCGGTCGGGTTGTACGTGGCGTTCGCGTTCGTGGTCCCCTTCGCGAAGGACGCAGGGATCGCCGCGCAACCGGCGGCGCTGCTCGTCAGCGTGATCGGCGCGTCGAGCATCCTCGGTCGGCTCGGGCTCACGTCGTTGAGCGGCCGCATCGGCCCGGTGCGCCTCTACCAGCTCTGCCTCGCGGCGCAGCCCGTCGCCTACCTGGTGTGGCTCGTCTCCGGCGGCCGGTACCCGCTGCTCGTCCTTTTCGCCGCGCTGCTCGGGATCACCTACGGGGGGTTCGTCGCTCTCGGGCCGGAGGTGATGGTGCACCTGTTCGGCGCAACCGGTCTCGGCGGGTTGATCGGGTTGAACTTCCTCGGCGCCGGGCTCGGCGGCCTGATCGGCCCCATCGGCGCGGGCACGCTCGCCGACCTCACCGGCGGACGGACGGCGCCGATCGTCGCCGCCGGCGTCGTCACGACCACCGCCGCCGTGCTGATGTCCTTCGTCCGGGAGAGCTCCCCGCCGGCGACGGCCGACTGAGCCTCCCGGGTCACTCGCCCCGGAAGACCGGGGTCCGCTTCTCGAGGAACGCGTGCGCGGCCTCGGCGCAGTCGCTGCTGCCCAGGGTCGCCACGATCCGGGTCGTCTCGATGTCGAGGTGGGCGCCGAAGTCGAGCCCGGCGGCGTCGTTCACGTTCGCCTTCAGCCCCATGAGGGCGAGTGGGGCCTTCGCGGCGAGCCGTGCGGCCCGGGCGCGCACGGCGTCGAGGAACCCGTCGTCGTCGAGCACGTCGGTCACGACGCCGAGCTCCGCGGCCCGTGCGGCGTCGAACCGGTCGGCGAAGAACAGCAGCTCCTTCGCCCGAGCGGGGCCGACGGCACGGGGCAGCAGCCAGGTCATCCCGAAGTCGCCGGAGAGCCCGGCGTTCACGAACGCCGTCGTGAAGAAGGCCGAGCGCGCCGCGTAGCGGAGGTCGCACGCCATCGCCCACGACATGCCCCCGCCGGCGCACGCGCCGTTCACGGCGGCGATGGTCACCTGGGGCATCCCGTGGAGGAGTTCGGAGGTGCGGGTGAGCATGCGCACCTGGCGCACCCGTTCGAGCCGTGGGACCCGCGCCGCGCCGCCGGACGACCCGATGTCGACGAGGTCGCCGCCGGCGCTGAACGCCCGCCCGGCACCGGTGAGCACGACGACGTGCACCGACCGCTCCTCGGCAATCCGTTCGAGGTGGCCGAGCGCCGCCTCGAACACTGCGGTGTTCTGGGCGTTGAGGCGATCGGGGCGGTTGATGGTGAGGGTGGCGATCCCCTCGGCGATCTCACAGAGCACGGCGTCCACCCGGGCAGTCTGCCCCAGCGGGAACTACACTGTGGCCGCATCCGGCGTGGGGGAGCGGCGGGTGAGGAGACGAGGGGGGCAGACCATGGCCGATCTGGTGATCCGACGGGGAACTTTGGTCGACGGGACCGGTGCGCCGGCCGTCGACGGCGTCGACGTGGCGCTCGAGGACGGACGCATCACCGAGGTCGGGCGCGACCTCACGGTCCGCGGCCGTCGTGAGATCGACGCCGACGGTCTGCTCGTCACGCCCGGCTTCGTCGACGTGCACACCCACTACGACGGCCAGGCCACCTGGGACCCGTTGCTCACGCCGTCCGCCTGGCACGGCGTGACGACGACGGTCATGGGCAACTGCGGGGTCGGGTTCGCCCCGGCGAAGCCCGAGGAACGGCAGTGGCTCATCGAGCTGATGGAGGCGGTGGAGGACATCCCCGGCTCCGCACTCGCCGAGGGCATCGCCTGGGAGTGGACCGACTTCGACGAGTACCTCGACGCGCTCGGGCGTCGCCGCTGGACGATGGACGTCGGCACCCACGTGCCGCACTCACCGGTGCGGGCGTTCGTGATGGGCGAGCGCTGCATGCGCGGCGACCCCACCGCCGAGGACCTCGCCGAGATGTGCCGCATCGTGCAGGACGGCGTGCGGGCCGGGGCGCTCGGGTTCTCGACGTCGCGCACGATGCTGCACCGCACGAAGGACGGTGAGCCGGTACCGGGCACCTTCGCCGGGTCGGAGGAGCTGCGGGCGCTCGGTCGCGCCGTCGCCGCCGGTGGCTCGGGCGTGTTCGAGGTGGCGTCGGACATGGGCATCGGCGGAGCGTTCGGTGACGACATCGACTGGATGGCGGCGTTGTCGATCGAGACCGGGGTGACGGTCACGTACGCGCTCATCCAGAACGACCGGGAGCCGGACGCGTGGCGGGACGTGCTCGCCCGTTCCGCCGCCGTGTCGGAGGCCGGTGGCCGGGTCGTCGCCCAGATCGCCGGCCGCCCGGCCGGCATCCTGATGGGGCTCGAGACGAGCCTGCACCCCTTCAAGGCGCACCCGACCTACACGAAGATCGCCGACCTGCCGCTCGAGGCCCGGGTCGCCGAGATGCGCAAGCCCGAGGTGAAGGCGGCGATCCTCGGGGAGAACACGCGCTGGCGCAGCGGCTTCAACTACGACGTCGCACACGGCTTCCACAAGATGTATCCGCTCGGCGGTCGGCCCGACTACGAGCCGTCGCCGGAGAACTGCATCGCCGAGATCGCGGCGCGCGAGGGTCGCGACCCCTACGAGCTCACCTACGAGCTGTTGCTCGAGCGAGACGGCCACGCGCTGATCTTCTTCCCGCTCGCCGACTTCTCCCAGCGCACCCTCGACCCGACCTGGGAGCGCCTGCACGACGAGAACACCGTGCTGTCCCTCGCGGACGGCGGCGCCCACTGCCGGCTCATCTGCGACGCGTCGACGCCGACGTTCATGCTCACGCACTGGGTGCGAGACCGCACCCGGGGGCCGCGACTCACCCTCGAACACGCGATCCACCGGCAGACCGCGCACACCGCCGGCGTGTACGGGCTCGGCGACCGCGGGGTCGTCGCGCCGGGGATGCGTGCCGACCTGAACGTCATCGATTTCGACCGGCTCTCGATCGACGAGCCGCGCATGGTCTACGACCTGCCGGCGAACGGGCCCCGGCTGTTGCAGCGTGCCGAGGGGTACGTGGCGACGGTCTGCGGTGGTGAGGTCACCTGGGAGCACGGTGAGTCCACGGGTGCGCTGCCGGGCCGGCTGATCCGCGGTCGACGCGGCCGGGGGTAGCGTTCCCGGGGTGCGAACCCTGCAGTTCCTCGCCGCCGGCGCGGCGGTCGTCGGTGGTGCCCTGTTCGGCGCCATCGAGGGTCGGTACCGGCGACATCCGGGCAACGACGTCGTCGTCGACGACGTCGCGTGGAATCCGTCGCGCCCCGCACCTGGCGCACTCCGGGTCGAGGGCAGCATCGCACTGCGGAACACGATCCGGCTCCGCGAGGTGATGGTCACCGATGTCCGACCCACGCTGACCCTGCTCGCGGACGGTCCCGTCGACGGCTGTGCGGTGCAGGTGACCGTGCGGTCCGAGCGGGCCGATTTCCCCGCACGTGCCGACCGCTACTGGACCTCCTACGTGGTGAAGCCGGCGCGCTACGACCACGTCTCGCCGGTGCGGATCGACGTGACGGTCGACGGGCCGGCTGACGAACTCGACGGGGTGTATGCACTCGCGATCGAGATCGCGCTCGACACCTACGGCTTCGAGGGCCCGCGGACGCAGTTCCACCACGTGGTGTTGCCGTTGCGGTTCCCCGACCCCGCCGATGCCCCGCCGTGGCGTCCGGCGGCGGACGGTGCCTGCGAGGTGCGCCCCGTCCGCACCCACCTGCTCGGCCCGCTCGACGACGTCGTCGAGGTCGTTCGTCGCTACGCCGGCCCGCACGCTCGGCCCGGTGACGTGGTGACCATCGGCGAGAGCCCGCTCGCGATCCTGCAGCGACGCTTCATCGATCCGCGCAACCAGCGGTACGGGTGGATCGCGACGCGTGGCGCGCAGTTCATGAGCGGCGAGGGGTCCCTCGGCACCGCCGGTGGTCTGCAGGCACTGATCGACGACGTCGGCGCGGTCCGGGTCGTCGCGGCGCTCATCGGAGGGGCTGCGGGCAAGGCCGTCGGTCGGGCCGGGTGGTTCTACCGCCTCGTCGGTGAGCAGGGTCGCCTCGTCGACGACGTGACCGGCAACCTGCCGCCCTACGACAACATGATCGTGATCGGCCCTGCGGACGCCGGCGCGGTGTGCGCGGCGGTGACCGCGGCGACGGGGCTGCTGTTCGCCGTCGTCGACGCGAACGATCTCGGCCGCGTCGACGTGGTGGGTGCGAGCGCCGGGGTCGACCACGACCTCGTGTGCGCGGCACTGCGGGCGAACCCGGCGGGAAACGGCGAGGAGACGACCCCGATCGTCGTGATCCGCCCGACCGGCGCGGCGTAGACGTCCCGAAGGGGAGGACATGACCACCGAACTGACCACGAGGCAGCGGGCGGTGCTCGCGGTGTGGCTCGCCTCATCGGCCGTGGGGGTCGGGATCTGGCAGGCGAACCGGATGGCGTCGTCGTCGGTGGCCGACTGGCCTGCGCAGACGGTCGTCACGTTCAGCTACTTCACGAACTCCACGAACGCCCTCGTGATCGTGCTCGCGGCGGCGTTGCTCGCCGGCCGTGGTCGACTCGCCCGCTGGGCGGCTGCCCCGCCGGTACAGGCGGCGATCTCGCTCTACATCGTCTTCGTCGGTCTCGGCTTCTGGTTCCTGCTCGGCGGCCCCGAGCCGATCGACCGTTGGTGGTTGTGGATCCCCGAGGCCACGGCCCACACGCTGTCGCCGTTCCTCGGACTCCTCTACTGGGCGTGGATCGTGCCGACGGGGTCGTTGCGGTGGCGGCACCCGGTGCTGTGGCTCGCCTACCCCATCGGGTACCTCGCCTACTGGCTGGTGCGCGGGCCGATCGTCGGCGAGTACCCGTACTTCTTCGTCGACGTCGACGCGCTCGGTTACGGCGGGGTGGCGATCTGGTCGGGTGCGCTCGTCGTCGCGTTCGTGATCCTCGGCTCGTCGATGCTCGCCGTCGACCGGTTCCGCGTCAGTCGTCGCCGAAGACCGCCGGTGTGACGATGCGGCGGGCAGTGTCCCGTCACGACACCGAGGAGTGCGCGATGGCCATGAACCTGATCACTCGAGTGCGTCGTGCTGCCGTGGCGCTCGCCATCGCCACCCCGGCACCGTCGCGCAGGGCCACGACGTCGTGGTTGCGTTCCGAGACCCGTCGACGACGTGCAGCCCCTACTCCATCGTTCCGTACCTGTACCTCATGTCCACGAACGGTGTTCTCAGCGCAACCATGCCTGGCTCACCCGCCGTCGTGACCGTCGGAACGCTCGCCGAGCCGCCTGGTTCACCGAACCTGGTGCCGATCGTCGACGGCACCTACAAGGTGTGCGTCATCCTCCTGGACCCTGCCGGCGACAGCCTCGCCGGAGATCTCGTCGTGACGATCGGGAATCTGCAGGCACCCGCCCCGAACCCGCCGCAGGTGACGCCGGCCCACACCGGCTGAGCTCGCTCGGCGACCTGCGCCACCGATCGGCGCCCTCGGCAGGATTCGAACCTGCGACACACGGTTTAGGAAACCGCTGCTCTCTCCCCTGAGCTACGAGGGCAGGACACCCGCTTCTGCGTCCGCAGCCGTCGCTGCGGATTCGGTGCCCGCGGAGCATAGGTGTCCATCGCTGCGGGACACCGCCCCGTCGGGGAAGCCGTGATTGCGAGCGTCCGTCTCTTTCATCCGGTTTCGTCCCACACTGGTACGCCATGACCTCAAATCTGTTCACACGCGCGCGGCGCGCCGTCGCCGCGCTCGCCATCGCCGCACCGGCGCTCGTGGGTGGGGCGACCCCGGCCGGCGCCCTGGCGACCGCGTCCGTGGTCGACAACGGCAACGGGTCGATCACGGTCACCTATGCCGGTGCCGTCGCGGGTCAGCAGGGCCACAACGTCGTGGTTGCGTTCCGAGACCCTTCGACGACCTGCGCTCTGAACTTCAACCCGTACGTGTACGTCATGGACGCGCTCGGTACCACCAATGCTCCCCTGGCGAGCTCCCCAGCCGTCGTGACTGCCGGAACGCTCGCCGGGCCGACTGGCTCACCGAACCCGGTGCCGATCGTCGACGGCATCTACCGGGTGTGCGTCATCGTGTACGACTACTCGAACCAGCAGAACGACAGTGTCGTCGGCAATCTGGTCGTGACGATCGGGAATCCGCAGGCGTCCGCTCCGAACCCCTCCACGCCGCA
>VGBO01000088.1 GCA_016870475.1 Actinomycetota bacterium | reverse complement strand
TGCACGGTCTGCAGCGCCTGCACGATGCCGTTCGCGACCTCCTCACCCTTGGTGATTCCGCCGAAGATGTTGATGAAGATCGACCGGACGTTCGGGTCGTTGTTGATGACCTCGAGCGCACCCGCCATGACCGTGGCGTTCGAACCGCCGCCGATGTCGAGGAAGTTCGCGGGCTTGCCGCCGACCTGGTTCACGATGTCGACGGTCGACATGGCGAGCCCGGCACCGTTCGCGATGACGCCGACCGAGCCTTCGAGGCCGACGTACTGAAGCCCCTTCGCGTGCGCCTGCTTCTCGCGCTCGTCGCGGACCTGCGTCTCGTCGTACTGCTCGTAGTCAGCGTGACGGAACGTCGAGTTCCCGTCGAGGGTGACCTTCGCGTCGAGCGCGTGCACCTCACCGGTCGGCTTGAGGATCAGCGGGTTGATCTCGACGAGATCGGCGTCACCCTCGGTGTAGGCCCGGTAGAGCTTCTGGAGGATGTCGACCGTGCCGTCGACCGCCGCCGGGTTCAGGTTCGCCGCAACGACCCATGCCCGGGCCGCCGACTCGGTGAGTCCCTCGACCGGGTCGATCCACACCTTGGCGATCGCCTCGGGATCCTTCTCGGCGACGGCCTCGATCTCGACGCCGCCCTGCGCCGACAGCATCCCGAGATGCTTCTTGGCGGAACGGTCGAGCGTGAACGACGCGTAGTACTCCTCCGCGATGTCGGAGGCCCGCTCGACCCACACGATGTGGACGGTGTGGCCCTTGATGTCCATCCCGAGGATGTTCGTGGCGTGCGTGCGGACCTCGGTGGCGTCGTTCGCCAGCTTGATCCCGCCCGCCTTGCCGCGGCCGCCGACCTGGACCTGCGCCTTCACCACGACCGGGTACCCGACCCGCTCGCCGATGGCCACCGCCTCGTCCGGTGTCCGGGCAACGTCACCGGCCGAGACCGGGATCCCGAACCGGGCGAAGAACTGCTTGCCTTGGTACTCGTACAGGTCCACTCGTCGTGGCCTCCGTGTGTGCGATGAGCGGTAGCGACTACGACGCCGACGCCGCTTCGCGGGCGTCGAGCGTTTCTTCCAGCCATCCGGTGATGCTCTCGATTGAGGCACCGGGGGTGAACACCCCGGCGATGCCCTTTTCGAGCAGTGCCGGGATGTCGGCCTCGGGGATGATGCCACCTCCGAAGACCACGACGTCGCCGAGACCGCGGGCTCGCAGTTCGTCGACGACACGCGGGAACAGCGTCTGGTGCGCTCCGGAGAGCACGGACAGCCCACAGGCGTCGGCGTCCTCCTGCAGGACCGCCTCCGCGACCTGTTCGGGCGTCTGGAACAGACCTGTGTAGATGACCTCGAACCCGGCGTCGCGCAAGGCTCGGGCGATGATCTTCACGCCCCGGTCGTGCCCGTCGAGTCCGGGCTTCGCCACCACGACTCGGTACCGGCGTTGCATGGCGGGGATACTAGGTGGGTGGGTCCGAGACGGGGCAATCGGCCGTGCCGGTAGGGCGGCGTACGGCAGCAGGAGAGGTCCGGGCGATCGTCATGGTCGTCATGGCACTCGTCGTCCTCGCCGGCGGTCTGCTGCTGTTCATGAACCTGGTGTCGAACCGGGCGGGTGACGTCACGATCCGGCTCGGCGACGAACGATTCGATGCGGGACGGGTCGGCCGGATCGCAGCCGAGATCGACGACCGCGGCCCGATCCTGTACTCCGACGTCGCCGGCGGGACCCGCGACATCATCCTGAACCACCTGAGCGAGGACCCCGAGGCCGGGTGGGTCGCGTTCGAGGCCCGACGGCCCGGCGCCGACCGGGACTGCACGCTCCGCTGGGAGGCCGCGGCGGGTGCGTTCGTCGAGACCGCAGCGTGCGGTGGCGGCTCCTACCCCCCCGACGGCACCGGGCTGCAGCCGTTCCCCGTCGACGTCGTCGACGGCAGCATCATCGTCGACCTGAACGCCCAGGCCCGTTCGACGACGACGACCCGGCCCGGCGCCACCACCTCGAGCAGCGTGGCCGTCTCCGGCCGCTGAGCGGCGAGGGTCAGATCTTCTCGAGGGGAGCCCACGACAGCAGCAGCTGTCGTTCACCCGCCCCCCGGAACCGCACCGAGGCGACCGCCTTGTCGCCGACGCCCTCGATCCCGACGATCACGCCCTCCCCGAACTTGGGGTGCCGGACGTCGTCGCCCACTCGGAGCCCGAGCGTCGTCGCCGGGGTCGCCGGCGGTTCGGGCGAACGCTGTCGAAGGGCGTCCTCGGCGATCCGGGCACGGCCGGCAGCCGGATCGGCCCAGCTCGGCGTATCGGGATCGTATGAACCGAACGACCGCACGCTCCGTCCCGTCCACGCCGAGAACGCGGAACCGCCGGTTGCCCCCTCCGCCCGCACGAGATCCGCCGGGATCTCGTCGAGGAAGCGGCTCGGCGGGTTGTACTGCGTCGTCCCGAACAACATGCGACTCCATGCGTGGGTCAGGTGCAGTCGCTCCCGGGCCCGAGTGATGCCCACGTAGGCGAGACGACGTTCCTCCTCGATCTGGTCCGGATCGGCGATGGACCGCAGGTGGGGGAACACACCCTCCTCGAGACCGAGCAGGAACACGATGGGGAACTCGAGCCCCTTCGCCGCGTGCAACGTCATCAGCGTCACCTCCGAGCCGTCGCCCGGTCCTCGGCCGGCGAGGCCCGCGCCCTCGGCCCGCAGCACGTCCACATCGGCGACGAGTGCCACCTGCTCGAGGAACTCGTCGACGTTGTCGTGCTCGGCCGCGACGCCGAGGAGTTCGGCGAGGTTCTCGATCCGGCCGTCCGACTCGACGCTGCCCTCCGCCTCGAGCTCCTCGAGGTAGCCGGAGCGACGCAACGCAGCCTCGAGCACCGCCGCCGGCCCGTCCACCACACGATCCGCGAGATCGTCGAGGAGCGCGACGAACCCGGCGACGGCCTTCGCCGCCCGTCCGGTCGCGCCGACGTCGTCCCAGCGCCGCAACGCCGCCAGGAAGGATATGCCGTGCGCACGGGCGTACGCGTCGAAGCGGGCGATGGTGGTGTCGCCGATGCCGCGGCGCGGCACGTTGACGATCCGCTTCACCGACACCTCGTCGTCGGGGTTCACGACGACGCGCAGGTACGCGAGCGCGTCCTTGACCTCGCGGCGGTCGTAGAACCGGGTCCCGCCCACGACCCGGTAGCGGATGCCGGCCCGCATGAGCTGGTCCTCGACCACCCGCGACTGCGCGTTCGTCCGGTAGAAGACCGCCATCTCGTCCCAGCGGGCGTCGCCGCCGTCGTGCAACGACTGGAGCTGCTGGCAGACCCAACGGGCCTCGTCCGTCTCGTCCGTGGCATGGAACCTGATGATCCGGTCGCCGGCGCCGGCTTCGGTCCAGAGGTCCTTCGGACGCCGCGAGAGGTTCTGTGCGATCAAGGCGTTGGCGGCGTCGAGGATCGTCTGGGTCGACCGGTAGTTCTGGTCGAGCACCACCACCGTCGCGTCGGGGAACGCCTGCTCGAACTCGAGGATGTTGCGGATGTCCGCGCCGCGGAACGTGTAGATCGACTGGTCGCTGTCGCCGACCACGCAGACGTCACGGTGCACCGCGCCGAGCTGCAGGACCAGTTCGTTCTGCACGCTGTTCGTGTCCTGGTACTCGTCCACGAGGACGTGACGGAACCGTTCCCGGTAGGCGGCGAGCACCTCCGGGTGCCCGCGGAACAACCGCACGGTGTTCACGAGGAGGTCGTCGAAGTCCATGGCCCCCGCCCGGGCGAGGCGCTCCTGGTACTCCCGGTACACCGCAGCGACCCGCTTGTCGTACGGGCCGACCGCCGCGACAGCGAAGCGGTCGACGTCGGCGCCGTCGTTCTTCGCCGCGGAGATCCGGCCGTGCACGGCTCGCGGCGCGAACCGCTTCGGATCGAGGTCGAGGTCCCGCAGGACGTAGGAGACGAGGCGGGTCGCGTCGGCCTGGTCGTAGATCGAGAACGACGACGGGAACCCCAGCACGTTGCCGTCCCGCCGCAGGATCCGCACGCACGCCGAGTGGAACGTCGAGACCCACATCCGGTCGGCGACCGGCCCGACGAGCGAGGCGACCCGCTCCCGCATCTCGTCGGCCGCCTTGTTCGTGAAGGTGATCGCGAGGATCGAGAACGGCGACTCGCCCGAGCGGATGAGGTGCGCGATGCGGTGCGTGAGCACGCGCGTCTTACCCGAACCGGCGCCGGCGACGACCAGCAGAGGTCCGCCGGTGTGCACGACGGCCTCACGTTGCGCCGGGTTGAGGCCGTCGAGCAGCTCGTCCGCAGGGACGCTCACGACGACCTCACTCCCATTCGATGGTGCCCGGCGGCTTCGACGTGACGTCGTAGGCGACCCGGTTGATCCCCGGCACCTCGCCGATGATCCGACCGGCCATCCGCTCGAGGAGTTCCCAGGGGAGGCGGGCGAAATCCGCCGTCATCGCGTCCTCGCTCGTGACGGCACGGATGATGATCGGGTGCCCGTAGGTGCGTTCGTCACCCATGACCCCCACCGAACGGATGTCGGCGAGCACGGCGAAGGCCTGCCAGATCTCACGCTCGAGCCCGGCCCGGTGGATCTCCTCGCGCACGATCGCATCGGCGCGCTGCAGCAGCGCGACCCGCTCCGGGGTGACCTCGCCGATGATGCGCACGGCGAGGCCCGGACCGGGGAACGGCTGCCGCCAGACGATCTCGTCGGGCAGCCCGAGTTCGGTGCCGATCCGCCGCACCTCGTCCTTGAACAGGGACCGGAGCGGCTCGACGAGCTCGAAGTCGAGGTCCTCGGGGAGGCCGCCGACGTTGTGGTGGCTCTTGATCTTCGCCGCGGTCGACGTGCCCGACTCGATGACGTCGGGATAGAGGGTGCCCTGCACGAGGAAATCCGCGTCGGTGAGGCCGCCACGGGCCTCCTCGAAGACCCGGATGAACAACTCGCCGATCGCCTTCCGCTTCGCCTCCGGGTCGGTGACCCCGGCCAGCCGGTCGAAGAACCGCTCCGCGGCACGGGCGTGCACCAGATCGATGCCGAAGGTCCGGTGGAACGTGTCCTCGACCTGGTCGGACTCTCCGAGGCGCATGAGCCCGGTGTCGACGTAGACGCAGGTGAGTTGCTTGCCGATGGCACGGTGCACGAGCGCGGCGGCCACTGCCGAGTCGACGCCGCCCGAGAGGCCGCAGATCGCCCGACCGCTACCGACCTGGGCCCGGATCCGCTCGACCGCCGTCTCGATCACGTTCGTCATCGTCCAGGTCTGCCGACAGCCGCAGGCGTCCACGAGGAACCGGGTGAGCAGGTCCTGACCGTGGGGCGTGTGCGCCACCTCGGGGTGGAACTGCACGCCGTAGATGCCCCGTTCCGGGGCCTCGAGCATCGCGACCGGGCAATCCGCCGTGCGCGCCGTCACGGTGAAGCCATCGGGGACACGGACGATCGCATCGAAGTGGCTCATCCACACGACCTGCTGCGGCGGCAGCGCTCCGGCGAGACGGCCACCGCCGTTCTGCAGCTCGAGATCGGTGCGCCCGTACTCACCGCGGCCGGTCTGGGAGACCTCCCCGCCGAGCTGCTGCGCGATGAGTTGGGAGCCGTAACAGATGCCGAGGATCGGCACGCCGAGGTCGTAGATGGCGGGGTCGAGCAGCGGCGCCCCGTCGACATGGACCGAGCTCGGACCACCCGACAGCACGATCCCGGCGGGGCGACGGCGTCGCACCTCGTCGGCCGTGATGGTGTGGGGGACGATCTCGGAGTAGACGCGTGCCTCGCGGACGCGTCGGGCGATCAGCTGCGCGTACTGTGCACCGAAGTCGACGACGAGGACGAGATCGTCACCGGTCGCCCACCCTCCGGAGACCGGGCCGCTCACCGACCCATCCCGACGCCCTGACCCCGCTGGAGGGACTTGCCCTCGGTCTGCAGGGCCGGCGCCACCATGACCTCGGCCTTCTGGAACTCCTTGAGCGTCTCGAAGCCGCACGTCGCCATCGAGGTCCGCAGCGCACCGGCGAGGTTCAGACGGCCGTCGTTCTCGTTCGCCGGACCGACGAGGATCTCCTCGATCGTCCCGCGCGCCTGGGTACGGACACGCGTCCCGCGGGGCAGCGTCGGGTGGAAGGTCGCCATGCCCCAGTGCCAGCCCTTCCCCGGAGCCTCGTGCGCGGCGGCGAACGGCGAGCCGATCATCACCGCATCGGCGCCGCACACGACCGCCTTGGCGATGTCGCCGCCCGTCGCCATCCCGCCGTCGGCGATGACGTGGACGTACACCCCGGTCTCGTCGAGGTGGCGCATGCGGGCGGCCCGCACATCGGCGATCGCCGTCGCCTGGGGCACGCCGAGCCCGAGCACGCCACGGGTCGTGCACGCGTGACCCGGCCCGACCCCGACGAGGATGCCGGCGGCGCCCGTCCGCATGAGGTGCAGGCCCGCCTGGTAGCTGGCGCACCCGCCGACGATGACCGGCATGTCGAGCTCACGGATGAAGGACTTGAGGTTCAACGGCTCACGGTTCTTCGACACGTGCTCGCCGGAGACGACGGTGCCCTGGATGACGAGGATGTCGAGCTCGCCCGCACGGATGGCGTCGAGGAACTGCGGTGCACGCTGCGGGGTGATCGCCGCCGCGGTCGTGATGCCCGCTGCGGCCATCTCACGGATGCGCTGCGTCACGAGGTCGGGCCGCATCGGCTCGAGGTAAATCTGCTGCATGCGCGCCGTCGCCTTGTCGGTGTCGAGGTGCGCGATCTCCTCGAGCAGCGACTCAGGGTCCTCGTACCGGGTCCACAGGCCCTCGAGGTTCAGCACCCCGAGCCCGCCGAGGCGACCGATCTCGATGGCGGTCGCCGGGCTCACCACGCCGTCCATCGCGGACGCCAGGATCGGGAGTTCGAACCGGAACGCGTCGATCTGCCAGGAGATGTCGACGTCCTCGGGGTCGCGGGTACGCCGACTCGGCACGATGGCGATGTCGT
>VGBO01000087.1 GCA_016870475.1 Actinomycetota bacterium | reverse complement strand
CCGGTCGGCCGTCGAGGCGCATGACCTACGGGTGGACCGCCGTCGCGGTGGTCGCCGCTGCGGCGATCGCCGTGTGGTCCCCGTCGCTCCCGAGGGTCGCGCTGCTCGCGTGGTTCGCCGCCGTGCTCGTCGTGGTGTCCGCGGTCGATGTCGTGCACTACCGGATCCCCGACCGGGTGACCTTCCCATCGGTCGGCGTCGGTGTGGTGCTCGTGGCTGTGCTCGCGGCGCTCGAGGGCGGAACCGGTCCACTGGTCGGCGCGGGGTTGGGTGCGCTGACCTTCAGCGGCGTGCTGGGGCTGGCGCACCTGGTGTCACCGCGGGGGATGGGGCTCGGCGACGTGAAGCTCGCCGTGGTCCTCGGCCTCGTCTGTGGAGCGTTCGCCCCCGGCGTCCGCGCAGCCTTCACCATGGTCCTCGCTGCGCTGTTCGCGGCGAGCATCGCAGGAACGCTCCTCGGCGTCGCTCTGCTCGTGGTGCGTCGTCGGAACGCCCCGTTCCCCTTCGGGCCGGCGCTCGCGGCAGGGTCGTTCGTGGTCGCACTGTGGGCAGCCGCGGGGTGATCGGTGCCCGGCCCTCTACGCTCGTGCCGATGACGACGCAGGTGGTTCTCGTCGGCCTGATGGGTGCCGGCAAGTCCTCGGTCGGTCGGGTGCTCGCCGCCCGGCTCGGCCGGGAGTTCGTCGACGCCGATGACGCCGTGGTCGCCCGCACCGGGGTCGGTATCCCCGAACTGTTCCGGGACCGCGGGGAGGCCGCCTTCCGGGCCCTCGAGGCGACGACGCTCGGTGCGCTCCTCGACGACGTGCGGCCGAAGGTGATCGCGGCCGGCGGGGGAGCGGTCGTCACCGCGGCGGTCCGGGAGCGGCTGCGTCGGTCCGACGTGGTGGTGGTGTGGCTCGACGTCGATCCCGGGGAGCTCCACCGCCGGGTCGGTCACGACCCCGGTCGGCCGATGCTCGGCGACGACCCGTCCGCAGCGCTGCGGCGCCTCCACACCGAGCGGTCTCCGTGGTACCGGGAGGTGGCCGACCATGTCGTTTCGGCCGGCGACGGGCTCACGGAACAGGTCGCCGAGCGCGCCGTGGCGGTGCTCCGCCGCACCCCGGCCGTCGACGTACCGGACGATCGTGCCCGGGTGCAGGTCGAACTCGGCGAGCGGTCCTACCCGGTGGTGGTCGGTTCCGGGGTGATCGACGAGCTGGCCGACGTGCTGCCTCGGGGGACTCGGCGGGTCGCGGTCGTCACCCAGCCCGGCGTCGTCGCGGCGGGCATCACGGTCCACCCGCGCCTCCCGCACACCGTGCACGAGGTCGCCGAGGGAGAGGACGCGAAGACGTTCGCCACGGTGGAGTCGTTGTGCCGGTCATGGGCCGATATCGGCCTCAGCCGCGCCGATGCCGTGGTCGCGGTCGGTGGTGGCGTGGTCACCGACGTCGCGGGGTTCGCCGCCGCGGTCTACCACCGGGGCATTCCCGTCGTGCACGTAGCGACGACGCTGCTCGGCCAGGTCGACGCAGCAATCGGCGGGAAGACGGGCGTCAACCTTCCCGAGGGCAAGAATCTCGTCGGAGCGTTCTGGCAGCCGTCCGCTGTCCTCTGTGACGTCGCGACCCTCGCCACGCTGCCGGTGCGGGAGTACCGCAGCGGCATGGGGGAGCTCGCGAAATACCACTTCCTCGGCGGCGGCGAGCTCGATCGACTGCCGTTGCCGCAGCGCGTCGCCCGCGCGGCGGGCATCAAGGCGGAGGTCGTCTCCGGCGACGAACGGGAGGGCGGCCGTCGGGCGATCCTCAACTACGGCCACACGCTCGCCCACGCCCTCGAGATCGCCGGCGGCTTCGACCTCCGTCACGGCGAGGCCGTGGCGATCGGGCTCGTGTACGCGGCGGAGCTCGCTCGGGTACTCGGACGGATCGACCGTGCACGTGTCGACGAGCACCGGCGGGTCGTTGCGGCGTACGGGCTCCCCGGTGCCCTGCCGTCGGGCGTCGACCGCGACGAACTGGTCGGTCTGATGGGCCGGGACAAGAAGGCGCTCGCCGGCCTCACCTTCGTGCTCGACGGCCCGGACGGGGTCAGCCCGGTCACGGACATCCCACGCGCTGCGCTCGACGCAGCGTTCGAAGCGACGGAGGAGGGGCGATGACGCTCGGACCGGTCTTGCTGCTGTCGGGCCCGAATCTCAACCTGTTGGGGCAACGCGAGCCCGCCATCTACGGGTCGGCGACCCTCGACGACCACGTTGCGACGCTGCGCGCGGTGCTCGCCGGGGGCGGCGTCGACCTCGAGCACCTCCAGTCGAACCACGAGGGCGACCTGATCGACGCCGTGCACGGTGCGCGGGGCCGGGTCTCGGCGATCGTGATCAACCCGGGGGCGTTCACGCACTACGCGTGGGGGATCCACGACGCGCTCGCCGCGTTCGACGGTCCGATTGTCGAGCTCCACCTGTCGAACCCGAACGCCCGGGAGGCCTGGCGCCACATCTCCGTGGTCGCGCCGGTCGCGACGGGCACCGTGTGCGGGTTCGGCGGCGCCGGGTACGCGTTGGCCGGTCAGGCGGTGCTCGGGTTGCTGGGTCGCTCCGGATCGTCATGACCCCGCTGGAGTTCCCCGCTGCCGATCGTCGCGGCCGCGTCGAGGCGGTCGCTGCCCGAGCGGCCGAGGTGCCCCTCGACGTGCTGGTCGTGTCGCATCCCTCGAACGTGCGCTGGGCGGTCGGGTTCACCGGGTCGAACGGCACGCTCGTGCTCCGGCAGGGGTCCGTGGCGCTGCTCACCGACGCCCGCTACCGCGACCAGGCGCCCGCCGAGCTCGCCGACGCCGGACTCGCCGGGATCGTGCAGGTCGTGGAGGTCCCGAGCGGCGCGGACGGCGAGGCGGTGTGGCGGACGCTGCTCGGTCCGTCGGGGCGGGTGGGGCTCGAGGCGACCGAGGTGTCCTGGGCGACCGTGCGGGAGCTCTCCCGGATCGCACCCGGCGTGGAGTTCGTCCCCACGGTCGGCCTCGTCGAGGCGGGCCGTTCCTGCAAGGACGCCGCCGAGGTAGCCCGGATAGCGGCCGCCGCCGGAGCGGTCGACCGCGGGTTCTGGTCGCTGACGTCCCTCATCGACGGTGCCCGGTCGGAGATCGAGATCGCGCGGGCGCTCGACGCCGCCATCGTCGACGCCGGAGCGGACGGCCCCGCGTTCCCCACGATCGTGGCGTCGGGCCCGAACGGCGCGCTCCCACACGCCCGTCCGACCGACCGGGTGGTCGGCATCGACGATGTCGTCGTCGTCGACGTCGGTGCGGTGGTCGACGGCTACCGGTCCGACATGACCCGCACGATCTGTCTCGGGAGTCCCGACCCGGAGGCGATGGTGGTCTGGGAGCTCGTCGCGGCCGCCCAAGCCGCCGGTCGTGCGGCGGTGCGCGAGGGGGCGGTCGTCTCGGCGGTCGACCTCGCTGCCCGTTCGGTGATCGAGGGGGCGGGACTGGGGGAGCGGTTCACCCACGGGACGGGGCACGGCGTCGGCCTCGACGTGCACGAGGCGCCGTCGATCCCGCGTTCCGGCGGCGTTCCCCTCGAGATCGGGCACGTGCTCACGGTCGAGCCCGGCGTCTATCTGCCGGGGCGCTTCGGCGTCCGGATCGAGGACACGGTTGTCGTGACGCCGGACGGATGCCGTAGCCTCACCGGGTTCCCGATCGTCCTGCGGCCGACGCGGTCCGACCGGCCGTGACACGGGACCGTCGTCCCAGGGAGGACCGAACATGGCGATGATCACGACGAACGACATCAAGAACGGCATGACGCTGAACCTCGACGACGGTCTCTACACCATCGTCGACTTCCAGCACGTGAAGCCCGGCAAGGGCGGGGCGTTCGTGCGGACGACCCTGAAGAACGCCCGCACCGGCCAGGTCGTCGACCGGACGTTCCGGGCGGGCGAGAAGGTCGATCGCGCTCTTCTCAACAAGCGCGAGATGCAGTTCCTCTACCGGGACGGCGCCGACTACGTCTTCATGGACACGTCGAACTACGAGCAGCTCAACGTCGGTCCGGCTGCGCTCGGGTCTGCCTCCGACTACCTCGTTGAGAACGCTGAGGCGATCCTCGTCATGTACGAGGACGAGATCATCGACACCGAACTCCCCGCCTCGGTCGAGCTGCGCATCGCCGAGACCGAGCCCGGTGTGCAGGGCGACCGGGTCTCCGGTGCCCGCAAGCCGGCGACACTCGAGACCGGACTCACGATCCAGGTCCCGCTCTTCGTGAACCCGGGCGACCGGGTGAAGGTCGATACGCGCAGCGGCGACTACCTGACCCGGGCCTGAGGTGGCCGGTTCGGGTGGGGGTGGACGTCGGCTCGCTCGGGAGCGGGCGCTGTCGCTGCTCTACGAGGCGGAGTCCAAGGGCGTGCCCGTCGGCGAGGTCGTCGCGGCCCAGCCGGTCGCGCCCGACGAGTTCGCTGTCACGCTCGTGAACGGGGTCGCCGAGCAGACCGCCGGCATCGACGAGGTGCTCAACCGGTTCGCCACGGGATGGCGGGTGGAGCGGATGGCCGCCATCGATCGGGCGGTGCTCCGGATCGGGGTCTTCGAGCTCGCGCACCGTCCCGACACGCCGACCGGCGTCGTGCTCGCCGAGGCGGTCGCGCTCGCGAAGAAGTTCTCCACGGCCGAGTCGGGACGGTTCGTGAACGGAGTCCTCGCTCGTGTCGCAGATGAGCTGCGGCCCGGTGCTACTGTCTCGGATTGACCGTGAAGCGGGTCCTGTGAGGCCCGGACGGACAGGAGCCCCATGAGCAGCCCGGCCTCCCCGGAACCTGTGTCGCCCACGCCCCCGTCCGGGGGCGTTTTCGTTCCCCGAACCAGGGTCCTCGACGCCGGCGACGTGCAACGTGCCGTGTGGCGGATGGCGCACGAGATCTCGGAACGGAACCGGGGGACCGCCGACGTGGTCCTCGTCGGTCTCGCCTCCGGCGGGGTGGCCTTCGCCGCCCGCCTCGCCGACGCGCTCGACGACATCGACGGGACCCGGCCGCCGACGGGGACGCTCGACGTCGCCTTCCATCGCGACGACATCGGGCTGCGGTCGGTGATGCCGCACGGGGTGACCGACCTCCCCGTGGAGATCACCGACCGGGTGGTGGTGCTCGTCGACGACGTCCTGTTCACCGGCCGGACGGTCCGGGCCGCGCTCGACGCGCTGAACGACCACGGTCGCCCCCGGGCCGTACAGCTCGCCGTGATGGTGGACCGCGGACACCGCGAGTTGCCGATTCGTCCGGATTTCGTCGGCAAGAACCTGCCGACACGTCGCGACGAGCTCGTGCGCGTCGGCGCGGACGGCGTCGAGGTGGGGGAGATGTCGGCATGAGGCACCTGCTCGGGGTGCGAGGTCTCGACCGCGACGACCTCGTCCACCTCCTCGACCTCACGGCGTCGTTCCGGGCCGTCAACGCCCGCCCGATCCCGAAGGTGCCCGCCCTGCAGGGTCGAACGGTGGCCACGCTGTTCTTCGAGGACTCCACCCGGACCCGGCTGAGTTTCGAGACGGCCGCGAAGCGGCTCTCCGCCGACACGCTGAGCTTCAGCGTCGGTACCTCGTCGGTGAAGAAGGGGGAGTCGCTGCGCGACACGGCGCGCACCGTCGAGGCGATGGGCGTCGACGCGATCGTCCTGCGCCACAGCGCGTCCGGCGCACCCCACCGGCTCGCCGGCTGGGTCGACGCCGCCGTCGTGAACGCAGGCGACGGGTGGCACGAACACCCAACCCAGGCGCTCCTCGACGCGTTCACGCTCCGGGAGCGGTTCGGAACGCTCGACGGCCTGCGGGTGGCGATCGTCGGCGACATCGCCCACTCGCGGGTGGCCCGGTCGAACGTGTGGGCGCTGCACACCCTCGGCGCCGAGGTGACCCTCGTCGCCCCGCGCACGCTGCTGCCGCCGGACACCTCCGCGTGGCCGGTCCGGGTCACCGACGACCTCGACGACGTCCTCCGATCGGTGGACGTCGTCTACCTGCTCCGGATGCAGTTCGAACGCCAGGGCGCCCCGCTCGTGCCCTCGCTCGCCGAGTACGTGGAGCGGTTCGGCCTGACCCGCGAGCGCGCCGAGCGCCTCGGTCCCTCGACGGTGGTGATGCACCCCGGTCCGATGAACCAGGGTGTCGAGATCGCCCCGGAGGTCGCCGACGATCCTCGTTGCCTGGTGCTCGACCAGGTGGCGAACGGGGTGTCGGTCCGGATGGCGGTGCTGTTCCGTCTGCTCGGCGCCGGTCCGCTGCAGAACGCCGGAGGTGGCGGCGATGTCTGAGGTGCTCCTGCTCCGTGGCGGCGTGGTCGTCGACCGATCCGGTGAACGGCGCGCCGACGTGGTGGTCCGGGACGGGGTCGTCGCGGCCGTCGGACCCGATGTCGCGACCGGGGTCGCCGGCACCGAGCTCGACTGCTCGGGCGCCTACGTGATGCCCGGCTTCGTCGACCTCTTCTCCGGTGTCGGCGAGCCCGCTGACCCCTCGGTGGAGACGATCGAATCTGCGACCCGGGCGGCAGCGCTCGCCGGGTGCACGGCGGTGCTCGTCGGCGTGGACCCCTCCGCACCGCTCGACTCGCCCGCCGCGCTGCACCACCTCCGTGCCCTCGCGGCGGGGGCGTCGTGTGCGGTCGTCCCGTCGGCAGCGCTCACGATGGGCGCAGCGGGGGAGCGGCTCGTCCCGATGGCCCAGCTCGCCGACCTCGGTGTCCGGGTGTTCGGCGACCCGGGAGGGGTCGCCGACCCGACAATGCTGCGGCGGGCGATGGCGTATGCCGCCGACCTCGGCGTCGTCGTGGCGCTCGACCCGGTCGATCCGGTGCTCGCCGGGGGTGGGCACCTGCACGAGGGTCCGTGGTCCTCGCTGCTCGGCATCGCCGGGATCCCGGCCGAGGCGGAGGAGCTCGGTGTCGGGCGGGCCCTCGCCCTCGCCCTGCGCACCGGGGTGCGACTCCACCTCCGTCGCCTATCTACG
>VGBO01000086.1 GCA_016870475.1 Actinomycetota bacterium | reverse complement strand
TGACGAACTGGCCGAGGACGATCTCGAAGGCGACGACCTCGAATCCGACGACGCTCTCGCCGGCGAGGACCTCGAGGCAGAGTCCGAGGAGGGCACGCGGGCCCGCCGGGCCGAGGACGCCGGGGACGAGGAAGAGGACCTCGAGACCGTCGACGACGTCGAGGCCGACCTGGACACGATCCTGAAGGATCGTCTCGCCACCCACGACGAGGACGACGAGGACGACGAGGAGGAGCAGCCCGTCACGAGCGAGGAGGGTGACCTCCCACAACGCCGAAAGTTCGAGTTCCCCTGCCCGTCGTGCTTCCTGCTCGTGAACGCGAACGAGGTTCGTCGTACCGGTGAGTGCCCGCAGTGCGGGGTTCCCATCGACGTGCCGAAGGGTGTCGGCTGAAGCTCAGCTCCCCGACGCCGCAACGGGAGCCGCTGCGGTCGCATGTCCTGCACCGGCCGAGTGCTCCTCACCGGGGAACTGCAGGATGGCCGCGTCGAGTTCTCCCTTGACACCGGCCAGCGGGAGGATGTTCAGCACGCCTTGGCCCTGGCGGACGAGATCGACGATCTCCTCGCCGGTCCGGGCGAGCACGGAGCGCTGCCCGGAGATCACGAGGTTCACGCTCGACACGTCCTCGCCGAGCTGCTCGCGGAGGTAGCTGAAGACTTGGCGTACCTGTTCGAGGCGGATCCCTGCGTCGAGCAGGTTCTTCACGACCTTCAGTTCGAGGAGGTCCTGGTAGGAGTAGCGCCGCCGCGAGCCGGACCCGACCGCATCAGCGAGGGACGGGCGCAACAGGTCGGTTCGGGCCCAGTAGTCGAGCTGCCGGTACGTGATGCCGACGATCTCGGCAGCCCGTCGCCCGCTGAACCCTTCGACCGATCCGCTCATCGCACGACCCTCCGCCATCCCGGCGGCGACTGCCACCGCTGAAGTTCCACGGTTGTAGGCCGCGCATGGTATCGGCGGTACGGCCCACTGACAACGTCGTCAGTCGTTGAAGTCCTCGGGTGTGAGGGTCTCGATGAACTCCTTGAACTGTTCGAGCATCTCGTCGGACGGGCGCTCCTCGGGCTCCTCGACGAAACCGGCCGCGTCCATCACGGAGTCCGCGACACGGATCGGACAGCCGACTCGGACGGCGATGGCCACGGCGTCGGAGGGTCGGCTCGAGATCACGAGGTGCTCATCTCCGCGCAGAAGTCGGAGGTCGGCGAAGAAGGTCCGGTCGCGAAGGTCGGTGATCTCGATCGACTCGATCGTCGCACCGAGCTCGGCGATCGCATCGACGAGGAGGTCGTGCGTCAACGGCCGCGGCGTCGGCACGCCGTCGAGTGCGAAGACGATGGCTCTCGCTTCCGTGTCGCCGATGAGGATCGGGAGCTGGCGACGGGAACCGTCGAGCGCACGGAGGAGCACGACGGGCGTGTTCCCCGGGATCTCCACACGCACGCCGACGAGCTCGACATCGATCATGACGATGAAGCTACCCGCCCGAACCGCCGCTCTACGCCCGCGATCCGCCCGCCTGGTCGGGGCCGTCGGCCAGCAGGGCCGACCGGAGCTGGCTTCCGAGCTCCACGAGTCGCGATCGGCGTTCCCGTGCGGTCGCTCGCTCGCTCGGTCGCATGGCCAGAGGGAGGAGCAGCTGGTCGTAGAGAACGCGCTCCCGATCGAAGCCGACCTTCAGCGTCCGGAGATGACGAGCATCGAGACCGAGCTCGCGAAAGCGCGCTGCGAGCTTCGCCACCACCACGGCCGACTCGTCGAAGAGCACGTCGCCACCGACGGTCCGCCCGTGGAGTAGTCCATACCGCAGCAGTTCGTCGAGGACCACGGGCTCGACGCCCGTCGCCCGGATGAGCTCGTCCCGGCGCAACGCGGCTCCCGAGGTCGCGAGCTGCGACACATCCGCACGCCGCACCGGCTCCTCGACCGCGTCGGCAGGAGGTCTGTGGAGTCGCTCACGGATCACCCGGAGCGGGAGGTACTCGTCGCGTTGGAGCGCGAGGACCTCCCGGAGTCGATGCACGTCATGGTCCCGGAACCGTCGATACCCCGAAGGGGTTCGCTCGGGTTCGATCAGACCCTGGGCCTCGAGGAAGCGGATCTTCGAGACGGTCACGTCGGGGAACTCGTCCTGCAGCAACGCAAGGACCTCGCCGATCGAGCGATAGGGCCGCCGCACGGCTCCGCCCATCAGGCGCCCCCGGTGATGCGATACCGGAGCTGGAACCGTCCGATCCGTACGACGTCAGCGTCCAAGAGTTCGACCCTGTCCACCCGGTGACCGTTCACGTACGTTCCATTGAGCGACCCGAGATCCTCGAGCACGACGACACCATCGGTGCCGTCGCCCACGAAGCGCGCATGACGCCGTGACACGCTCACGTCTGCGAGGAGGAGGTCCACATCCGCAGCTCGTCCAGCGACGGTCATCGGTCCGACGAGGAGCACCACGTCGCCCGCGGCGCCGCCACGCAGTACCTCGAGCCAGGCTCCGGTGCCCGACCCGGCCGGTGAGGCATTCGGCCTCGCAGCACGCAGGTCGTCGGGCGGCACGAAGATCCCCGTCGACGTGTCCAGGGCGACACCGACGAACGATGAGCCGCAGGTTGTGCAACGACGGACCGATGCAGGGATCAGGTTCCCGCACGAACCGCAGACGACGGTGCCGGCCATGAGGGCCCCGGTCATCCCTCGACGAGGGCGCGGTAGGCGGCGGCATCGAGGAGCGCATCGAGGGAAGCCCCGAGCGATGCCGGATCCTCGACCGCGATCACGCAGATCCAGCCTCGACCGTAGGGGTCCTCGTTGAGGAGCTCCGGCGCATCGGTCAACGCTTCGTTGACCTCGACGATCCGACCGTCGACGGGGGCGTAGAGGTCGGAGACCGACTTGGTGGACTCGATCTCGGAGAACGCCGAGCCCGAACGGGTCGCCGTCCCGATCGCCGGCAGTTCGACGTACACCACGTCACCGAGCGCGTCCTGCGCGTAGTCGGTGATGCCGACGACCACCCGATCGCCGTCACGTCGGGCCCACTCGTGGTCGCTCGAATATCGCAGGTCCGCCGGGAACTCCATGCCCCAACGCTAGTTCGCAGGGGCACTCCCCTGCCCTGCCGCACCGCTGCTCCCGCGCGCGTACTGGGCGAGCGACACCCACGCAGCAACGACGCCGGGCACGGCGAACAGCCACGCTCCGATCCCGAGAGCATCGGCGTAGGACAGCGTCGAGTTGCCGCCGAGCCACATCGGGAAGGCGAAGTAGGCGAGGAAGGTTCCGGTCTTCCCCAAGCGGTTCACGGCGAGCTTGGGACGGCGGAGCGCCGTGCGAACCGCCATGAGGATGGTGACGAGCGCCTCGCGCAGGAGCACGGCCCCGGCGAGGAGCAGCGGTGCCGAGCCGTCGATGACGATCGCCCCGACGCCGACGACGAGCGCAAGCCGGTCGGCGACCGGATCGAGGACCTTGCCGAGTTCGGACACCTGGTCGAGCCGACGCGCGAGGAACCCGTCCACCCAGTCGGTCGCCCCGATCGCCGCCAGCGTCCAGGCCGCTGCGCCGCGGTCCCCGATGCCGAACAGCAACCACACGAACACCGGGATCGCTGCGAGCCGGAGCGCCGACACGAGGTTCGGGACCGTCCAGACGCGCACGTCGTGAGCGTAGACGGCCACGCCGCGATCCCCCCGCAGCGCTACCGTTCGGGCATGCCGAGCGTCTTCAGCCGCATCATCTCCGGGGAGTTCCCAGGCCGGTTCGTGTGGCGGGACGACGTCGCCGTCGCCTTCTTGTCCATCAATCCGCTCGCTCCCGGCCACACCCTCGTGGTGCCCCGTGCGGAGGTGGACCACTGGATCGACCTCGATGCGGGGGTCGCCGCGCACCTCTTCGAGGTCGCCCGGCTCATCGCCGGAGCGCAGCAGGCCGCATTCGCCCCGGCGCGCGTCGGTCTAATGATCGCCGGTTTCGAGGTTCCGCACACCCACATCCACGTCGTACCCGTCAACGACGTGCACGGACTCGACTTCTCCCGCGCCGAGCAGCATCCGGACCCAGCGCTCCTCGATGACGCCGCGGGCCGCCTCCGCCGCGCGCTCGAGCATCGTGGTCACCCGATCGGGAGCTGACCGCCGTCGACCTCCGGTTCGTAGGGGTCGAGAAGGCCGGCTCCGGTGGACCTCACGTTCCCGACCGCAGGGTGCACCGGTCGCACCGTGAGGCTCCCCCGTGACGCAGGTACGAGCAGGTGGGCCTGCGCCGCGCCGGCCGGCGTCGGTGCGAGCCAGGTGTCCCAGTCGGTGCGTGCGAGGAGCACCGGCATCCGGTCGTGGACCGGCCTCACCTCCTCGTTCGCCGGGCAGGTGAGGATCGCGCAGGTGGCCGGGCCGCCCGCTCCGGTCCGCGGCGGTGGCTCCCAGATCCCGGCGAATGCCATGGGAGATCCGTCGGGTCGCGCGAGGAGGAACGGCTGCCGCCGTCCACCGGTCGGTCCGCTCCACTCGTAGAACCCGTCCGCCGGCACGATGCACCGGCGGTGTCGGTAGGCGCCTCGGAACGCGGGCCGTTCCTCGATCCCTTCGGAGCGAGCGTTCACGTAGCCGGGACGCCGCTTCGTGGTCGGCCACGGCTCGAGTCCCCAGCGGGCGAGGTCGATCGTGCGACCGGCCGAGCCGCCGACGACGATCCGGACGACCGCCGTCGGGGCGATGTTGTACGCCCGTGGTCCGGTGAGCACGGCCTCGGTGGCTGCCTCGGTCAGCCGCTCCGACCGGACCGCACCGAAGAACTGCAGCAGACGATCCGTCGAGGTCGCCGCCACGAACCGTCCGCACATCGACGGCTCCCGTCAGCTCCTCGGAACCTTCGACCAGGCGAGGTCCTTGTCGACGCGCGGTTCGCCGGGGAGGCCCAACACCTGCTCGCCGAGGATGTTCCGCATGATCTCCGACGTCCCACCCTCGATCGAGTTCGCCCGAACCCGGAGGAACGCATGGCGCGCGTTCCCCTCGCCGTCGACGGAGAGGGTCTCGGCTCGGCGGAACGTGTAGTCGTAGCCGACCTGACCGTCGGGGCCCAGCAGTTCGAGACAGAAGCCGGTGATCGCCTTGTTGAGGTCGGCCATGGCGAGTTTCGCCACCGATCCCTCCGGCCCAGGGTTTCCGGCACGCCGTGCAGCCGATGCCCTCGCGTTGGTGAGGCGCAGCGTCTCGGCGCGGATCCACAGGCGGATGAGCTCGTCACGGCGCGCTGGGTCACGGTCGGCGGCCGGACGTTCGTTCCAGAGACGCACTGCGTCGCCGATCGGACCGGCGCCCCGCTTCGGCGCCGTGCTGCCGCCGATCGAGGTGCGTTCGTTCATGAGGGTCGTGAGGGAGACCCGCCAGCCGTCGCCCACGTCGCCGACCCGACAGGCGTCGGGGACCCGCACGTCGGTCAGGTAGACCTCGTTGAACTCCGCCTCGCCGGTGATCTGTCGAAGCGGCCGCACGTCCACGCCCGGAGCGGTCATGTCGAGGACGAAGTAGGTCAGTCCCCGGTGCTTCGGCACCTCGGTGTCGGTCCGGGTGACGAGCATCCCCCATCGACCGATGTGCGCCATGGTGTTCCACACCTTCTGGCCGTTGACAATCCATTCGTCACCGTCACGCACCGCTCGGGTGCCGAGACCGGCGAAGTCAGAGCCGGCGCCCGGTTCCGAGAAGAGCTGACACCAGAAATCCTCGCCGGTGAACATCGGTCGGAGGAACTGCCGCTTCAGCTCGTCGCTGCCGTGGGTCACGATCGTCGGCCCGGCCAGGTTCATGAAGAACTGTCGAGGATCCGCAGGGGCTGCTCCGGCTGCTCGGAGCCGGGCCTCGACCCGACCCTGGTGGCTGGCGGCGGTGCCGAGTCCGCCGTGACCGACCGGGAAGTGCACCCAGGCCAGGCCGGCGTCGAACTGGTGGCCCCGGAACGTCCGGGCGTCCATCGCCGAGGGGTCGTGTGCGGCGAGGAGGCCGTCGATCGCCGCATCGACCAGGCGGGCGGCGTCGGTGGGAGCAGGAGCGAGATCGGTCACCGCATCATCGTCCCGCGTCGCCGGCGTCTTCGTCGAACCGGAACCGAGGTCCCGGTGCCACAACGCGGAGCAGATCCGGCGCCACGTCGAGATCGGGGGCGAGGGCGGCGAGGCCCTCGAGGAACGGCCCGACGCGTCGACCACCGAGCACCACGACCGCCGACCCGGACCGGGTTCGGAGCACCAGGTGCCCGAACCCGAAGCGCGCCGGGACCGCCGTGACCAAGGCGTCGATCGGCACGGATCCCGTCCGCAGCGGTGCGGACCAGCGGAGGCGGTCCCCTTCGACGTGGAGAAGGGTCGCTACCCGCAGACCCCACCACCAGAGCACCGGGAGGACCGCGACGGTGATCGCCGATGCGACGATCAACCCCGCGGTGCTCCTCGACCCACGGACGAGGAGGAGCGCGAAGGCCACCACGTTGCAGATGGCGAGGAGCAGCACCGGTAACGCGTGGTAGCGACCGAGTGGCCCGGCCCGGAACACGAGTGGTGCGCGGTTCACCCTTCACCCCGACGCGTCTCGAGTTCGGCCCGGAGCTCGTCGCCGTGCTCGTCGAGCCGGGGCGGGCGGAGGTGGACGCTGCTCGGCGTCGCCGTGAGCTTGATCGGACACCCGAGCTGCACGGTCGGGCGGTGATGGGGATGGGTCACCTCGACGAGCATCCGACGAGCGGCGAAATGGGGATCGGTGCGCCACTCCGGGGCGTTCTGCACCGGGCCGACCGGCACGGTGCCGCCGAGGACGGCGACGACGTCGGCGACCCGACGATCCGCCACCCAGCCGCGCAGCGCCGTCTCGACGCGTGCTCGCTGTGCGACTCGACCGGCGTTGTCGGCGAGGGCCGGATCAGCACCGAGGTCGCGCCGACCGATCGCGGTGCAGAGTTGCTCCCACAGATGTTGCGTCGGTGCAGCGATCGCGCACCAGCCGTCCGCCGCTCGGTACACGT
>VGBO01000085.1 GCA_016870475.1 Actinomycetota bacterium | reverse complement strand
ATCGAGGCGTCCTGGCAGGCGCTCTCCGACGCCGTGAACTACCTGCTCCTCGGCGCCCGCTGACGAGCCCGACGCATCGTGCGCCGGGCCCGGGCGGGGCCGTAGGCTGACGCCGATGTCCGCTCCGAGCTACGTGCCCACCGACGTCCTGTCACCACCGTCCTACGACTCCCCGCCCCGGCGGGGGGATTCGTGGTTCGCGGCACGCCCCGGCGAGATCGCAGAGGGCCAGCCCGTCGACGAGCGTCTCGGCACACCCGGGCCGGACCAGGGGTACGCCTACCGGCTCCTCGGACAGTTCGCGGGTCGCGTCTTCCTCGCGGAGGGTGAGCACCACGACGACGTCGTCGCCGGCGTGATCGCCGTTGCGACCAAGCGATCGGGGTTGTTCGGTCGGGCGCCGGTCGTGTTCGACCTGACCGTCGCGTTCGCCGTGTGGGGGTTCCTCGACGAATCGCCCGACCCCGAGCTCGTGACGTTGCGACGCACAATGTTCGAGGGGTGCCGGAGCCCACACCACTACGCGCACCGGCGCGCCGTCGCCGACGCCGTGCCGGCCGACGCGCTCCGACGCCCCCACGGCGAGGTCCTCGCCGCCCACGGCGCGGACTGGCGCTCGCTCCTCGAGCTGTCCGCCGGCCACGGCCACTGACGAGATCCCGGTGACCGTCCGCGTCCGGTTCGCGCCCTCGCCGACCGGCTACCTCCACGTCGGCAGCGCCCGGACCGCGCTCTTCAACTGGCTCTACGCCCGAGCGACGGGCGGCACGATGCTGCTTCGGATCGAGGACACCGACGCGAGCCGGAACCAGCCCGATCTCGTCACCAACATCCTCGACGCGCTCACCTGGCTCGGCATCACCTGGGACGAGGGACCGCAGTTCCAGTCCGCGCACGCCGACCGTCACCGTGGCGTCGTCGAGGGCCTCCTCGCCTCGGGCCACGCCTACCACGACGACGGAGCGGTGCGCCTGCGCGTGCCCGAGGACGGCGTGACCGGCTGGGACGACGTCGTCCGCGGCCGCATCGAGTTCGAGAACGCGCACGTCGAGGACTTCGTCATCCGACGTTCGGACGGCAGCCCGACGTTCCTGCTCGCCAACGCGGTCGACGACGTCGACGCGGGCATCACTCACGTGATCCGCGGCGAGGACATGATCAACAACATGCCGAAGCAGCTCCTGCTGCTCGAGGCGCTCGGCGCCCGCGGCGACGTCGTCTACGCACACCTGCCGCTGCTCGTCGACGAGCAGCGGCGCAAGCTGTCGAAGCGGTTCGGCGACGTCGCGGTCGAGCGGTACCGGGAACGGGGGATCGTCGCCCCGGCGATGGCGAACTACCTGGCGCTGCTCGGCTGGAGCCCCGGCGACGACGTCGAGATCCGGCCGATGGCGGAGATCGTGGAGCGGTTCCGGCTCGAGGACGTGCATGCGTCGTCGGCGTTCTTCGACGTGCGGAAACTCACCCACGTCAACGCCACCCACCTGCGGGCGCTCGGTCCGGACGCGTTCCGTTCGGCGGTCGCCCCGTTCTGCTCGCACCCCCTCGACGGCCTGCCCGACGACTACGTGCGAGCGTTGCAGGAACGCACCCAGACCCTCTGCGACGTCGAGCCGCTCGTCGCCTGGCTCTTCGCGGAGGAGCCGGTCGTCGACCCCGACGCCTGGGCGCGGGCGGTGGCGGGGGGACCGCACGCCGAAGCGCTGCTCGCCGGGGCGATCGCCGCCTACGCGGACGCCCCCTGGGAGTCCGCAGAGCTGCACCGGCGCCTCGCCGAACTCGGCGAGGCGGTCGGGTTGAAGCTCGGCAAGGCACAGGCGCCGATCCGAGTCGCGGTCACCGGCACGACGGTCGGGCCGCCGTTGTTCGAGTCCCTCGAGGTGCTCGGGCGGGAGCGCACCCTCGCACGGCTGCGGGCGGCCCGCGCGCGCCTCTGAGTCGTGCTGTTCTTCCTGCACCCCTTCCGCACCGCTCGTCGGGCGGTGGTGGCGATCATCGTCCTCGCGGGTCTGGCGGCGGTGGCGACGACCGCCGCCCAGGTCGGCCTCGCGGCGCGGCGCAGCGTGGTGGGCACGGTCGACGCGATCGTCGTCATGGGCGCGGCGCAGTACGACGGCGAACCGTCCGGAGCGTTGCGCGGCCGGCTCGTGCATGCGGCGGAGTTGTACGGGGCCGGGGTCGCTCCGCTCGTCGTCGTCACGGGCGGCAACCAGCCGGGGGACCGGACCACCGAGGGGATGACCGGTTTCGTCGTGCTGCGCGAGCTCGGCCTGCCGGAGGACGCGATCCTCGTGGAGGACGCGTCGACGAACACGTGGGAGCAGCTCTCCGCCACCGCAGCGATCCTCGCCGAACGGGGTCTCTCCGAGGTCGTCGTCGTGTCGGACCCCTACCACAACCTCCGCCTGCTCGAGGTCGCCGACGAGGTCGGCCTCGTCGCCCAGGTCGACGCAACCGACGCCTCGTGGGGGCGTAGCGAATGGGTCCGCGAGACCGGCGCCGTGCTCCTCGGGCGCATCATCGGGTTCCGCCGTCTCGCCGGGTTCCGCTGAGCGGCGCCGACGTGCGCGACGGTTGCCGCCCCGACCCGCCCACCGGCTAGCCTCGCCGCACACCCGGTCGGGGGTGGTGTAATTGGCAACACGACAGGTTCTGGCCCTGTTGTTAGGGGTTCGAGTCCTCTCCCCCGAGCACGACACCGAGGGGCCCGGCGACGCCGGGCCCCTCGGTCGCGTTCGGCGTGGGGTCGGCTCCGGCCGGTAGCGTCCCGCCGATGGACGCAGCGGAACACGACCGGGGCACGACCACGGCGGCCCGGGTGGGCCTGCAGATCATGGGGTTCGGCTCGACCTGGATGCTCGATCCGGCCACGGCCGAGGCGGGGGAGGCGGCCGGGTTCGCGGGCCGACTCTTCTGGGCGTGCGGCCGGGGTGGCGTGCTCGGCGACGTCGACGCGGATGTCGTCGCGGCCGAGTACGGCTTCGTCGAACCCGCCGGGTTCCGGGCGCTGTGGGCGACCCGCCCCCGGGAGATCGCACCGGTCGAGGCCGCCGCGGCGTACCTCCGTGCCGGTGCCGCCTGGGGAGCACGGGTGCTCGCGGGGGAGACGGAGGACGACCTCGTCACCCTCGCCATGCTCGCGGAGCGGGTCGCCGAGGCCGCGTCGCCGGCGGTCGGCGGGCTCTTCGCCGGATGGCGGGCGTTCCCCGTCGAGGGCCTCGACCCGGCCGGACGGGTCGTGCGGGCGCTCCACGTGCTGCGCGAGCACCGTGGCTGCGCCCACCTGCGGGCGGTCCTCGCCGCAGGTCTCAGCCCGATCGAGGCGATCCTCGCGCTGTCCGAGGAGCGTGGAGGCGGGGTGCCCCGCGCCCAGCGCTTCTGGTGGCCCGAGCCGTACCCGGAGGTCGCCCACCTCGCCGACCGCCGCAGCGAGGTCGAGGCGCTGACCGACCGGATCGCCGGGTCGGCGTATGCCGCGCTCACGGACCCGGAGACCGAGCGCTTCGTCGACCTCGTCGGCCGGGCGCACGCGGCGGCACGGCGCACCTGAGTGGCACCGGGCTGCCTCGTTGGCGACGCGTGGTCGCCCCCGGGTAGCATCATTCCGCCCACCGGGCCATGCCCCCATCGTCTAGAGGCCTAGGACACCACCCTCTCAAGGTGGAGACACGGGTTCGAATCCCGTTGGGGGTGCCACGGCACCGTGGCACCGGTTCCGCCCGGAGCCTCCGATGTGCCATCGTGGAAGGGTCATGACCGCCGTCGACCCGACGCCCACACCGGCCGCGACCGGGGCCGAGCGGATCTTCAGCACGTCGGTGGTGATCTCTGCGATCCGGTGCAGCCTCAGCTACGTGATCCTGCCGTGGCTCGCACCGCTGCTCGGCTGGCAGGGGGCCCTCGGCCCCGTGGTCGGGATCCTCCTCGGCGCAGTCGCCATCGCGGCGAACCTGTGGAGCATCCGTCGCTTCTGGTCCTCCGGGCATCGGCTCCGCCGGCCGATCTCGGCGCTCAACGCTGCGGTGATCGTGCTCGTCGTCGTGCTCGTCGTGCGCGACATCGGCCGACTCTGAGTCCGTTCACGCCCGACGAAGTTCCTCGATCGCCGCGCGGACCCGCCGCTCGCTCACCGGACCGAGCGCCCCGACGGCCTCGGCGAACAGGCTGACCCGGAGCTCCTCGAGCATCCGGCGCAGCGCAGCGTGCGCCGGAAGGATCCCCGTCGGTCCGGCGGCGTCGAGCAGTGCATCGACCTCGGCCTCGAGCGCCGTGACGAGCACGACCCGTTCGCGGTCGCGTGGGACCTGCCGGGGGAGGCGTTCGAGGCGATGGTCGAGCGCGGCGATCCACCGGGCGAGGTCACCGAGGCGTTCGGCGCCGGTCTCGGTGACGACCCCCGGACGGAGGAGCCGTCGCAGGTGGCGTCGGGCGTCGTCCACCGACGGGCGCATCGCCTCGGCCCGGAGGTCCTCGATCCGGCGGGCGACCGACGCCGAGCTCACGACGAGGCGCGCCGCGGTCGTGGCGACCTCCACGGCGAGGGCCGGCAGGGCCGCCTGCACGTGGTCGCGCAGCGCCTCGAACGCGTCCGGGTCCCGGACCGGTCCACCGTGGCGGACGAGGAGCTCGTCGAGCGCTGCGGTCACGCAGTCCCGGCGGAGGTCGGCGAGGTCGCGGAACGGGGTGAGGGCGAGCGCGAGGCGGCACCGGCCGTCGAAGCAGGCGTCCACGGCTCGGGTCGGACCGGCGACGGTGAGGGCGAGCAGTCGCCGGGTGCCGGCCCAGTGCAGCCGGTCGGCGTCGGCGGCGTCCGCGAGGACCCGCACGCCGATGGCGTCGCCCTCGTCGTAGAGGGCCGGGTACGCGACGACGTCGTGGCCGGCGACGGTGGACACGACACGCTCCGGCAGCGTCCCGAACTCCCATCGTCGGGCGCCACGTCGCTCGAGGGACCGTGCGTCGCCGGCGACCGCGGACCGGATCCGGCCGCGGAGCCGGTGCCCGAGGGCGGCGACGTCGTGGTCGACGTCGACCACGTCGCCGTCCGCGTCGACGGCGGCGATGCGCACGCGCAGGTGCGGCGGGAGCCGGCTCGGGTCGAGATCGGCCGCCTCGACGGGAAGCCCCGTCCGCCGACGCACCTCGGCCCGGAGCACCGGGACGAGCGGCCCGTGCTCGGGGCCGACCTCGGCGAGGATCGCCCGCGCCGCGTCCGGCGCGGGACCGAGCTCGCGCCGCACCGTCTTGGGAAGGCCGCGGAGCAGCGTCGCGACGACCTCGGCCCGGTGGCCGGGAACGTGCCAGTCCGTCCGCAGGTCCGCCATCCGGCCGAGCAGCACGAGCGGGACGACCACGGTGACCCCGTCGTCGTCGGCCCCGGGGGCGAACCGGTAGCGGACCTCGAGGTCGATGCCGTCGTGGTGCCACGTCGTCGGCAGTCCCTCGAGGCCGAGGCTCGCCTCGTCGACGTCGAGCAGCACCGACCGGGGGAGGTCCAACAGCAGCGGGTCCTCGTGGCGTCGGTCCCGCCACCAGCGGTCGAAGTGGCCGACCGAGGTGACCCGTGCCGGGACCACGGCGTCGAAGAACGCGTAGCGGGCGACCTCATCCGCGAGCAGGTCGGTGCGGCGGCACCGGTGCTCGAGTGCAGCGACCTCCTCGATCGCCGCAGCGTTCCGGGCGACGAACTCGTGGGTCGCGTCCCACTCGCCGCCGACCAACGCGTGGTGCAGGAGGTGGGCCCGTGCTGCGTCGGGGTCGATGCGTGCGAGGTGGACTCGGCGACCGTCCACGACGGGCAGCCCCAACAGGGTGACGGTCTCCGTCGCCATGGCCGCCCCGCGGTCGCGGTCCCACTCCGGTGCGTGCGCGGTGCGGCGCACCAGGTGGGCGCCGGCGTGTTCGATCCACTCCGGTCGGATCCTCGCCGCCGTGCGGCCGCGCAGCCGATCGGTTTCGACGAGCTCGGCGACCATCACCCAGCGGGCCTGACGGCGGGCGAGCACGGAGCTCCGTGCGAGGTCGAAGCGCGTCGAGCGGGTCCCCCGGTACCGGCGGGTCTCCGGATCCCACCGGCCGACCTGGGCGAGCAGGCCGGCGAGGAGTGCGCGGTGCACGCTGTCGGTATCGGCCGGCGACCGGTTCACGTGGAGGCCGGCGCGAGTGGCCGCGGTGCGGAGCTGTGCGACGAGGTCCTGCCACTCCCGGATGCGGAGGTGGTGGAGGTGCTCCGCCCGGCAGCGTCGCCGGAAGGCGCTCGAGGACAGGGTGCGCTGCAGCTCCCGGACGTGGTCCCACAGCGCCACGTAGGCGAGCACGTCGGAGTCGGGGTGGTCGAAGCGTCGGTGGGCCGCCGCTGCAGCCTCGTCGCCCGGCGGGCGCTCCCGTGGATCCTGGATCGAGAGCGCCGCGGCGATGACGATCACCTCGTGCACGGCGCCGGTGCGGTCCGCCTCGAGGATCATCCGCCCGAGACGCGGGTCGACCGGCAGGTCGGCGAGGCGGCGGCCGAGCGGGGTCAACCACCCGCGCCGGCCGACCCGGTCGGGGTCGAGGGCACCGAGCTCGACGAGGACCCCGACGCCGTCACGTACCGCCCGGGGGTCGGGCGGTTCGAGGAAGGGGAAGTCGGCGACCTCCCCGAGTCCGAGTGCGGCGAGGCGCAGCACGACCGCGGCGAGGTTCGTACGCAGGATCTCCGGCTCGGTGAAGGCGGGGCGGCCGGCGAAGTCGTCCTCGTCGTAGAGGCGGATGCAGATCCCCGGGCCGACGCGACCGCACCGGCCGGCCCGCTGATCGGCCGAGGCCTGCGACACCGCCTCGATCGGGAGGCGCTGCACCTTGCTGCGATGGCTGTAGCGCGAGATCCGCGCCGTTCCCGGATCGACGACGGAGCGGATGCCGGGCACCGTGAGCGACGTCTCCGCGACGTTCGTCGCCAGCACGATCCGCCGGTCGCGGTGGGGGGCGAAGACCCGGTGCTGCTCGGCGGCGGTGAGGCGTGCGTACAGCGGGAGGATCTCCGCGCCCTGGGGGCCCGTGGTGCGGAGCGCGTCGGCGGCGTCACGGATCTCCCGTTCGCCGGAGCAGAACACGAGGACATCCCCGCCGATGTCGTCCCACAGCTCGGTGACCGCATCGACGATCGCCTGGGGCTGATCGACGGTGCCGTCGGCAGGTGGGCGGTACCGGACCTCCACCGGGTACGACCGCCCACCGACCTCGATCACCGGTGCGCCACCGAAATGGGCGGCGAACCGGTCCGTGTCGATGGTCGCCGACGTGATCACGACGTGGAGGTCGTCACGCTCGGCGAGGAGCCGGTGCAGGGACCCGAGGAGGACGTCGACGTTCAGGCTCCGCTCGTGCGCCTCGTCGACGATGATCGTGTCGTAGCGCCGCAGCAACCGGTCCCGCGTGAGCTCGGCGAGCAGGATCCCATCGGTCATCACCTTGATCCGCGCCGTGGGCCGCACCCGGTCGGTGAACCGCACCGTGTACCCGACGAGGTCGCCGAGCTCGGTCCCGGTCTCCGCGGCGATGCGCTCGGCGACGGACCGTGCGGCGATCCGGCGTGGTTGGGTGTGGCCGATCATCCCCGTTCGGCCCCGCCCGGCCTCGAGGCACAGCTTCGGGAGCTGGGTGGACTTGCCGGACCCGGTCGAGCCGGCGACCACGACGACCCGGTTCGCTGCGATCGCTGCGACGAGGTCGGCGCGATGCGCCGAGATCGGGAGTTCGGTGGGCGGGTCGAGCCGGAGCCCGGGCCACAGGTCCGTCATCGCACCAGACTGGCGAAGTCGTCACGGGAGACCGCGTTCGTGGTGAGCGTGCCGTCG
>VGBO01000084.1 GCA_016870475.1 Actinomycetota bacterium | reverse complement strand
GTGAGGCGAACCACCACGCCGGGTTCGGACCGGGTGGCCCGCACTTCTGCCTCGGCGCGAGCCTCGCCCGTCGCGAGATGGCGGTCACGATGACGGAGTGTCTGCGGGCGTTCCCCGACATGGAGGTGTCCGGCCCGCCCCGCAAGACGCGGTCGAACTTCCTCCACGTGTTGGCGGAACTGCCGGTCAGCTACACACCCTGAGCGTCGGCGCCGCAACGCGGGACGACAACGCGACGGCGGCTGCCGCGACGAGTGTCGCGACAGCCGCCACCGGACGGGTTCTCCTCGTTCCGCCCGCATGGGGCGGAACGAACGGGAGACGACGGATCAGCTGTAGATCTCGAACAGGCCGGCGGCGCCCTGGCCACCGCCGATGCACATCGTCACGACGCCCCACTTGGCGCCACGACGACGGCCCTCCTGCAGGAGGTGCCCGGCGCAGCGGGTGCCGGTCATGCCGAAGGGGTGACCGATCGCGATCGAGCCGCCGTTGACGTTGTACTTCTCGGGGTCGATGCCGAGCCGATCACGGCTGTAGAGGCACTGCGAGGCGAACGCCTCGTTGAGCTCCCACAGGTCGATGTCGTCGACGGTGAGCCCGTGACGCTCGAGCAGACGCGGCACGGCGAACACCGGACCGATGCCCATCTCGTCGGGCTCGCACCCGGCGACCGCCCAACCCTTGAACGCTCCGAGGGGCTGCAGGCCGCGCCGCTCCGCCTCGTCGCTCGACATCATGACCACGGCGGCTGCGCCGTCGGAGAGCTGACTCGCGTTGCCGGCGGTGATGAAGTTCCCCTCGCCGCGCACAGGCTGCAGCTTTGCGAGACCCTCGAGCGTGGTCTCCGGACGGTTGCACTCGTCGCGGTCGACGACGTAGTCGACGGTGCGCTCCTCGCCCGACTCCCGATCGACGACCTTCATCTTGGTGGCCATCGGCACGATCTCGTCGTCGAAGATCCCGTTCTCCTGCGCCCAGGCGATGCGCTGTTGGGACTGCAAGGAGTACTCGTCCTGGTACTCGCGCGACACGCCGTAGCGCTGGGCGACGATGTCGGCGGTCTCGATCATCGCCATGTAGATCGCCGGGTACTGGTCGGTCAGCGCCGGGTCCATGTTGATCGACCCGCCGAAGCCCGGGCTCGGGATCGAGATCGACTCGACGCCGGCGGCGACGACGCAGTCGGCGCCATCGTTGCGGATGTAGTTCGCTGCGATGGCGATCGAGTTGAGCCCCGACGAGCAGTGCCGCTGGATGGTCGAACCACCCGTGGTGATCGGCAGGCCGGCGAGCAGACCGGCGAGGCGACCGAGGTTGCCCGCACCGTGCGCGCCGTTGCCGAGCACGACGTCTTCGACGGCGTCGGCCTCGACGCCGGACTTGGCGACGGCGTGCTTCATGGCGTGCGCCGCCATGGTCATCGCGGGCGTGATGTTGAACCCGCCGCGGGCCGCCTTGGCGAGACCGGTTCGGGCGTAGGAGACGATGACTGCTTCGCGCATGGGTGCGGATCCCCCTCTGGAACGTTCGAGAGCCACACCATAGGTCACCCGGCGCCGCGGAATCGCTTGTCGGACCAGGTGCGCTCTCCTACGCTGCCGCCATGGGGGACACACTGAACATCGAACGAATCGATCGTGACTTCGGCGCGATCATCCACGACGTCGATATCCGCACGATCGACGACAAAACCTTCGCCGCGGTCCGCGAGGCGTGGATCACCTACGGCGTCATCATCCTCCCGGGGCAGTTCCTGACCCAGGACGAACAGAACGCCTTCGCGCTGCGCTTCGGCGACCTCGAGTTCCCGGCGGCGCCGATCTCGAATCTCGACAAGAACGGCAACATCCGGCACCTCTCCGAGGACGAGGTTGTCAAGCAGATCCGCGGCAACGAGGGTTGGCACCACGACTCGACCTACATGCCGGTGCAGGCCAAGGGCGCGGTCGTCACCGCCGACATCGTCACCGACACCGGGGCAGCGACCGGATTCGCCGACATGCGGGCCGCCTACGACCGCCTCGACGATGCGACCAAGGCGCGCCTCGAGGGCTTGGAGGCCTACCACTCGCTGTGGTTCTCGATGGACCGCGCCGGCTACCTGCCCAACAAGCGGGACGACAACGGGGTGCCGGTCGGCTACGGCTACCACGGCGGCGAGAACCCGCTCCGTCCGCTCGTCAAGGTGCACCCCGAGACCGGTCGGAAGAACCTGAACATCGGTCGTCACGCCCACAACATCGTGGGCTGGGACCCCGAGGAGTCCCAGGCGTTCCTCGACGAGATCAACGCCGGCGCCGTGTGGGAGGGGAACACCTACTTCCACCAGTGGGCGGTCGGTGACGTGGTCGTGTGGGACAACCGGCGCATGATGCACCGGGCGACCCCGTTCGACTTCACCCAGCCGCGTCGCATCTGGCACAGCCGGATCGCCGGTGATCCGGCGACCGAGGCAGCGCTCAACGCCGACGTCGCCGGTCGGGCGTCGGGTCAGCCCGCCTTCCGGCAGGACTGACCCGCACGCCGGACCTCCGGCGCCTCAGCGGACGTCGCAACCCTCGAGGTCGCCCGTCTCCCGCCACCCCCGCAGCATCTCGTACATGCGGATGGGCCCTTCGCCGTAGGTGTTGGCGAAGAACCCGTGCGGGTTCCCGAGCTTGCCCTCGTTGTTGTAGTAGCCGGGCGTGCACTCGGCGTAGAAGCGCACCCCGAGCTTCGCGGCCCGACGCATCTCCTCCACCCAGCCGTCCTCACCCTCCGCCGTCGCCTCGACGACCCCGGAGCCACGTCGCTTCGACTCGGTGATCATGTAGGTGACGTGTTCGGCCTGCTCGTTGAGGGCCATCGGCACGCTCACCGTCGTCGCCGTCTGGGTGAACCCGAGGAAGAAGCAGTTCGGGAACCCGTTCGTCTGCAGGCCGTGGAGCGTGCGCATGCCCGGCGCCCACTTCTCGGTGAGCGACACCCCGCCCCGGCCGACGATGTCGTACCCGGCACGTCGCGTGTAGGTCGTGCCGACCTCGAACCCGGTGGCGAACACGAGACAGTCGACGGGGTACTCGACACCGTCGACGACGACACCGTTGCGCGTGAGCTGCTGCACGCCCTGGCCGTCGGTGTCGACGAGGGTCACGTTCGGACGGTTGAAGGTGGGCAGGTACTCGTCGTGGAAGCACGGCCGCTTGCAGAACTGGCGGTACCAGGGCTTCAACTTCTCGGCGGTCGCCTGGTCCTTGACGGTCTCCTCGACGCGGCGGCGCACCGTCTCCATCTTCCGGTAGTCCGAGAGCACCATGAGCTCGGCCCGCTCCGCCGGGGTGAGGCGACGGCCCAGCTTGCGGGACGCACCCTTCGCGGCGATGCCGGTGAGGTTCCGGAAGATGTCCGTCCAACCGTCGGCGACGAGGTCTTCGTCCTGGTCTCCGCCGCTCACGAGGATGTTGAAGTTCTCGCAGCGCCGCCGCTGCCAGCCCGGCTCGAGCGATGCGAACCACTCGGGGTCGGTCTGCCGGTTGTTGCGCACGTCGACCGACGACGGTGTGCGCTGGAACACGAAGAGGTGCTTGGCCGAGGCGCCAAGGTGCGGGATGCACTGCACCGCCGTCGCACCGGTGCCGATGATGCCGACCACCTTGTCACCCAGGTTGTCGAGGTTCCCGTATGCGTCGCCGCCGGTGTACTCGTAGTCCCAACGGCTCGTGTGGAACGTGTACCCCTCGAACTCGTTGATCCCGGGGATCCCGGGGAGCTTCGGACGATCGAGCGGACCGTTCGCCATGGCGACGTAGCGGGCGCGGATGCGGTCGTCCCGGTTGGTCTCGATCTCCCACTCCCCCGCGGCCTCGTCCCACGTCATGCGGCTGATCACCGTCTGAAAGAGAGCGTCGCGGTAGAGGTCGTAGTGGCGGGCGATCGCCTTGGAGTGCTCGAAGATCTCGGGGGCGAAGCTGTACTTGTGCTTCGGCATGTACCCGAGCTCCTCGAGGAGCGGCAGGTACACGTAGGACTCGACGTCGCACGCGGCGCCCGGATAGCGGTTCCAGTACCAGGTGCCGCCGACGTCGCCCGCCTTCTCGATCAGGCAGATGTCGTCGAACCCGGCCTCACGGAGCCGTGCGCCCATGAGGAGTCCACCGAATCCGCCGCCGATGATCACGACCTCGTGCGAACGCTGCACCGCCGGCCGGGTGAATCCCGGATCGACGTAGGGGTCGTCGATGTAGCGGGAGAAATCGCGGGTCACCTCGACGTACTGCTCGTTGCCGTCCTCCCGGAGTCGCTTGTCGCGCTCGTGGAGGTACTTCTCGTGCAGGGCGTCAGGGTCGAAGTCCAGATCGCCGAGGAGTTCGCGGATCACGTTCGTGTCGGTCACGCCGCCGATCGTACCGCCGCGCCGAGGGGCGGCGACAGGACGACCGCACGGCTACCGTGCCGTCGTGCGCGCCTTGGTGATCGGAGGGACCGGCCCGACCGGACCGCAGCTCGTCCACGGACTCGAGGGGCGCGGGTACACCGTGACGATCCTCCACACGGGCCGGCACGAGGTGGAGGGCATGTCGCCCTCCGTGGAGCACGTGCACACCGACCCCTTCGACGTGACGAAGGTCGCCGACGCTCTCGGCAGCCGCACGTTCGACGTCGTGTACGCGATGTACGGGCGGCTCCGCGACCTCGCGCCGTACTTCGTCGGCCGGTGCGGCCACTTCCTGGCCGTCGGTGGCGTGCCCGTCTACCGCGGCTACGCAGAGCCGTGGGTGAACGACCCACCCGGAATGCGGGTGCCGACGCGTGAGGATGCCGCGCGTGCCTCGGACGCCGACAACGTGAAGGTGCAGCGCATCACCGAGTCGGAGGACCGGGTCTTCTCGCTCCACCCGGACGCGACGACCTTCCGCTACCCGCAGATCTACGGCCCCGGCCAGCTCATCCCCCGCGAGTGGATCATCGTCCGACGAATCCTCGACGGGCGTCGCCGCGTGATCGTCGCGGACGGCGGCCTGTCGCTGCGCACCACCGGCTACGGCCCGAACGTCGGGCATGCGCTCACGTTGGCTGCCGGTGCGGACGTCGCACGAGGCAAGGCGTACAACGTGGGCGACGAGCACCTGCTCACCGCCGGGGAGACGATCGCCGTGATCGCGGGGGCGCTCGGCGCCGAACTCGAGCAGGTGAGCCTGCCCGCCGAGTTGGCCACGCCGGCACGGCCGTTCCTCTGCGCCGACTCACCCCGCCACGTCGTGACCGGCGTCGATGCGATCATCGCCGACCTCGGGTACCGCGATCTCCTTCCCGCACCTGCGGCGATCGCCGCAACGACACGCTGGCTGGTCGACAACCCTGTCGAGCGCGGCAGCTTCACCGAACAACGCCTGCAGGATCCCTTCGACTACGCGGCCGAGGATCGGATCATCGACGCGTACCGTCGAGCGACGGCCGACGTCGCTGCGATGGCGGCGGCGTACGACCCCGAGTACCGCGACCGGTACGCCCCCGGATCGGACGACTGGCGCCTCGTCCCGCCGCGATCCTGAGCTCGCCCCCGTCCGTACCGACGCGCGCCCGCCGGCACCGGTAGCCTGCGACGGCCGGTCCGCCCCGAGGGGGTGGTACGGAACGGGACAGGGAAGGGAACCGGAATGGCTGGTGGCGCTCTCAGGGCCGCGTCGATGAACGACTTCGACCTGCGGATGTCGGACAAGGTCCAACCGCTCTACGAGGCGGTGAAGGCGTTCATCCGCGACGAGGTCGACCCGATCACGGAGGAGTTCTACCGACTCGGCGAGGGTCGGGCCGATCGCTGGAGCTGGGCTCCGGGACAGCTCGAGCTGCTCGAGGGCGCGAAGGCGAAGGCCCGGGCGCAGGGGCTGTGGAACTTCTTCCTGCCCGACGCCGACACCGGTGAGGGCCTGTCGAACCTCGACTACGCGTACATCGCTAACGAGCTCGGCAAGAACCGCCTCGCGTCGGAGTGCCTGAACTGCTCCGCCCCCGACACCGGGAACATGGAGGTGCTCGAGCGCGTCGGCACGGCCGAGCAGAAGGCCGCCTGGCTCGAGCCGCTGCTCGAGGGCAAGATCCGCTCTGCGTACGTCATGACCGAACCGGGCGTCATGAGCTCGGACGCCAAGCAGATCTCGACGACCGCAGTCCTCGACGGCGACGAGTGGGTCATCAACGGCGAGAAGTTCTACATCTCCGGTGCCGGTGACCCCCGCTGCAAGATCATGATCGTCATGTGCCGCACCAACCCGGATGCGGACACCTACAAGCAGCAGTCGCAGATCCTCGTGCCCGTCGGGACGCCCGGTGTCGAGATCGTCGGCCCGATGTACGTCTTCGGTGCCGACGACGCCCCGCACGGCCACATGCACCTGCGGTTCCACGACGTGCGGGTGCCCCGCGACAACATCCTGCTCGGGGAGGGTCGCGGCTTCGAGATCTCCCAGCTGCGCCTCGGCCCAGGCCGGATCCACCACTGCATGCGTTCCATCGGCGCAGCCGAACGGGCCATCGAGATGATGGTCGACCGCGGTGTGAGCCGTGAGGGCTTCGGTCGCAAGCTCGTGAACCTCGGCAAGAACATGGAAGTGATCTCGCGGTCACGCATCGAGGTCGAGGCGATGCGCCTCATGGTGCTGCGGGCCGCCAAGGCCATGGACACGCTCGGCAACGCCGAGGCTCGCGTGTGGGTCTCCGCCGTCAAGGCGATGGTCCCGGAGAAGTGCTGCGACATCATCAACGAGGCGATCCAGATGCACGGTGCCGCCGGCATCTCGCAGTGGTTCCCCCTCGCCGAGATGTGGCACAGCCAGCGCACGCTGCGTCTCGCGGACGGCCCCGACGAGGTGCACCACCAGGTGGTCGCCCGCGCCGAGGTGAAGAACCGCGAGAGCGACCGGTCGCAGGGCATTTCGAGCATGCACCGTTCGTCGGGCGCGCTCTTCACCGGCTCGTCCTGAGGTCCGGGCGGTGCCCGGCGCAGAAGTCGACTCGACACGGGCGTGGCGGAGCGTTGCCGCCACGTTCGTGTCGTCCGCCGTGACCCTCGGCATCGCGTACAGCTTCAGCGCGTTCTTCCAGGCGATGGCCACGGAGTTCGGCACGACGAGCGGGCGCACCGCCGTCCTCTTCGCGGTGACGACCTGCACGTTCTTCTTCCTCGGCCTGCTCACCGGGCGAGCCGTCGATCGGTTCGGGCCGCGTCCGTTGTTGCTCGTCGCCGCCGTCAGCCTCCTCGGCGGCCTGGTCGCAACGAGCGCGGTCGGCTCGTTGACCGTCGGGTACGTCACCTACGGGGCGGGGGTGGGCATCGCGGCAGCGTGCGGCTACGTCCCCATGGTCGCCGTCGTCGGGGGCTGGTTCGTCCGGCGTCGCGCCGCTGCCGTGGGGCTCGCCGTGGCCGGCATCGGGGTCGGAACGCTCGTGGCGAGCCCGCTGTCGGCGCGCCTGATCGAGGCCTACGGCTGGCGGGACACCTACCGGATCCTCGGTGTGGGCGGCGCGGTCCTCCTGCTCGGGTGCACGCTGCTGATCGAACGCCCACAGGCGGGTAGCGGCTCGAACCGGCCACGATTCACCGACGCGATCGCGTCCCCGGTGTTCCGGCGCCTGCACCTCTCCGCGTGTGCGTTCACGATCGCTCTCTTCGTGCCGTTCGTGTTCGTGACCCAGGACGCCAAGGCGCAGGGTGTCCCGGCGGTGCAGGCGGCGCTGCTCGTCGGCCTCCTCGGCGGTGCCAGCGTCATCGCCCGGGTCGTCTTCGGGAGCCTGACGACGAGAGTCGGCTCGTTCCGCCTCTACCGGATGTGTCTCGCCGGCCACGGGTTCACGTTCGTGCTCTGGCTCGTCGCCGGCTCGTCGTTCGGCCTGCGGATCCTCTTCGTCGTCCTGCTCGGCATCGGCTACGGCGGGGTCGTCGCT
>VGBO01000083.1 GCA_016870475.1 Actinomycetota bacterium | reverse complement strand
TCCGGCGCGGATCTGGGGGGCGTTCATGGGCGAAGCAACTACGGCGCTCGCGCCCGAGGGCTTCGTCCCACCGAGCGTGAAGGTCGCACCGGTCGTGCAGACGACCACCACGGTGCCCACCACCACAACGCGGCCCACGACCACCACGACGCGGCCCACGAACACCACCACGCGGCCCACGACCACGACGACCACGACCACCACCACGACGACGGCCGGCTGAGGACACCGATGCACCCCATGCAGGAACTCGCGACACGACCCTGGTGGAAGCGCCCGAGCGGGATCGCCGTCGCCGTGATCGTGCTCGGATCCTTCGGACTGTGGGCGTACGCCCTGTCCGGCCTCGCCGCGCGCACCCCACCCGACACCCTCTCGGACACGGCCTACGCAGCGGCGGCCGAACCGCGATGTGCCGCTGCGAGAGCGGCGATCGACGAGCTACCACTCGCGATGACGGCGCGCTCCGCCATCGAACGCTCCGAGACCCTCGACGACGCCACGGACCTCGTCGACGCGCTGATCCGCGAGCTCCGCAGCATCCCCGTCGACGGAGAAGCCGACAGGGCGCTCGTCGATGCGTGGCTCGAGGACTGGGAGCGCTACAGCGCCGACCGACGCCGCTACGCCGTGGCCCTCCGCAGCGATGCGGGCGCACGGTTCACCCTCACCGCTCGCAACGGCAGCAACTACACCCGCACGATGGACGCGATGGCGGATCTCAACGGGATGCCGTCGTGCCAGACGCCGGGCGACGTGGGCTGAGGGTCACCCGCCCCGTCAGGCGAGCACGTCCCGGGCCACGGCGAAACCGACCCTGACGAGTCGGTGGAGGCCGTCGTCGACGCCGAGGTCGCCGAGCTCGGACTCGCGCACCCAGCGGAGACCGAGCGATTCGTGGTTCCCGACCGCAGCGGCACCGGGCGGGGCGACGACGACGAATCGCACGTCGAGATGGTCGTGCGCCGACTCCGCAGGCGGAGCGACCCGGTGGATGTCGACGTCGACCGCGGGGAACACGACACGTAAGCCCTCGATCCCCGTCTCCTCCGACGCCTCCCGGAGCGCGGCGGCGGCGAGGTTGCCGTCACCGTCGACGTGACCGCCAGGTTGCAGCCACCGGCCGAGCTTGCGGTGCAACAAGAGCAGCGTCTGCGTAGCCGTGGCGTCGACCACGAGGGCCGACGCGGTCAGGTGAGATGGTCGCCACGACCGGTCGAGCACGGCCGGTCCGACCGCGCAGGCGGCGACCACGTCCGCGGCGAAGGAGCGGGCGACGGGGTCGCTGAGGGTTGCCACAGCGATCTGAGAGAGCGCTGCCTCGAGTCCGGCGCCCGTGCTCAGCAGCGGATCCCCGAGGGCGAGAAGTCGGTGCGCGTTCACGTCTCGCGCAGGCGGCCGGACTGCGACTCGAGCTGCTGCTGGAACTTCTGCAGCTGACGCGCGACCTCGACCGGCCCACCCGCTCCGCGCGTCGTCCGCCGGGTCACTGCGACGCCGGGGGCACAGAGCGCCGCTGCCTCGTCGCCGAGCGCCGGATGCGCCGCGACGAGCTCCGTGAGATCGATGTTGCGTTCGAGGGAATCCCGGACCAGCGACCCCACGAGCGCATGCGCGTCGCGGAACGGCGTGCCACGGCGTACGAGCCACTCCGCCAGGTCGGTCGCAGCGAGGTAGGGCGAGTCCGCCGCCTCCTGCATGCGGCGACGATCGAAGCGGACGGTTGCGAGCAACCCGCTCATCGCCGAGAGAGCGAGCCGCACCTGATCGATCGCGTCGAAGAAGGGCTCCTTGTCCTCCTGGAGGTCGCGGTTGTAGGACAACGGGAGCCCCTTCAGCATCGCGAGCAGGCCGGTCAGATGACCGATGAGCCTGGCCGCCTTCGCCCGGGTCAGCTCGGCGATGTCGGGGTTCTTCTTCTGCGGCATCATCGACGAGCCCGTCGAATAGCGGTCGTCGAGCCGGAGGAAGGCGACCTCATCGGACGCCCAGATCACCACCTCCTCTGCGATCCGGGAGAGGTGGACGCCGAGCAGGCTGAGGCAGAAGAGGGATTCCGCCACGAAGTCCCGGTCGGATACCGCATCGAGGGAGTTGTCGAACACCCGGGCGAAGCCGAGTTCGCGCGCGGTGAAGGCCGGGTCGAGCGGGAGGGACGACCCGGCGAGTGCCCCGGCGCCGAGCGGAGACACATCGGTGCGGCGACGGGCATCGAGGAGCCGATCGACGTCTCGGGCGAGGGCCCACCCGTGGGCGAGCAGGTGATGCGCGAGGAGGACCGGCTGGGCCCGTTGCAGGTGGGTGTAGCCGGGCAGATACGTCTCCCCCGCCTCGCGCGCCCGGTCGAAGAGCACCTGCTGGAGCGCCGTGACCCGCACGGCGATGTCGAGCAGCTCACGCTTGGTGTACATCCGGAGATCGGTCGCGACCTGATCGTTCCGGCTCCGCCCCGTATGGAGCTTCGCCCCCGCAGGACCGGCGAGCTCGGTGACCCGCCGTTCCACGGCGGTGTGGACGTCCTCGTCCGTCGGTGCGAACGCGAACGTCCCCGACGTGAACTCGACCTCGACCTGGTCGAGCCCGTCGAGGATGGCGGCGGTCTCCGCCGCGCTGAGCAACTCGGCCCGCTCGAGGCCGCGCACGTGGGCTCTCGACCCGCGCAGGTCGTCGAGCGCGAGCCGCTTGTCGAACGGAAGGCTGATCGTGAACGCCCACAGCTCGGCCGCCGGCGCCTCGCCGAACCGCCCGTGCCACAAGGGTGCACTCCGGCCGTCGGCGGGGCTCCCGCCTCGATCTTCCTCGGTCACGATCCCGTCCTTTCCGAGCGGGCATCAAGGCCCGCGAGTTCGCGGAGACGGGCGGCAAGGGCCCGTCCCGTCGTGGTCTCCGCTGCGACGACGAGAAGCGTGTCGTCACCGGCAACTGTTCCGATCATGCCGTCGAGCCCGGTGCGGTCGAGCGCCGAGGCGACGACGTGCGCCGACCCTGGAGGCGTGCGGAGCAGCACGAGGTTGTGGGAGCACTCGACCTCCACGACCCACTCCCCCATCACCCTCCGCAGGTGATCCGCATGACCACGTGGCTCGACCGGGAGCTCGGGGATCGCGTAGGTCGGGTCGCCGCCGCGAACCCGGACCTTCACGGCGCCGAGCTCCTCGAGGTCGCGCGACACCGTCGCCTGCGTCGCGACCACGCCGGAGTCGGCGAGGAGCTCGACGAGTTGCGCCTGACTCGTAACGGCACGCGACTCGATCAGCTTGGCGATGCGGTGCTGGCGTTGTGCCTTGGAGAGACTCATGTGCAATCCCCTGCGAGCAGCACGGCCAGCACACCACGGGCGGCGTGCATCCGGTTCTCCGCCTGCCGCCAGACGAGCGAGGTCGGTGCGTCGAGTACCTCGTCGGTGACCTCCTCGCCGCGGTGGGCCGGTAGGCAGTGGAGGAACCCTGCCCCCGGACGGGCGTGCGCCATGAGGGCGGCGTCCACCCGGTAGGGGACGAAGGTGGCCCGTCGCGCCGCGGCCTCGTCCTCCTGGCCCATCGAGATCCAGGTGTCGGCGTAGACCGCATCGACACCGTCGACCGCCTCCACGGGATCCTCCGTGCAGCGCGGCGCACATCCCAGCGCAGCGAAGCGCTCGAGGTCTGCCGACCCGAAGCCGTAGCCATGTGGACTCCCGACCCGCACCTCGAGGCCGAGCATCGCCGCCGCCGTCACGAAGGAGCGGCACACGTTGTTCGCGTCGCCGACGAAGGCGACCGATCGACCGTCGAACCCTCCCCAGACCTGGCGAAGCGTGAGCAGATCCGCGAGCGCCTGCATCGGATGGCCGACATCGGAGAGAAGGTTCACGATCGGCACGACGTCGACGGCCGCCATCCGGCGAACCGTGTCGTGGTGGAAGACCCGGGCACCCACCGCTGCGTGGTAGCCGGCGAGCGTCCGTGTGACGTCCTCCACCGACTCCCGACGACCGAGGCCGATCTCGGCGGCCTGGCTCGTGACCGGTTGGCCGCCGAGCTGGGCGACCGCCCGCTCCATGGAGTGTCGGGTGCGCAACGACGGCTTCTCGAAGAGCAGCGCCATCGACGCACCGCGCAGCACCGCAGGTGGGTCGGGCAGCTCGGCGAGGTCGAGGGCCCGTCGCAGTTCGGCCGGCGACAGATCGTCGACGTCGAGGAGATGGCGCATCACGCCACCGCCGTCGCCGACAACACTGCGTCGAGGATGCGCACGCCCTCAGCGAGCTCGGCCTCGGAGACCGTGAGCGGCGGGGTCAGACGCAGCGCCGTCGCAGTGATGGCGTTCACGACGAGGCCCGCATCGAGGCAGGCATCGGCGACGGCCTTGGCGTCGACACCCTCACCGAGCTCTGCGGCGAGGATGAGGCCTGCACCACGCACCGATCGCACGGCCCGCAGCGCCTCGAGCGACCTCCGCAGGAGTGCACCCATCCGGTCCGCACGCTCGGCGAGCCCGTCGCGCTCCATGATCTCGAGCACCGACCGCGCAGCTGCTGTCGCGAGTGGCTGCCCGGAGTACGTCGATCCGTGGTCACCCGGGCGGAACGCCGCCGCAACATCGGCGCGCGCCCACAGGGCACCGATCGGCATGCCGTTGCCGAGCGCCTTCGCGAGGCAGACGACGTCGGGACGCACGTCGTGGTGCTGGAACCCGAACCATCGACCGGTGCGGCCGAGGCCGGTCTGGACCTCGTCGAGCATGAGCAGCAGACCTCGCTCGTCGGCCAGCCGCCGGGCTGCGAGCAGGAAGTCGGCGGACGCCGGGTTCACCCCACCCTCCCCCTGGATCGGCTCGAGCAGGATCGCTGCCGTCGTCTCGTCGATCGCCGCCTCGAGCGCGTCGACGTCGTTCAGCGCGACGTGACGGAACCCCTCCGGCATCGGTGCGAAGGGTTCATGCTTCGCCGGTTGGCCGGTCGCAGCGAGCGTGGCGAGCGTGCGACCATGGAAGGAACCGTAGGTGGTAACCACCCCGAAGCGGCCGTGGCCGGCCCACTTCCGTGCGAGCTTGATCGCCGCCTCGTTCGCCTCCGCGCCGGAGTTGCAGAAGAACACCTGCCCATCGGCCGTCCCGGAACCGCCGGCGATCAGCCGGTCGATGGTCCGGGCGACGTGCCAGGCGTGTTCGGTCGCGAAGATGGAGGAGACGTGCAGCAGCGTCGACGCCTGCCGGGCGATCGCATCGGCGACCTCGGGATGGGCGTGGCCGAGCGCGACCACGGCCAGGCCTCCGAGGAAGTCGAGGTACTCATTGCCCTCGCGGTCCCACAGGCGTGTCCCGCTCCCTCGCACGAACATGACCCGGGGCGGCCCGAAGTTCGGCATGATCGGGCACCGGACGAGCTCGTCCGGCGCACCCATGTCGGTGCGGTGGTCGGTGGTCATGCCAGCTCCTCGGGATCCGGGGTGATCATCGTGCCGATGCCCTCGTCGGTGAACAACTCGAGGAGCAGCACGTGCGGGCGGCGGCCGTCGACGAGGTGCGCTGAACCGACGCCGGCCTCGACGGCGGCGAGCGCGGCGTCGGTCTTCGGGATCATCCCCGAGGAAACAGCGCCATCGAGGACGAGTTCGCGGAGCTCCGCTGCCGAGCAGACCGACACGAGACTCGCCGCGTCGTCGACGTTGCGGCGGAGCCCCTCGATGTCGGTGAGGAAGACGACCTTCTCGGCCTCGAGGGCGACCGCGACCGCGCCCGCGACCGTGTCGGCGTTGATGTTGTAGGCCTGCCCGTCGGCGTCGACGCCGATGGTGGCGATCACCGGCACGAGATCCTCGGCGAGGAGACGGTGGATCAGCACCGGGTTCACCCGGGCGACGTCGCCCACGAAGCCGAGCGCCGGGTCGCGCGGCGTCGCGGTGATGAGGCCGGCGTCCTCGCCACTGACGCCGACGGCGAGCGGACCATGCCGGTTGATCGACGCGACGAGCTCGCGGTTCACCTTCCCGACGAGCACCATGCGCGTGATCTCGAGGGATTCCGCATCGGTCACCCGCAGGCCGTCGACGAACGACGTCTCCTTACCGAGCCGGTCCATCATCTCGGTGATCTGCGGCCCACCACCGTGCACGACCACGGGCTTGAGTCCGACGCTGTGCATCAGGGCGACGTCCTGGGCGAAGTAGCGCTCGCTGTCGGGGCCCATCGCGTTGCCGCCGTACTTCACCACGACGACCCGACCACGGAAGCGCTGGATGTACGGCAACGCCTCGGCGAGCACGTGCGCTGCGAGCTCGGCATCCACGGAACGATCCCTCGAGGTCACGGGTACACCCCCACGATCGGCAGGCCGGTGGTCTCCTCGAGCCCGCACATGACGTTCGCCGCCTGCAGCGCCTGTCCCGATGCCCCCTTCGTGAGGTTGTCGAGTGCCCCGATGGCGATCACCCAGCCGGTCCGTTCGTCGACCCGGTAGGTGAGGTGCACGCTGTTCGAACCGAGCGTCGCCTTCGTCGACGGCGAGCGCTCGTCGACGACGACGAAGGGCTCACCGGCATAGAACTCCCGCCCATGGGCGAGCAGCCCCGCCGTGGTCGGCGCGCTCCCCGGCACCGGTCGGGCGTAGCACGTGGCGAGGATGCCCCGGTTCATCGGGGCGAGATGCGGGGTGAAGAGGACCTGGGATCCGCCACCGAGGGCCTGCTCGATCTCAGGGGTGTGGCGATGGTTCAGCAGCCCGTAGGCGGTGAAGTCCTCGTCGACGGCGCAGAACGTCGTGGTCGGCTTGGGCGGGCGACCTGCACCGGAGACACCGGAAGCGGCATCGACCACGAGGCCCGTCGCCTCGACGAGACCGGCCCGGACGAGCGGCGCGAGCGCGAGCACGGCGGTCGTGACGTAGCACCCCGGAGCGGCGACGAGCTCGGCACCGGCGATCTCCTCCCGGAAGAGCTCCGGAAGCCCGTAGACGAAGGACCCAAGGAGGTCGGGGGCATGGTGCTCCTCCCCGTACCACGTCGGGTAGAGCGAGGCATCGCGCAGCCGGAAGTCGGCGGCGAGGTCGACGATCCGGCGGGCACCGGCGGCGCGCAGCTCCGGCACGAGCCGCTGGGAGGCCCCGTGCGGGAGCCCGAGGAAGACGAGATCCGCCGCCGCAGCCGCCGCCACGTCAACCTCGTCGAACCTGCGGTCGCCGTACCCGGCCGCCAGGCTCGGGTAGAGCTCGGCGATCGGCACACCGGCCTGGCTGTCGCCGGTGGCGAGCACCACCTCGAACGCCCGGTGACCGAGCAGGAGGCGGAGGAGTTCGGCGCCGGTGTAGCCGGACGCTCCGATGATGGCGACGCTGTGCACGGCGGAAAACAATACGTCGTCCTGCATAGTCATGCAAGTTGGCGGCGGGGATGTGCCCTAGGGTGGCCGAATGACGACGGAGGAGTCCGCAGCACGGGCCTGGTCGGCCGTCGGCGAGCTGCATCACCGGTACCTCACTGGCGCACTCCTCGGTCTCGTGCAGCGCCACGGCGAGACCCGGGCCGCGGCGGTCTGCGAGGCGCTCTTCCGCCGCCAGCACCTCGAGGCGTTCCTCCCCGGTCTCACCAAGCTCGGGCTGACCGGTCTCCCCCACGCCGTGGCGTGCGCCCAGTACCACGTCCTGTCCAACGCACTCGGTGGCGTGCGGGTCGTCTGGATCCCCGAGAGCGACCGCAAGAGCTGGGTCCGCTACCTGCCGCCGCGTTGGATCTTCGACGGCACGGCCGTCGCCGGGATCCCCACGGACGTCAGCCGGGCCATGCTCCGCGGCTGGCACGCCCACAACGGACCGACGCTCGGCAACCCGCGCCTCGGCTTCGTGTGCACCATGCAGACCGTCGACGGTCAGCCCGGACTCGAGGGCTACTACATCGAGGAGGACGAGCCCCTCGAACCCCACGAGCGGCTCCGCTTCCGCCCCGGGGAACGCCCGCTACGAGACCCCGAGCCACTGCCGCTCCCCAACTGGGACCCGGTACGTCTCGCCAAGGTCGAACGGAACTACGCGCTCGCCTACACGCGGTCCCTGCTCGCCGAGGTCGGCGCCGTCCTCGGACCTCTCGAGGGAGCCCACACCCTGCGTCTCGCCGGTCGGCAGGTCGCCATGCAGTACCGGCCGACGATCGACACGATCCTCGGGGAACACCTCGACGCCCCCGGACTCCTGCTCCGCATGCTCCGCGCCCAGGACGACGATGCCGAACGGGTCGAGGGAGCCGGTGGGATCGAGATCCGGTCCGCGACCTGCAGGACCACGGACGGTCTGCACCTCTCCGCCGACACCTTCGAGGGATGGAACGGGATCTGGGAGGGGTTCGCCGCACTCGACGGTCTGCGCCTCGACGTGGTCGGACGCGCCGACCTCGGCGACCCGGCCTACATCTGGCGGTTCCGGCCGATGCCCGGCCCGCTCCGCTGATCAGCCGCGCAGCCTGGCCCCCGCCGCGGCGGCCGCCGCGATGCACCGCTCCCGAACCCCGGTGACCTCGGCGTCGGTGAGCGTGCGGTCGTCGGCCTGCAGACGCAGCCGGAACCCGAGTCCCCGCGAGCCCGCAGC
>VGBO01000082.1 GCA_016870475.1 Actinomycetota bacterium | reverse complement strand
TCGGCCAAGGTGCCCGACTGGGCGATCGACTGACCGACCTTGATCGTGGTGTCGGTCAGGCCCTCCGTGTTGTTCCAGCCCGCCGAGCACTTCGACAGGTCGATGGTGAAGCCGGGGCTCACCTGGAGTGACTTGCCATCCGCCGAGATCCCGCTCTTGTCAGCCTTGATCTTGGCGACGACGGCGGCGCGCTCCTTCTCCCAGAGCTTCTCCCACTCCTCCATCGTCGTGGGTTCCTTGGTCGCCGCCGCAGTGGTGGCGCTCGCAACGATGTCGTCCTTGCTGACGCCGATGACGCTGCTCGACTCGTCCCCGCCGCCACCACCGCAAGCGGCTGCGACGAGGCCGAAGCCGACCGTCACCGCGACAACGGCGGTTCGCCGCGTCCGTCGAAGACTCATGTCGTCCCCCTTGCCATCCGCACGGAGGACATCCCCGGCGGTATGGGAACCATAGCGCGTGACGTGCTCTTCGTCACAGGGTCGCTACATGACGCGCACCGGCAGCGCGCTCAGCGCGGAGGCAGCCGAACCCCGCCGTCGACCCGGATCGTCTCGCCGTTCATGTAGGAGTTCTCGACGCACGCGAGGACCATCGCAGCGAGCTCGGCGCTCGTCCCGAGACGGTTCGGGAACAGCACACCCTCCTGCAGCTTCCCCTTGAAGGCCTCCGACGCATCGCCCTCGCCGTAGATCGGCGTGTCGATCAGACCCGGGGCCACCGTGCAGACGCGCACCCCGACCGCGGCGAGGTCACGGGCGATCGGCAACGTCATGCCGACGACGCCGCCCTTCGACGCCGAGTACGCGGCCTGGCCGATCTGGCCGTCGAACGCGGCGACCGACGCGATGTTCACGATCGCGCCCCGCTCACCGTCGGCGAGGGGCTCGGTCTGCGACATCGCCGTCGCAGCGATCCTCAGGCAGTCGAAGCTGCCGACGAGATTGATCTCGATCACCCGCTTGAACGCCGCGAGATCGTGCGCCGTGTCGTAGCCGCCGCGGCCGACGGTACGCGACGCGTACCCGATGCCCGCCGAGTTCACCAGCACGCGGAGCGGCCCCATCTCCTTCGCGGTCTCGACGGCCGCGACGATCTCGTCGGTGTTGCGGACGTCGACGTGGCAGAACGCCCCACCGAGCTCGGACGCGAGCGCCGAACCCCGGTCGTCCTGGAGGTCGGCGATGACGACCTTCACGCCGCGAGCAGCGAGCAGACGAGCGGCGGCAGCACCGATACCGGAAGCGCCGCCGGTGACGACGGCCGAAGATCCCTTGAGTTCCATGGCCGACACGCTACGCGCCGCAGGGCGACCCCGTAGGAATCGCCCTGCGTCCCGGGTGGGCCATAAGGGATTCGAACCCCTGACCTCTTGCGCGTCATGCAAGCGCTCTAACCAACTGAGCTAATGGCCCGTGAGCGCTCGACACTAGCAAGGCGACCCGCAGGCGACCACAGCCGGCCCCGTCGACACCGGACCGGACCGGGTAGGGTCCGGACCGCAACGGCGCCGCGACGGAGGAGGCCGAGGTGACCGGATCGGACGAGACCGCCGAGATCGCCCCCGAGACCGCCGTGGTCCGCAGCGGGGAGGAGCTCGACTGGGGAGCCGTCGATCGCCACCTTCGCCGGGGAATCGACGACCTCGTCGGCGAGCTCGAGGTGCTGCAGTTCCCGAACGGGTCGGCGAACCTCACCTACCTGCTCCGGTACGGCGATCGGGAGCTCGTGCTCCGACGCCCCCCGTTCGGGACGCTCGCACCCGGCGCGCACGACATGCGTCGCGAGCACCGGGTGCTGTCCGAGCTGTGGCGGCACTTCGACCGGGCGCCGCGCGCCTACCTCTTCTGCGACGACCACACCGTCATCGGTGCCGACTTCTTCGTGATGGAGCGGCGCACCGGTGAGGTGATCCGCACGGCGATCCCCGCCACCATGACGCACCACCACGACGTCGGACGGCGCGTCGGGCTCGCCGCAGTCGACGCCATGGCCGACCTCCACCGCCTCGACCCGGTCGCGTGCGGGCTCGGCGATCTCGGTCGGCCGGACGGGTTCGTGGCCCGACAGGTCAGCGGGTGGACCCACCGCTGGCAGCTCGTGCGGTTCGACCACTCACCCGCGGCGATGGACGACATCGCCCGCCGCCTCGAGGCGTCGCTGCCACCTGCCGGTCCCGTGTCCTTCGTCCACAACGACCTGAAGCTCGACAACATGCAGTTCGACCCGACCGACCCCGACCGGGTGACGTCGATCTTCGACTGGGACATGACCACGCTCGGCGACCCGCTCGTCGACCTCGGCACTCTCCTCAACTACTGGCCGGACCCTGCCGACCCACCCGGGTCGCGACGGCTGAACGTCGAAGCGCTCGGCGCACTCGGACTCCCGAGTCGGGCGGAGGTCGTCGAGCGGTACGGCGAGCGCACCGGGTTCGACGTGCGGAACGCCGGTTGGTACGCGGCGTTCGCCTACTGGAAGACCGCGGTCGTCGTGCAACAGCTCCACCGGCGGTGGGCCGACGGCGCATCGACCGACGAGCGGATGGCGACCATCGCCGACGCGATCCCCCAGCTCGTCGACGCTGCGGACGAGGGCCTGCGCTCCCTCGGTGGGTGAGCTGCGCTACTCGAGGACGCCGGCGATGACGAGCTCGGCGATCCGTTCGTCGTCGTAGCCGAGGAACCCGCCGAGCACCTCCTGCAGGTGCTGACCGAACGTGGGCCCACCCCACCGTGGGCCACCCGGCGTGCGCGAGAGCTGGAACGGCGGCCCCTCGACGAACGTGGTGCCGTACCGCTCGTGGGGAACCTCACGGAACATGCCCCGGTGGCGGAGCTGCGGGTCGGCGACACAGTCGGCGGCGTCCTGTACCCGGTGGGCGGGGACCCCGACCGCCTGCAGCGCCGCCTCCGCCTCCTCGCCCGGCGTGCGGGCGGCCCACGCCGCGACCACGGCGTCGAGCTCGTCCCGTCGCCCGATCCGTTCGGCCGCATCGAGACCGGCGAGATCCGCCCGGTCCACGATCCTGCAGAGCGCCCGCCACTGGTCGTCGCTCTCGACCGCCACGGCGATCCACCGGTCGTCGCCCGGGACCGCGAACACGCCGTGCGGCGCCATGGTCCGGTCGGCGTTGCCCACGGGGGCGGCCGTCCGCCCGTTCACCTCGTCGTCGAGGATCGCCGTACCGAGCAGCAGCAGCGCCCCCTCGAGCTGACTGAAGTCGAGCCGTACCGCCTCGCCGGTGCGATCACGCCGGTCGAGCGCGGCGAGCAGCGCACCGGCCGCGAACCGGGGGGAGACGTAGTCGGTGAACGCGGTGAAGGGTCCGGCGGGACGCCGTTCGGGCCAACCGGTGACCGGGTAGAACCCGGCGACCGCGGCGGCCATGGTGCCGAACCCGGCGTAGGCCCGCAGTGGGCCGCTCTGTCCCATGAGACAGCTCGACAGCATGACGAGCTTCGGGTTCACGGCTCGAAGGTCGTCGAACCCGAGACCCCAGGCGTCCATCGTGCCCGCCGAGAACGCCTCGGTGACCACGTCCGCCCACCGCACGAGGTCGAGCACCACCTCGCGTGCCTCGGGCGCGGTCAGGTCGAGCGCGAGGCCGTACTTCCCGGCGTTGAGCGAGTGCCACTGGAGGGCGCCCTCCTGGTCGCCCTCGGCCGCCCGGAAGGGGTTCACGCCCCGGAGCACGTCGGGCCGGCGCTGCGACTCGACGCGCACGACGGTCGCCCCGAAGTCGGCGAGGGTGCGGGTCGCCGCCGGTCCGGCCATCGCCCACATGAAGTCGAGGATGCGGAGCCCCGCGAGGGGTCGGTCGTCGTCGGTCGCAGCGGTACGCACCACCGGTGGTGCGGCGGGTCGCCTCGGGGTCGCCGCGAGCCGCTCCCGGTCGGTGTCGAGCTGCGGTGCCGGGCCGAGCGGGCGGAGCGGCAGGCCCGGGACCTCCACGAACCGACCCGGGTACCGGATCCCGTCGATCTCCTCCCAGTAGCCCCGGTCGGCGAGCTGGTCCATGGCCAGCACGTCCGCTGTCGTCGTCACCGGGGCGATCAGCAGGTTGCGCTCGAGTGCCACCTCGAACAGTTCGGCCTTCGTGCGCGTGCGCAGGAACGCCTGCAGGACCGCCGTCGCCCGATCGAGCTCGGACGGCGGCTCGCGCCCCTCGAAGACGTCCATCGCGAAGTCGATCCAGTTCTTCGTCGCGAGGTCCGCCTCGCAACCGCCTTCCTCATGGATCCACTGCCACAGGCGCGTCGTGTAACGGCCGATCATCGGTCCGAACAGGAAGGTGACGGTCACCGCGCCGTCGGCGCAGTCGTAGACGAACTGCACGTGGAACGGCCCGAGCTCGACCCCGCCGGCGACCCGTTGCGGGGTGCGGCCGCCGACGAGCCCGTTCATCATCTGGAACTGGGTCGCGGTGAGGAACGCCTGCTGGGCGGAGACGTCGACGTGCTGGCCGATCCCCGAACGGTGTCGCTCCCGCAGTGCGATCGACGCGCCGACGAAGGCGTCGAGCGCGGCGAAGTTCCACGTCTGCGGCTCGGAGATGCGGAGCGGCGCCCGGTCACGGTCACCCGTGATCCCCATGGTCCCGCTCGCGGCGGCCACGACGAGGTCGGTCGCCGCCCAGTGGGCCTTCGGTCCGTCACCGCCGAACGCGCTGATCGAAACCGTCACGAGCGCGGGGTTGTTCGCCCGGAGCGCGGCGACGTCCACCGGGAACGCCCCGCACTCCAGCAGCACGTCCGCGCCCGCGGCGAGCTCGGCGAGCAGCGGATCGTCGAAGGTCCGGAGCTCCACCGACGCCTTGCCCCGGTCGAACGCCCATGCCTGCAGCGACCGACCCGGATGGGGGACGTCGTCGACGAAGGGTCCGAGATGGCGGGCACGGCTCCCGCCCGGCGGCTCGACGAGAACCACGTCGGCGCCGAGCTGCGCGAAGAGCAGGCCGGCGAGGTGCCCGCGGTCGTCGGTCAGATCGAGCACCCGGTAGGGCGAGAGCATGGCGTCCACCCCGCCATGATGCTCCAGCCTGGTCGGGCCCGCGGGCGCTGCTGCTAGGGTGGGCGCTCCTCGGCGGCGTGACCGAGTGGCTTAGGTAGCGGCCTGCAAAGCCGCGTACGCCGGTTCGATTCCGGCCGCCGCCTCGCTCCCGGCGGGTCCCTCCGGGCCCGTTCCCGAAACGAACCGTTCGACGAGCCACGACGCATAGGAGTGCGACGCCCCGGCGTGCAGTACCCCGGTCACCGGGAACCCGGCGAGCAGGTCGGCGGCGCGGCGGTGCACCGCCAGCGGTGAGCTCGCGCCGGGGAGTTCGATGGCGACGCTCCACCAGGGCGCAGCGTCGGGGCCGGCCACCGACGCCGGCGTGCCGGGCAGAACCGCCACCGGTGCACCGAGGCGGAGTGCCACGACCTCCGCGCCGGGGACCCGGCGACGGACCTTCGCGACCGGCGCCCACAGACCCTCACCGTCGTGGTCCATCAGCCGTCCCGGTGGCACGCTCCGCCGATCCTTGCCCCACCACTCGGCCCGGCCGACGACGCCGGCGCCGAGGTCGACCTCGACCGGGTCGGCGTGCCACACCTTCACCTCGAAGCGCGGTCGACGACCACCACGGAACTTCAGCGAGTGCCCTTCCTCGGGAGCGACCGCGTAGTGGTCGACCCGGAGGTCGATGCGGTCACGGCCCAGCGTGTCGAGCCAGGCGTCCACCTCGACGGGAACCTCACCGGGGACGAACCAGCGGAGCTCCACTCGCACCCGGCGCTCGGTCTCCTCCGAACCGGCCACGGTGCACCTCCCCTCGGTCACCCGCTCCGGGCCCACCGCTCGTGCCCGATGGACGCGAACGTTAGCGGGCACCCGATGCAACGTGGCTCACTCCCCCGGCTCCTGCGGTGCGCCACTCCGTCGACGTCGCACCAGTTCGACCTGCAACTCCTCGGCCGACGCCTCGATGGCGTACCCGTCGGTGACGGCGTCGAGGACGAGGCGGCTGACCTCGTCGGGCTCGATCGGCGCGCCTGGTCGGCGCGCGACCGCCGCCCGGAACGCGACCACGCCGTCGGCGACGGCGAAACGCAACCGTGCCAGCGAACCCGGGCGCGCCGCCGCGAAGAGCAGGCACGACAACTCGTCCACGCCGGATCGCAGGTCTTCGACATCGGCGACACCCAGGTCGGCGTCCACCCCGAGGCCCGCCGCGACGAGCCGGAGCAGACGCACCCGGTCGAGCCGGGCCGGCAGGGTGATCGCGACGACGTCGCCTTCGGGCGGCGAGGGCTCGGATCGCGGCCGTTCGGCCACCGAATCGGTCTGAGCGAGCGAGGGGATGTTCACGGTGCGACCGTGAAGCGGTGGGACTTACCGGTGAGGGCGAGAACCCGCCGGACCGGTGCGGACGGATCGACCAGACGCAGACCGCCCCGACGACCACTTCCGAGCGCTGCGAGCAAGGCGAGCGCTCGCAGCCCGCCCGAGTCGAGGAACGTCACCGCCGACAGGTCGAGATCGACGCACCCCTCGGCCTCCGCGAGTCGTTCGGTGACCCTGGCGAGCACCTCGCGGGACGTGTGCGCGTCGAGCTCGCCGTGCACGCTGACGAGCGTCGGCTCGGAAGCCGTATCGCAGCGGACCCCGAATCCGTATCCGATCGCCGTGTCCATCGTCCCCTCCCGACCCGTCGGAGTCCCCTACCGCCGGTCGGCGGTAGGACGAGGGATTCCCCCACGCCCCGGGGGGTGAAACCTCCTCGACCCGCGGGTCAGGAGCGGTCGAGTTCGGCGAGGACGGCGTCGAGGTCGAGCGAGGTGGGCCAGGAGCGCAGGACCGTTCCGTCGGCGCGCACGAGCACCGCCGCCGGCTGCACCCGCACGCCGAGCTGCACCCACGACGCGCCCGAGGGATCCCACAGCATCCGGTGGGCGACACCGACCTCGGTGCGGAACTTCCGGGCGGCCGCGAGATCGGCCTGGGTGCCGAGCCCGACGACGGTGAGTCGATCGGAGTTCTGGCGAGCGAACTGCTCGACCTCCGGGGCTTCCCGGCGGCAGGTCGTTCAATACGGCGCCCACATCCACAGCAGCATCGGTCTGCCGCTGGTGGGGAGTTCGGACAGGCGCACGGTCGCACCGGAGGCGAGGTCGACCACGTCGACCGCCGGGAGCGCTGCAGCGACGGTTCCCGACGCTGCTCCCGCAGTCGCCACCGCGGCCGTCGACGACGTCGGTGCACCCGTCGCGGCGACCCCATCGGTGCGGTCCGTCGCAACCTCTCCGTCCGACGCCGCGCACGCCGTCGCCGCTGCGCCGAGCACCAGGACGACGGTCGCCATCCGAATCGCCCGGATCCGTGCGCTGCGCATGCTTCGACGGTAGTGGCGCGCCGCTGGCCGACGGCGACCCGGACGGACCGCCGGTAGGGTCTCCGCCATGACGACGCCCGAGCAACGCCTCACCGCCGCCGGTATCGAGCTCCCGCCGCCGCCCCGGCCGGTCGGCAGCTACGTGACGTTCGTCCGGTCCGGGAACCTGGTGTTCACGTCGGGGCACGGACCGACCACCGCCGACGGACGACTCGTCACCGGTCGCCTCGGCGCCGACCTCGACGTCGACGCCGGCGCCGAGGCGGCGCGACTCGTCGGCCTGAACCTGCTCGCAACGCTCCGCGCCGAACTCGGGTCGCTCGACCGGGTACGTCGCATCGTGAAGGTGCTCGGCATGGTGCAGTGCACCCCCGAGTTCACGCAGCACCCCGCGGTGGTCAACGGCTGCTCGAACCTCTTCGTGGAGGTGTTCGGCGACGCAGGGCGACACGCAAGGTCGGCGGTCGGCATGAGCGCACTGCCATCCGGGATGGCCGTCGAGATCGAGCTCGTCGCCGAGGTCGACTGAGGCCTCGGCCTCAGGATCGCTGCGCACGGGCGCGCACCACCGCGTCGACGGCCTCGACGACGAGCTGCACCTCCTCGGGCAGGGGTGCGGCGAACCGGACGGCGGGCGCCGGGAGACCGTGCGCCGCGCCGAGGACCCGGACGGCGACACCGTGGGACCGCAGCACCGAGGCCACGCGGACGGCGTCGGGTGCCGGGACGAGCCGGATGTGGATCGCCGAGCCGGACACCGGTTCCCCGAGCGGACCGACGAGGTCGTCGAGCGCCGCGGCCGCAGCCCGGACGGCGATGTGGTTGGCGTGGATCCACGCCGGATCACCGAGGGCGGCGACCACCGCGACGACGTCCGGCATCGACAGCGGCCAGGGTCCACGGCGCGGGGTACAGGCCGCCCGGAGCACCGGGTCCGCTGCCCACGCGAACCCCACCCGTGCCCCGGCGAGACCGAAGAACTTCGACGGCGACCGCAGCACGACCACGTTCCCGGCCTCGATGCCGAGGAGACTCGACCGGGCCGGTTCCTCGCAGAACTCCACGTAGGACTCGTCGACGACGAGCACGCCGGGGCGACCGTCGAGCAGCGCGCCGAGCGTCGCCCGGTCGACGACCCGACCCGAGGGGTTGTGCGGGTTCGACACCAGCACCACCGCGCCGGCG
>VGBO01000081.1 GCA_016870475.1 Actinomycetota bacterium | reverse complement strand
CAAGGGCATGCTGACCACGCCGCAACTCGGCGCCTTCTTCCCCGATCTCGGCGACGAGCGCGTCGAGAGTGCGATCGCGATGGTCCACTCCCGGTTCTCGACGAACACCTTCCCGTCGTGGCCGCTCGCCCATCCGTTCCGGCTCATCGCCCACAACGGCGAGATCAACACGATCCAGGGCAACCGCAACTGGATGACGGCACGGGAGCGCGCCGTCCGCACCGATCAGCTCCCGGGTGACATCGAACGGATCCTCCCCGTCTGCACCCCGGGAGCGTCGGACACGGCGACCTTCGACGAGGTGCTCGAGCTCCTCCACCTCGGCGGGTACGACCTCCCGCACGCCGTGCTGATGATGATCCCCGAGGCGTGGGAACGCCACGAGACCATGAGCGAGGCCCGACGGGAGTTCTACCGGTACAACGCCGGACTCATGGAGCCGTGGGACGGGCCCGCCTCGATCGCATTCACCGACGGCACGGTCATCGGCGCGGTGCTCGACCGGAACGGTCTGCGGCCGAGTCGGTTCTGGGTGACCGCAGACGACTGGGTGATCATGGCGTCCGAGGTGGGGGTGCACCCCGTCGACCCAGCGCGCGTCGTGCGCAAGGGGCGCCTCGAGCCCGGCCGCATGTTCCTCGTCGACACCCGCCTCGGACGGATCGTCGCCGACGAGGAGATCAAGGAGCAGATCGCCGCGGAGCACACTTACGCGGCGTGGAACCGCGACGGCGTGCTGCGCCTCACCGATCTCCCCCCGGCGACGGGCACCGAACCCGTGACCGAGGGGGCGCTGCTCACCCGCCAGCAGACCTTCGGCTACACGCTCGAGGACCTGTCGATCCTGATCGAACCGATGGCCGCGACGGGCGGCGAAGCGCTCGGGTCGATGGGCACCGACACGCCGATCGCCGTTCTCTCGAGCCGCAGCCGGCTGCTGTTCGACTACTTCTCCCAGCTCTTCGCCCAGGTGACGAACCCGCCGCTCGACGCGATCCGCGAGGAGCTCGTGACCGCGCTCGGCACGATGGTCGGCCCGATCGGCAACCTCTTCGACCGCGGTCCGGCCGCGCAGCGCCAGATCGAGCTCGACTCGCCGGTCCTCGATGACGCAGACCTCGCTCGCCTCCGCGGCGCCGGGGAGTCGGAGGAGTTCCCCGACGTCGTCGTCCGTACCCTCGACGCCCGCTACCCCGTGGCCGAGGGCGGCGCGGGTCTGCGGGCCGCCGTCGCCCGTTTGCGGCTCGAGGCCGACCGGGCGATCGACGAGGGCGCCACCGTGCTCGTGCTGTCGGACCGCGGCACCGACCGCTCGCATGCCCCGGTGCCGTCCCTGCTCGCCACGGGTGCGGTGCACCACCACCTCATCCGAACGGGACGGCGGTTCCTCGTCGGTCTCGTCGCCGAGGCCGGTGACGTGCGCGAGGTGCACCACCTCTGTCTCCTCGTCGGCTACGGCGCGAGTGCGGTGAACCCGTACCTCGCGCTCGAGACGGTCGAGGAGCTCGTTGCGGAGGGGCGGCTCGTCGGGCCGCCGGCCGCGGCACGCTCCCGTTACCGCAAGGCGGCCGGCAAGGGTCTGCTGAAGGTGATGTCGAAGATGGGCATCTCCACCGTCGCCTCCTATCTCGGTGCCCAGGTCTTCGAGGCGATCGGTCTCGGCGGGGAGGTCGTGGCCGACGCGTTCGTCGGCACGGCGTCGCGCCTCGGTGGGATCGGCTACGACGAGCTCGCCGAGGAGATCCGTCGCCGGCACGAGATCGCCTACCCCCGGACCCCGCTGCTGCTCGCGCACCGGGATCTCCCCGTCGGCGGCGAGTACCAGTGGCGGCGGGAAGGCGAGTACCACCTCTTCAACCCCGAGACGGTGTTCCGTCTGCAACACGCCACGCGGACCCGTCGCTACGAGATCTTCAAGCAGTACACGACCGCCGTCGACGATCAGGCGCGGCACCTCGCCACCCTGCGCGGGCTCATGCGGTTGCGCACCGAGGCGGTGACACCGATCCCGATCGAGGAGGTCGAGTCGGTCAGTTCGATCGTGCGCCGGTTCGCGACCGGGGCGATGTCCTACGGGTCGATCTCCCAGGAGGCGCACGAGACCCTCGCCATCGCGATGAACCGCCTCGGCGCGAAGTCGAACACCGGCGAGGGCGGTGAGGACCCCGAGCGGAACATCCCCGACGAGAACGGCGACCTCCGCCGTTCGGCGGTCAAGCAGGTCGCGTCCGGCCGGTTCGGCGTGACGTCGGAGTACCTCGTCAACGCCGACGACCTCCAAATCAAGATGGCCCAGGGTGCGAAGCCCGGCGAGGGCGGACAGCTCCCGGGTCGGAAGGTGTACCCCTGGATCGCCCGGACCCGGCACTCCACGCCGGGTGTCGGTCTGATCTCCCCGCCGCCGCACCACGACATCTACTCCATCGAGGACCTCGCCCAGCTCATCCACGACCTGAAGAACGCGAACGACCGGGCCCGTGTTCACGTCAAGCTCGTCGCCGAGCTCGGCGTCGGGACGGTCGCGGCGGGCGTGTCGAAGGCGCACGCCGACGTCGTGCTCATCTCCGGGCACGACGGTGGCACGGGAGCATCGCCGCTGACGTCGCTCAAGCACGCAGGTGCGCCCTGGGAGCTCGGCCTCGCCGAGACCCAGCAGACGCTCCTGCTGAACCGCCTGCGCGACCGCATCGTCGTGCAGGTCGACGGTCAGCTCAAGACCGGACGTGACGTGCTCGTCGGTGCGCTGCTCGGCGCCGAGGAGTTCGGCTTCGCCACGGCGCCGCTCGTCGTGTCCGGCTGCGTGATGATGCGGGTCTGCCACCTCGACACCTGCCCCGTCGGTGTCGCGACGCAGAACCCCGAACTGCGGGCCCGGTTCACCGGACGCCCGGAGTTCGTCGAGACGTTCTTCGAGTTCATCGCCGAGGAGGTCCGCGAACTGCTCGCCTCCCTCGGCCTGCGCAGCATCGAGGAGGCGGTCGGACGGGTCGATCTGCTCGACGTCGACGACGCCGTGCGGCACTGGAAGACCGAGGGCATCGACCTGACCCCGATCCTCGCCCTGCCCGACGTCGCGGACACGGCGGCGAGGTACTGCACGACGACGCAGGACCACGGCCTCGACCGTGCCCTCGACCGGACCCTCATCGACATGGCGTCCGCGGCGCTCGAAGGGCGGGAGCCGGTGGTCATCGACCTGCCGGTCAGCAACGTCAACCGCACCGTCGGAACCATGCTCGGCGCGGAGGTGACCCGCCGCTACGGCGCCGCCGGTCTGCCCGACGGCACGATCTCGATCCGGCTCCGAGGGTCGGCGGGCAACAGCCTCGGTGCGTTCCTCCCCGCCGGTGTCACGATCCGCGTGGAGGGCGACGCCAACGACTACGTCGGCAAGGGGCTGTCCGGCGGTCGTGTCGTGGTCCGGCCCGATCGCGCGGCGCCCTTCGCCGCGGAGGAGAACGTGATCGCCGGGAACGTCGTGCTGTACGGCGCGACCTCGGGCACGGCACTGCTGTCCGGACTCGCCGGGGAGCGGTTCGCCGTGCGCAACTCCGGCGCCACGGCCGTCGTCGAAGGGGTCGGCGACCACGGCTGCGAGTACATGACGGGTGGCGAGGTCGTCGTCCTCGGCCGGACCGGACGGAACTTCGGTGCCGGTATGTCCGGCGGTGCGGCCTACGTCCTCGATGTCGACGGTTCGTTCCACCGGCGTGTGAACGCCGAGATGGTCGACCTCGATCCGCTCGACGCGGAGGACCGGGCACGGGTGCTCGAGCTCGTGCGCCTCCACGTCGAGGAGACCGATTCGGCGATCGGACGCCGGGTGCTCGATCCGGCGAGCGGTCTCGCGGACCGGTTCGTGAAGGTGATGCCGACGGACTTCAAGCGCGTGCTCGAGGCACGACGAGCGGCGGAGGCCGCAGGAACCGATCCGATCGCCGCGATCATGGCCGCGGCGCACGGCTGAGCGGGACGACGAAGGAGGTTTGGTCATAGGAGATGTCACCGGGTTCCTCCGGCACGCACGCAACACCCCGACCCGTCGGCCGGTCCCGATCCGGTTGCTCGACTGGCGTGAGGTCTACGAACCGTTCTCGGAAGAGGCGCTCACGACCCAGGCGAGCCGCTGCATGAACTGCGGGATCCCCTTCTGCAACGACGGCTGTCCGCTCGGCAACCTGATCCCGGACTGGAACGATCTCGTCCACCGGCACCGCTGGCAGGAGGCGATCGAACGTCTGCACGCCACGAACAACTTCCCCGAGTTCACGGGTCGCCTGTGCCCCGCCCCGTGCGAGGGAGCGTGCGTCCTCGGGGTCAACAGCGACCCGGTCACGATCAAGCTCGTCGAGCAGACGATCATCGACACCGCCTGGGAGGAGGGGTGGGTCCAACCGCTTCCCCCGGCGACGAGGACCGGACGGCGGGTCGCCGTCGTCGGCTCGGGCCCGGCGGGGCTCGCCGCTGCGCAGCAGCTCACCCGGGCCGGTCACGACGTGACGGTGTTCGAGCGGGACGACCGGATCGGCGGACTCCTCCGCTACGGCATCCCCGAGTTCAAGCTCGAGAAGAAGGTCATCGACCGCCGCGTCGAGCAGATGCGAGCCGAGGGCACCACCTTCGTGAGCGGGGTCGAGGTCGGTGTCGACCTCCCGGCTGCGGATCTCACCGGGTTCGACGCCGTGGTCCTCGCCGGCGGCGCGACCGCCCGTCGAGATCTGCCAGTTCCCGGCCGTGAGCTCACGGGCATCCACCAGGCGATGGCCTACCTGCCACAGGCGAACCGGGTGCAGCTCGGCGACGAGGTCGCCGACCAGATCTCGGCATCCGGGCGCCGGGTGCTGATCATCGGCGGTGGGGACACCGGGGCGGACTGTCTCGGAACCGCCCACCGCCAGGGAGCGATCTCCGTCACCTCCTTCGAGATCATGCCGAAGCCAGCGGAGGAGCGCAACGCCACGGCGAACCCGTGGCCGACCTGGCCGCTCATCTTCCGAACAGCGTCTGCGCACGAGGAGGGCGGCGAGCGCCGGTACGCGGTGACCACCAAGGAGTTCGTCGGTGACGCCGACGGCCGGGTGCGCGCCGTCCGGGGCTGTGAGGTGCGGCTCGAGACGGTGGACGGGCGTCCGACGTTCGTCGACGTGGAGGGCACGGAGTTCGAGCTCGAGGTCGACCTCGTGCTCCTCGCGCTCGGCTTCACGGGCGCAGAGCGCGGCCCCTTGCTCGAGGGCCTCGGGGTGGAGATCGACGGTCGCGGGAACGTCGTGCGGGACGAAGAGTGGCGGACGACCGCCGCGAACGTGTTCTGCTGCGGCGACATGGGTCGGGGCCAGAGCCTGATCGTGTGGGCGATCGCCGAGGGTCGGGCGTGTGCGGCAGCGGTCGACCGACACCTGAGCGGTTCGACGTTGCTCCCCGCACCCGTCACCCCGAACCAGATGGCGCTCCGCTGAGGGGCGTCGAGACCCGGCGGGGCACCGCGCGTCCGATGGTCTAGCGTTCGGTCCATGACACGCCTCACGAAGCTGTCCCGTTCCGTTGCCGGTCGCACGGCCGTCGTGACCGGTGCGGCGAGCGGTATGGGTCGGGCGACCGCCCACCTGCTCGCGGACGAAGGGGCGCGGGTCGCCGTGCTCGACGTGAACGCCGCCGGTGTCGACGCCGTCGTGGCGGAGATCCGTGCTGCGGGCGGGACGGCGATCGGCTGTGTGATCGACCTCTCGCGTCACGAGGAGATCGAGCCGACGGTGGAGCGGATCCGGGCGGAGCTCGGCCCCGTCGACATCCTGGTGAACAACGCCGGGGTGTCCGTTCCGGCTGCGCTGACTTCCGCGGGGTGGGAGGACTCCTGGGCGTTCACCTTCGAGGTGAACCTCACGGCGCAGGCACGTCTTGTCCGGGCGTGTCACGCCGACCTCGTACGACCTGAGCTCGCGGCGGACGGCGGTGGACGGATTGTCAACATCGCCTCGACCGAGGGTCTCGGCGCGACGAAGGGCATGTCGCCGTACACCGCGTCGAAGACCGGCGTGATCGGCCTCACCCGGTCGCTCGCCCTCGAATACGGCGAGACGGGTGTGACGGTGAACTGCATCTGCCCCGGTCCGATCCGCACGGGCATGACGGCGGAGATCGACGACGACGCAAAGGCGAAGTTCGCGCGTCGGCGGGTGCCCAAGCGCCGCTACGGCGATCCGGAGGAAGTGGCGCAGATCACGGTCTCCCTCGTCCTCCCCGCAGCCTCGTACCTCAACGGTGCGGTCATCCCGGTCGACGGCGGGATGATGGCGCAGAACACCTGACGTGCGGGTCCTCGTCGATGCGTCCGCCATCCCTGCGGACCGGGGAGGTGTCGGGCGGTACGTCGACGAGGTCCTCGACCATCTCGGCGAAGCCGGGGCGGCGACGCACGTGATCTGCCAGCGTCGTGACGCGGAGCGGTACGCAGCGATGCGCGGGGCGGCGGTCCACCCGCTTCCGAAGGTGCTCGAACGGCGGGCGCTCCGGCTCGGTTGGGAGCAGAGCGGACTCCCGGCGCGCACGCTCAGCGGTGTGGACGTGCTGTGGAGCCCGCACTACACGACCGCCGTCGCAGCGAGGATCCCCCGGGTCGTCACCCTGCACGACGCGACCTTCTTCAGCGATCCGGCGGTGCACCTGCGGACCAAGGCCCGATTCTTCCGCGTCGCTACCCGCGTCGCGCTGCGTCTCGCGGCGCGCTGTGTCGTCCCCTCGCGTGCCACGCGCGACGAACTCGTGCGCTGGGCGGGCGGGGATGCGGCGAAGATCGTCGTCGCTCCGCACGGTGTCGACCGGGTGGCGTTCCACCCGCCGACCGGGGCCGAGGTCGAGGCGTTCTGTCGGCAGCACGACCTCCGGCCGGGGCACTACGTCGCGTTCCTCGGCACGCTCGAGCCCCGTAAGAACGTCGGCGCGCTGCTCCGTGGCTGGCGGCGAGCGGTCGCCGGCCTCGCGGACCCGCCGCCGCTGGTCCTCGCCGGGGCGGCGGGATGGGATCGCACCCTCGACGACGTCGTCGCCGCGGTGCGAGGACCGGAACGGGTCGTGCGGACCGGCTACCTCGATCTGCCGGTCCTGCCGGCGCTGCTCGGGGGTGCGGCGGTCGTGGCCTACCCGTCGCTCGGGGAGGGATTCGGGCTTCCCGTGCTCGAGGCGATGGCCTGCGGGGCGACCGTGCTGACCACCCGACGGCTCTCGCTCCCCGAGGTCGGGGGAGACGCCGTCGCGTACACCGAACCCGATGCAGCGTCGATCGGTCGGAACCTCCGGAGCCTCCTCGACGACGGTGCGCGGCGAGACGTGCTCGCCGCCGCGGCGCTCGAGCGGGCGGCGACGTTCTCCTGGGAGGCGAGCGCTCGCCTCCACGTCGCGGCCTTCGAGGCCGCCGCGTCCCGGCGGGTGGCGGCATGACGTCGTCGGGTGGCGGGGACGTCGTCCGGGTCGTCGTCGTGACCTATTCGCCCGGGGAGACGCTGCGGAGGTTTCTCGACACCCTCGGGCGGGCGACGTCCCTCCCCGTCGAGGTGGTCATGGCCGACAACGGTTCGACCGACAGCGCACCGGAGGAGGAGGCGGCGGCCGGACGGGCGGTGCTGCTGCGTACGGGCGGGAACCTCGGCTACGGCGCGGCGGCCAACCGGGGTGCGGCGAACGCGACCGGGACCTGGCTCGTGGTGGCGAACCCCGACATCGAGTGGACCCCCGGGAGCATCGACGAGATGATCACCGCGGCGCGGCGCTGGCCGTTGGCCGGGGTGATCGGGCCGAGGATCGTCACCACCGACGGGCGGCTCTACCCCTCGGCGAGAGCCCTCCCTGAGCTCGGGACCGGTATCGGGCACGCGCTGATGGGGTGGTGGTGGCCGACGAACCCGTGGACCCGCGCCTACCGACGCGAGGACGCCGATCCCGTCGAAGGTCCGACGGGGTGGCTGTCGGGATCGTGCCTGCTGTTCCGGCGGGAGGCCTTCGAGGCGGTGGGTGGGTTCGACCCGGCGTACTTCATGTTCTTCGAGGACGTCGACGTGTGCGATCGGCTCGGGCGGGCGGGCTGGCAGGTCGTGCACGCGCCGGATGCCCTCGTCCGCCACGTCGGCGGTCACTCGTGGCGCGATCAGCCGGGGATCATGATCAAGGCGCACCATGCGAGCGCCATCCGGTACCTTGAACGCCGCTACGGGCGCATCTGGCAGGCGCCGCTGCGGGCGGTGCTGCGAGGAGGCCTCGGTGCCCGCTACCTGGCTGCACGGGTGGTTCGGCGCATCGGCCGTGGAGCCGAGCCGACGAGGATGGCGACCTGAGCGCTGCTCCGGCGCGTCGACGCGTCAGGCGACGCGGACCACGACCTTGCCTGTCGTGCCCCGGTTCGTGATCGCCATCAGGCGCTCCGGGACGTCGGTCATCGCGACGACCTCGGAGACGAGCGGCGCGATCTGACCACGGGCGTGCATGGCCATGAGGTCGTCGTGCCACGAATCGACCTTCGCCGGGTCGAAGCGCCGGTAGTTCCCCCAGTGCACACCCACGACGCTGTAGTTCTTCACGAGCACGTGATTGGTCGCCGCCTGGGCGATCCGGCCGCCGGCGAAGCCGATCACGAGGATCCGGCCCTCCCACGAGACGCACTTCGTGGAACGGTCGTACACGTCGCCGCCGACCGGGTCGTAGATCACGTCGGCGCCGCGACCGCCGGTGAGCTCGTTGACGACCTCGGCGAAGTCCTCGGCGCGATAGTCGATCACGTGGTGTGCCCCGAGTGCCCGACACACCTCGACCTTCTCCGCACCGCCGGCGGTGGCGATGACCGTCGCCCCCATCGCGAGCCCGAGCTGGATCGCGGCCGACCCGACACCACCGGCACCGGCGTGCACGAGCAGGGTCTCTCCGGCTCGGAGGTTGGCGCGCTGCGCGAGTGCGCTGATGCCCGTCTGGTAGATGACGAGCAAGGCGGCCGCTGCCTCGTCGCTGAGTGAATCGGGAATCGGATGGGCGTTCGCCATCGGGACGACGGTGCGCTCCGCGAGCCCGCCGTACCCGTCACGCAGTGCGGGCTGTGCGGCGACGCGCTGCCCGACTGCAAGGCCGCGGCGTTCGGCGCCGGGCCCGAGCCCGACGATCCGTCCCGCGACCTCGAGGCCGGGGATGAACGGGAGCGGTGGGCGCTCCTGGTAGGCGCCCCGGCACAGGAGCGCATCGGGGAAGTTCAGCGCGCACGTCGCCACCTCGACCGCGATCTGGTTCGGCCCGGGTTCCGGCGCCGGGACGTCGTCCT
>VGBO01000080.1 GCA_016870475.1 Actinomycetota bacterium | reverse complement strand
TTGCCGCCGGGGTTGCTGGGTTTGGTGCCGCTGTTGCCGGGTGCGGTGCCGCGGTCCCGGTCGGGCGCAGAGGACTGGGGAACGACGATCACCGACCCGTCGGGGAGGGTGACGGTCACGGTCGGCACCGGGTCGGCACGTCGGCCCGTGTCGATCGAGAACGGCGTCACGGTCTCCACGACCGTCGCCACGACCGACTCGATCGGACCGGGCAGCACACCGGCGATCGCTGCGCCGGTGGTCGCTGCCGTCGCCGCAGCGGCGATGCCACCGCCGAGCGCGATCTTGCCGACCACCGACAGTGCCGCAACGGCCGCCGGGATGCGGAGTCGCCGTCGGCGTCGTGCGGCGAGCTCATCGCCCTCGTCGGCCTCGGCGCCGAGTGCCTGAGCGCCGCCCTCGAGGAGGGCGCGCAACGCCGGTGAGGGCACCGGCGCCGTGCCGTCCGCCGCGAGGCGCACCTCGTCGACGAAGCGGCGGAGGAGCGGGTCCTCGAGCACGTCGTCGATCCGTCCGAACAGGTCCATGCCGTCGTCGTGATCGCCGGAGGGGCTCATGGCGTTACACCCCCCGCAGCATCCTCCTCGGCGAGGAGTTCGCGCAGCCGACCGAGTCCGCGGTGCAGCAGCACCCGCACGGCGCCTTCGTTCTTCCCGAGCGCGGCGGCGATCTCGGCGTTCGGGAGGTCGCCGACGACGCGGAGGAGCACGGCGTCTCGCTGATCGGGGGAGAGCTTGGCGCAGAGCGACTCGACGTGTTCCCGTGCGAGGCGCGCCGACTCGGCGGTCGGATCCTCGGCGACCGGCGCGAGCCGCTCGAGCGAGTCGTCCTCGACGAGGTCCTCTGGTCGGCGGCCGGTACGCCGCCGCTCGTCGATGAGCCGGTTGTGGGCGATCACGAAGACCCAGGAGCGGAACTGGCTCTCGTCGCCCTCGAAGCGCGCGATGGCCCGGAACACGCCGAGCCACACCTCGCTGACGAGGTCGTCGACGTCGCGGGCGCCCTGGACCCGCAGGTAGCCGGCGACCGCCGGGGCAAGCGCCTCGTAGAGCCGGGTCCACGCCCATGCCTCACCCGCGCGTGCGCCGTCGAGGACGTGCGCGAAGTCCTCGCCGAGGCTGCGACGGGTCCCGGGTGGCACCCGGCGAAGGCTACCGACGCAGGGACCCGAGGAGGCCTCAGCGACCCTCGCTGCAGCGGTAACCTCCGCACGTGCACCCCTACGCCGCCCCGCTCGCCGACATCGCCTTCGTCCTCGAGAACGTCGCCGGCTACGACGAACTCGTCGGACTCCCGCCGTTCGGCCACGCCGATGCCGCGACGGTCCGGTCCGTCCTCGAGGAGTGCGGCCGGTTCATGGCCGAGATCCTCGCCCCGCTCAACCGCATCGGTGACACCGAGGGAAGCGTGCGCAACCCCGACGGGAGCGTCCGCACGCCGACCGGTTTCATCGACGCCTACCGCCGCTACGTCGAGGCCGGCTGGGGTGCCGTGCCGTTCCCGCCGGAATACGGCGGCGGCGGGTTCCCGTGGGTGGTCGGCATCGCGATGCAGGAGATGCTGACCTCGGCGAACATGGGTTTCTCGCTGTGCCCGCTGCTCACCCAAGGGGCGATCGACGCGTTGCTGCACCGCGGCGACGAGGCCCAGCGCGAGACGTATCTCCGCAAGATGATCACCGGCGAGTGGACCGGCACGATGAATCTCACGGAGCCGCAGGCCGGTTCCGACGTCGGCGCGCTCACCACCCGTGCCGTGCGACAGGACGACGGCACCTACCGGATCTTCGGCCAGAAGATCTACATCACCTACGGCGAACACGACCTCGCCGAACAGATCGTGCACCTCGTGCTCGCACGTACCCCCGACGCCCCTGCCGGCACGAAGGGCATCTCCTGCTTCATCGTGCCGAAGTTCCTCCTCGGTGACGACGGGAGCCTCGGCGAGCGCAACGACGTCACCTGCCTGTCGATCGAGCACAAGATGGGCATCCACGCGAGCCCCACCTGCGTGCTCTCCTACGGCGACCGTGGGGAGGGTGCGACCGGCTACCTCATCGGTGAGGAGAACACCGGGATGCGGACGATGTTCATCATGATGAACAACGCCCGACTGTCGGTCGGCCTCGAGGGGCTCGCGCTGTCGGAGCGTGCCTACCAACAGGCTCTGCAGTACGCGCAGGAACGCCGGCAGGGCAAGGCCATCGGCGCCACCGGTGTCGACAGCCCGATCATCGACCACGCCGACGTCCGACGGATGCTGATGACGATGAAGTCGACGATCGAGGCGATGCGTGCGGTGATGTACCTCAACGCGACGCACATTGACCGGTCGAACCACCACCCCGACCCGGCCGTGCGGGAACGGTCCGCCGAGCTCGTCGGGTTGTTCACCCCGATCTGCAAGTCGTGGGGCACCGATCTCGGCGTGGAGAACACCTCCCTCGCCATCCAGGTGCACGGGGGCATGGGCTTCATCGAGGAGACCGGGGTCGCGCAACACTTCCGGGACATCCGTATCGCTCCGATCTACGAGGGGACGAACGGGATCCAGGCCGCGGACCTCGTCGCCCGCAAGCTGCCCGTGCGCAACGGGCACGCCCTGCGTGAGTTCCTCGCCGAGATGGTCTCCATCGACGCCGAGCTCGCTGCGGCGGGAAGCGACTTCGCCGAGATCCGGCGTGAGCTCGCCGCGCAGCTCGCCGTGCTCGGCGAGGCGAGCACGTGGGTCGGTGCACGTCTCCAGGACGACATGAACGCCGCGCTGGGCGGGTCGAGCCCGTACCTGCGCATGTTCGGCACCGTGCTCGGTGGTTGGGCGCTCGCCCGAGGAGCGCTCGCCGCCCACCGGCACCTCGCCGCAGGCACCGGCGACCGGGCGTTCCTCGAGGCGAAGATCGTCACCGCGCGCTTCTACGCCACGAACGTGCTCCCGCAGGCGGCCGGGCTCCTCGGCGCCGTCCGGTCCGGCGCAGCGGACCTGTTCGCGCTCGACGCCGGCCAGCTCGGCGGATGATCACCGCGTTCGCCCTGCATCTCGCCGCCATCCCGAGCCCCTCCTCGGGGACCCTCGAGCTCGGACCGCTCCGGCTCACCGCGTACGGGCTCATGATCGCGCTCGGCGTGGGCTCCGCTGTCGAGATCGCCCGCCGACGTGCCGCTGCGGTGGGCGTCGATCCGGACGTGATGTCCAAGGTCGGGTTGTGGTCGGCGCTCGCCGGGCTCCTCGGCGCACGGGCCTACCACGTGCTCACCGACGTCGACCGTTTCAAGGGGTCCTGGGGTGACGTGGTCAAGATCTGGGAGGGGGGGCTCGGGATCCCGGGTGCGATCCTCGCTGGGACGTTCGCCGGGTTGTGGGTGGTCCGCCGCAACGGCATCGGCGATGGGGTCGGCCTCGACATCGCCGCGCCGGCGATCCCGGTCGCCCAGGCGATCGGGCGCTGGGGGAACTGGTTCAACCAGGAGCTCTTCGGTCGGCCGACGGGCCTGCCGTGGGGGCTGCGCATCGACGCGCAGCACCGCCCCGAGCGATTCGCCGACGCAGCGACCTTCCACCCGACCTTCCTGTACGAGTCGCTGTGGAACCTCGGGCTCGCCGGCCTGATCGTGCTGCTCGGACGTCGAGCCGGGGGCAGGCTCCGCACCGGTGCGCTGTTCGCGGTCTACGTCGGCGGCTACGGCGTCGGTCGCCTGTGGGTAGAGGCGTTGCGTTCGGATCCGGCGACGACGATCGCCGGTCTGCGGGTCAACACCTGGATGAGCATCGTGCTGATCGTGGGTGCCGGCGGCTGGCTGGTGCTGCGCGGCCAGGGCGCGCCCCGTGGCACCGACTGACCCGCAGGCGTTCGCGGCCGCCGTCGGCGCCGTGCTCGACGCCCTCGGCCCCGGCGAGGTCGTGACCTACGGCGAGGTCGCGGCGGAGGCCGGGTACCCGGGTCGGGCCCGGGCGGTGGGGCGTCTGCTCGCCGTCTCCGACGGTGCTCACCCATGGTGGCGGGTCGTGACCGCGTCGGGTCGGCTCGTACCGGGCCACGAGGCGGAGCATGCCGAACGGCTCCACGCCGAAGGGGTGGCCACCCACGACGGGCGGGTGCGACGCGGCGGGTAGGGGGAGCGCGGTCGCCGGGCCGGTAGGATCCCCCCGTCGATGGTCCGAACCGTCGACGTCGGTGCGCCCGGGCCCTCTCCGCCGCCACGCCCGACCCGGATCCGTTCGCAGGACAAGGGGCGAGCGGTCCACCTGCGACGCAATCCGAACGAAAAGGCAGCACCCCACGTGACCACCAACGGTTTCTCCGCTCTCGGCGTCTCGCCCGAACTGTGCGACGCGCTCACCGAGCGAGGCATCACCGAACCCTTCGAGATCCAGGCGCTCACCATCGCCGACGCGCTCGCCGGCCGCGACGTGTGCGGCAAGGCGAAGACCGGGTCCGGCAAGACCCTCGCGTTCGGGTTGCCCACCCTGCAGCGCATGCGGCGCGCCGAGCCCCGCCGTCCGGCCGCGATCGTGCTCGTGCCGACGCGTGAGCTCGCGCTGCAGGTGCACGACGAGCTCGCCCCGCTTGCGGAGGGCTGCGGTCGGTCGATCGCTGCGATCTACGGCGGTGCGGCGATCGAGCCCCAGATCAAGCGGCTCGTCGAGGGCGTCGACCTCGTCGTCGCCACGCCCGGTCGGGTGATCGACCTGATCCAGCAGAAGGAACTCGTCGTCGCCGACGTCGACCACGTCGTGATCGACGAGGCCGACCGCATGGCGGACATGGGGTTCCTTCCCCAGGTCGAGTGGATCCTCCGCCACGTGGAGGGTGGCCACCAGACGCTGTTGTTCTCGGCAACGCTCGACGGAGTGGTCGGGAGCCTGGTGCGGCAGTACCAGCACGACCCGGTCTTCCACGAGGTCGCCTCGAAGCAGGTCACCGTCGACCAGATGGTGCACCGGTTCCTCAAGGTCCACGAGATGGACCGTGCGAAGGTCGCTGCGGCGATCGCCCGGTCGAGCAACCGGGTCCTCGTGTTCACGCGCACCAAGCGCGCCGCGGACAAGGTCGCCGAGCAACTCGAGGACGCCGGCGTGCGTGCCGCGCCGATCCACGGTGACCTGCGCCAGAACCTGCGGGAACGGGCGCTCGCCGACTTCTCCGCCGGCAAGGTGAAGGCGCTCGTCGCCACCGACGTCGCCGCGAGAGGGATCCACGTCGACGAGGTCGACGTCGTAATCCACTACGACCTCGCCGAGGACCACAAGGCCTACCTCCACCGCTCCGGGCGCACGGCGCGTGCCGGGTCGTCGGGGCTCGCCGTCACGCTCGTGCTGTGGAACCAGGAGCTCGAGGTCCGTCGGCTGCAGAAGCGGCTCGGTCTCGACATGCCCCTCGTCGAGGTGTTCTCCAACGACCCGCGCCTCTCCACGCTCGCCACGGACGATCCGGCCGTCGAGGGCTGATCGTTGCGGGTGATCGCGGCGGAACGCGCCGCGCTCGCCGCGTGGCGAGCGGCCACCGGTGCCGAATCGCCTGCTGAGCTCGTCGCCGCCGTCGCCCGGGCCGGTGGCGCACCCGACGTCGCGGTGCAGGAGTTCTGCGCGTCGGTCGGTATCGCTCGTCCTGGCGCCGGAGGCGTGCATCCCCGGGTACCGGACGTGCTCGGCGGTCCGGCGGCCCTCGGCATGGTCCACCAGACGGCGCTCCCTCGTACGGGACGGCGCCGGGGCGGCGTGTTCTACACCCCACGGGGTCTCGCCCGGACCGTGGTGGATCGTGCGATCAGCGCCGCGGGTGTGCCGGGAACTGCGTGCGATCCGGCGGTTGGTGGCGGGGCGTTCCTGCTCGCCGTCGCCGACGCCGCCGTCACCGCGGGTCGTGACCCGGCGGTGGTGGTGGCCGGGCTGTGGGGTGCCGACATCGATCCGGTGGCGGTCGAGGTCTCACGGCTCGCGCTGCGTTGGTGGGCAGCCGACCACGGCGTGGACGACGACCCGGCCGGCCGGCTGGTGGTCGCCGACGCGCTGGCCGGTATTCCTACGTGGCGGGATGCGCCCGCCGGGTTCGACCTCGTCGTCGGGAACCCGCCGTTCCTGTCGCAGCTCCGCGGTCGGGCGGTGCGCACCGAGGGCCGTCGTGCGGTGCTGGTCGAACGGTTCGGTCCGGCCGCGGGGGGTTACGTCGACGACGCCGCACTGTTCCTGCTCGCTGCGCTCGACCTGACCGCAGCAGGCGGGAGCGTGGCGCTCCTGCAGCCGGTGTCGGTGCTCACCGCGGAGCACGCCGAAGGCACCCGCGCCGCCGTCGAACGGCGAGCCGTCCTCCGAGAGGTCGGGGACCCGGGGACCGGATGGTTCGACGCTTCGGTCGAGGTGTGCACGGTGCACCTCGACGTCCCCGCTGAGGCACCCGAAGCGTCCTATGGCGCCTCGAAGTCCTGGGCGGACCGGCTGGCGGAGGCGCGCGGGCTGCCTGCCGTCGACGTGGCGGCGTGGACGTCGCGCGGGTCGCTCGGCGACGTCGCCCGGGTCACGTCGGCGTTCCGCGACCAGTACTACGGGCTCGTGCCGGCGGTCACCGACGGGCCACGCCCCGGGCAACCGCGGCTGATCACCGTCGGGTCCGTCGGACTCCTGCGGGACGAGCACGGGCGACGGCCGGTCCGCTTCGCCCGGCGACGCTGGGCTGCGCCGACCGTCGATCTCGAGGTGCTCGAGGCGACCTCGCCCCGGGTCGCGGCGTGGGTTCGTGGCCTGCTCCACCCGAAGGTCGTCGTCGCGCCGCAGGGGCGGCTGCTGACCTGCGCCGTCGACCCGGACGGCACGATCGTGCCGTCGGTGCCGCTCAGCGCGGTCAGTCCGCTCGAGGGTGGGCACGACGCGGTGTCGCCCTGGCATCTCGCGGCGGTGCTGCTGTCGCCCCCGGTCTCGGCGCTCGTCGCCCGTCGGTACGTTGGCAGCGGACTCGGGCCGGAAACCCTCCGGCTGCCGGCCCGGGCGCTCCGCGACCTTCCCCTCCCCGGGCACCGGGCCCGCTGGGACCGGGTCGCTGCCAACCTCGCCGACCTCGCGACGCTCGACAACCCACGGCGGCGCACCGAAGACCTCGTCGTTGCCGGCACACCCATGTGCCGGATGTACGACGTGGACGCGGCAGAGCTCGTGCCGTGGTGGGCGGAGCGCGTGCGCGCGACCCTCCGGCCATTGACGGGACCCGGGCCGGGATGATCGACTGGAGCGAACATCCAGAGCGACCCGGGCGACCGGGTCCGGCAACCTGGGACAGGACACCCAAGGTGCTCGTCCGAACCGTCGGTCCGACCGGCGGGACGGAGATGCGGCTCTCCCCCCAAGGAGGGCAAACCGTGTCCCATCCGACGTCCGCGTCCCCGGTCGCCACCGTTCCGCTGCGTGAGGAGGTGCCACGGTGACCATCGGCGACACCCGACCGGATCCCCGGCCCCTCGCTCGCGCCGCCACGCCGCCGCTGACCCCGCCGCCGGTCACCGGAGCATGGCGGAACGGCGACCCGGTCGGCCGCCGCCGGTTCGTGACGACCGATCCGGGCAGGTCCTTCGTGCTCGAGGAGGGGGGCATCCTCCCGAGCGTCACCGTCGCATACGAGACGTGGGGCGAGCTCGCCCCCGACGCGTCGAACGCGATCCTCGTGTGCCACGCCCTCACGGGTGACTCGCACGCCGCGGGCCCCTCCGGCCACGGGCACCCGACGGAGGGCTGGTGGGACCGGCTCATCGGGCCAGGGCGTCCGCTCGACACCGACCGGTACTTCGTCGTCTGCTCGAACGTGCTCGGCGGCTGTCAGGGCACGACCGGGCCTGCGTCCACGGACCCACGGACCGGCCGCCCGTACGGGTCCACGTTCCCTGTCGTCACGATCCGGGACATGGTGCGCGCCCAGCGGTTCCTGGCCGGCCGCCTCGGTATCGACCGGTGGTGCGCCGTGGTCGGTGGGTCGATGGGTGGCATGCAGGCGCTCGAGTGGGGCTGCATCTACCCCGACGGTGTGGACGCGGTCGTGTCGATCGCGTCGACTGCAGCGGCGTCCGCGCAGCAGATCGCCTGGAGCTCGGTGGGTCGACTGGCGATCGCTTCGGACCCTGCGTGGCGTGACGGCGAGTACTACGACGCTGAACCGGGAGGCGGACCGCACGTCGGCCTCGCGCTCGCGCGGCGGATCGCAATGATCCACTACCGCAGCGAACCGGTCTACGCGGCGAACTTCGGGCGCGATACCGAGGACGACGTCGAACGGTTCGGCATGTGGGATCGATTCGAGGTGGAGCGCTACCTCGACTACCACGGCGACAAGCTCGTGCGCCGCTTCGACGCGAACAGCTACCTGGTGCTCAACCGGGCGATGGACCTCCACGATCTCGGGCGGAACCGTGGCCGGGGTGGCCTCGACGCCGCGCTGCAACGCATCCGCGTGCCGACGGCCACGATGTCGATCACGACCGACGGCCTGTACCCGCCCTACCAGCAGGAGTACATCCGCGACACCCTCCGGGTCGCTGGCGTCCCGGTCGCCCACACGGTGATCGACAGCCCAGAGGGGCACGACGGGTTCCTGATCGCCTTCGATCAGGTCGGGGCGGCGCTCGAGTCGTTCCTGCGGAGCGGCTGAGCCGGGCGGCAGCGGTGCCCGAACTCATCGAGGTGGAACGGTACCGGCGCCTCGCCGAAGGGGTGCTGGGGCGACCCATCGGCGCGGTCACCGTCGACCCTCTGGCTGCTGTCCCGCACGCCGTCGACGACGTCGCCGACCGACTGGTGGGCCGTTCGGCGGTCGCCGCACGTCGGATCGGGAAGCTGCTGCTCTGTGACCTCGACGACGGCGGCACGCTCGGACTGCGCTTCGGCATGACCGGACGGCTGCTCCTCGACGGGGTCGCCGGCCTCGACGACCTCCAATACGGATCGAACCGCGAGGAACCCCGATGGGACCGGTTTCGGCTCGACCTCCTCGACGGCGGGTCGCTCGTCGTGCGGGATCCGCGACGGCTTGGGCGCGTCGAGCTCGACCCGGACGAGGGGCGCCTCGGGCCCGATGCGGCGACCGTCGGCGTCGACGCGCTCACCCGTGTGCTCGCCGGGTCGACCACGGCGCTCAAGGCCCGCCTGCTCGACCAGGGGCGACTCGCCGGCCTCGGGAACCTCCTCGCCGACGAGGTGTGCTGGCGGAGCCGACTCGACCCGGCCCGCCCGGCCGGAACCCTCGATCGGCGCGAGGTCGCAGCGCTCGCCCGGACGATCCGCACAACGGTCGCCGAGCTCGACCGGCGTGGTGGTTCGCATCTCGGCGACCTCCAGGCCGCCCGGGACGGGCGGACCGCGTGCCCCCGGTGCGGCGGTGCGGTGCTGCGGCGCCGCATCGGTGGGCGGACGACGATCTCCTGTGCGACGGAGCAGCGGTGAAGGACGCCGGAGAGCGCTCGGCCCTACCATGGAGCATCGTGCAGGGGAGCGGGTGGGCCAGAGCGATCGTTGCGGCCTGCGTGCTCACGGTCGCCGTCGGCGCCGGTCCCCTCGCCGGAGCGCAGGGCACTACGCCACAGCCGGACTCCTCGACGAGCACGACCGTGGTGGGATCCCGCCGGGCGACCCTCGACGCGGAGGCGGCCGATGCCGACCGCACCGTCCGCCTCGCCATCGCCGGACTGATCGCCGCTGCGGCGGTGTCGGGGGTGCTCACCTGGCGCTTCGTCCTGTACACCGACCCGGCGAAGGGGTACGTCCGGAGCCGGGTCCGGCGGTCGGCGAAGTCGCCCGGCCCTCGGTAGCCTCCCCGGTATGGCAACTCTCGACGTCGACGCCATGATCGGGCGGTTCCGGGCCCGCGCGGAGGCGGTGCGCACCCGGCCCCTCCCGCCGATCGCCGGGGAGGAGCGCCAGCGATTCCTCGATCAGGCGCAGCTCGACTTCCAGGACTACGCGATCATCG
>VGBO01000079.1 GCA_016870475.1 Actinomycetota bacterium | reverse complement strand
CATCCCGTCGTACCCGGAGCGCCGTCCGAGGTGGCCGCCCACACCGAGTCCGGCGAGGGTCACCCCGTGGTAGGAGGGCACGCGACCGATCACCACGGTGCGTTCCGGTCGACCGGAGGTCACGTGGTGGGCGCAGGCCAGCCGGATCGCCGAGTCGGTCGACTCCGACCCGCCCGACACGAACCCGACGCGCTCGAGCCCGGCCGGGAGCCAGGAGGTGACGAGACGGTCGCGCAGTGCGACGCGTGCCGGGGTCGCCCACGGCGGGATCACGTAGTCGACCGACGACGTGGACGTCGCGGCGACCTCGGCGACCTCGGGTCGGCCGTGGCCGATGTTCGTCACGATCGCGCCGCCGGCGGCGTCGAGGACGCGCCGGCCGTCCGCGAGGACGAGGTGGTTGCCCTCCCCGCCGACCACCATCGGCGGGGCCGCCCCGGGGATGAAGTTGAGGGCGTCGAGGCCGGTCGCGCGGGCTTTGGTCGTCATGGGCGGAGTGTACCGGCGGGCGCGAGTGTGCGTTCCGAGTTTCCACGCACCCGCCCCGACGCGGGAACATGGGGCGTGGCACGTGCACGGGGGACGTCCGCCCGCACGACCGGGCCGAGCGTGGAGACACGCGCCCGAATCGTCGAGGCGACACTCGAGACCATCAAGACCGAGGGGATGCTCGGCGCGAGCGCCCGGGCGATCGCCCGGACCGGCGGGTTCAACCAGGCGTCGATCTACTACCACTTCGGGTCCATCAACGAGGCGGTCATCGCGGCGATCGAGCACATGAGCCACGAACAGCTCGCCCGCTACGAGGTGCTCCTCGGCGGGGTCACGTCGCTGCCCGACCTGGTGCGTGTCGCCGCCGACCTGCACCGTGAGGACGTGGAGAGCGGAACCATCCACGTGCTGTCACAGGTGACAGCCGCAGCGAGCTCCGACGAGGTGTTCGCCGCGCAGCTCGGCGAGGTGATCCGACCGTGGGTCGCCACCGTCGAACGGGCGCTGCGACGGGTGCTCGGCGACAGTCCGCTCGGCGCTGCCCTGCCGATCGAGGAACTCGCGAACGCGGTCAGTGCGCTGTTCCTCGGCATCGAACTGCTCGGGCGGCTCGTGCCGGACGGCGCCGAGAGCGAACGCCTCTTCTCCGCCATCGAAGGCATCGCCCGCCTCGTGGACCTGTTCCTGCAGTCCCCGCTCGCAGGCCTGGTGGCCCCGGGCACTGACGCTCGCTGATCGAGTCGGTCAGCGGGTCTGCATCGGCAGGATCGCCTCGGCGAGCGTCTCGAGCTCCGGTGTCCAGGCATCGGTCGGTTCCGCGGCGGGGACGAGGACGAACTTCGATGCGCCCACGTCGATGAACCGCCGGATCCGCTCGGCGATCGCGTCGATGCCGACCGCGACGATGTCGGTGACCTCGACGTCGGGCTTGCGGGCCTTCGACGCTGCCACGTAGGCGTCGGACAGCGTCCCGAGCGTGTAGGGGAGGAGGACGCCGTAGTGCTCCTCCTCGATCTCCCGACCTTCGATCTCGAGGAGGCGCCGGATCTCGGTGATGCCGGCACCCACCTCGGCCGGGGTGGTGAACGACGGCAGCCAGCCGTCGGCCAGGCGGGCCACGCGACGCAGCTCCGACGGCGCCGCCCCGCCGAGCCACACCTCGGGCGGCGTCTGCACCGGCTTGGGCAGCACACGCACGCCCTCGAAGCGGTAGTGGGTGCCGTGGTGGGTGACCTCGTCCTCGGTCCACAGGCGTCGCATGAGCGGGAGCGCCTCGTCGAACATCGAGGCGCGGGCCTTCCGGTCGATGCCGAACGCCGACCACTCAGCGAGCGTGGGTGCACCGAGTCCGAATGCGGGGAGCATGCGGCCGTTCGAGAGCCGGTCGAGGCTGGCGAGCGACTTTGCGACGAGCACCGGGTTCCGGCCGGGGAGCACCATCACCGACATGCCGAACTTCAGCTTCTTCGTGCGCGCAGCGCAGAACGCCATCGCCACGACCGGGTCGGGCGAGTTCCCGGCGATCCGCTCGCTCACCCACAACGAATCGAAGCGCAGGCGTTCGAGTTCGTCCACGAAGTGGCCGAACCGGTCCATGTCGTTGGTGAGGCTGTTCACCCCGAGCCCGAAGCCGATGCGGATCTTCATGGCGCGCACGCTACCCGGTGCCGCGCGGGCCGGATGCGCCCCCGGTCCGGTCGCTATCGTGCGCCCGTGGCATCTTCCTCCTCCGGCACCCCGTCGTCCGCTCCCATCGATCTCGCCGGCCTGTTCGACGTCCGTGACCGCGTCGCCATCGTCACCGGCGCATCCTCCGGGTTCGGGGACCGGTTCGTCCGTGTGCTGTCCGAGGCCGGGGCGAAGGTCGTCGCCTGCGCCCGTCGCCTCGACCGCCTCGAGGCGCTCGCCGCCGAGGTCCCCAACGTGGTCCCCGTCCGCGCCGACGTGGCGAACGACGCCGACCTCGCGGCGGTCGTCGCGACCGCGGTCGAACGGTTCGGCCGCATCGACATCGTGGTCAACAACGCCGGTCTGTCCGATGCCCCCGAACGTGCCGAGGACGAGGACCCCGCGGCGTTCCGGGCGGTGATGGAGGTCAACCTCAACGCCTGCTTCGTGCTGTCGTCGTATGCGGCGAAGCACATGATCGGCGGGGGAGGCGGGTCGATCGTCAACATCGCGTCCGTGCACAGCTTCGTGGGGAGCTCACCGAACAACCAGGCGTCCTACGTGGCCTCCAAGCACGGCCTCATCGGCCTCACGAAGGAGCTCGCGCTGCAGTGGTGCCGCCACGGCATCCGGGTCAACGCGATCGCCCCCGGGTACTTCGCGACCGAGCTCACCGAGGAGATGTTCTCCGGCGAAGCGCGTGGGCAGGCGTGGATCGAACGCAACACGCCGATGCGGCGCGCCGGCGACATCGCCGAGCTCGACGGCGCCCTGTTGTTCCTCGCGTCCGACGCGAGCCGTTACGTGATCGGTCAGACCGTCGTCGTCGACGGCGGCTGGACGATCCGCTGAGCCGACCGACCCGACCGAACTGACCGACCACGAAAGGGCGCACCGATGCGAGTTCCGCTGACCGTCCGTGACCACCTCGACCGGGCGGCGGCCGTCTACCCCGACCGGGTGGCGATCGTCGACGAACCCGACCAGCCCGCCGCGCCCTGGCCGACGATGACCTACGCCCAGATGTACGACCGGGCCCGGGCGCAGGCCGCTGCGCTCGACCGCATGGGCCTCGGGGTCGGCGACCGTGTCGCGATCGTCTCGCACAACTCGGCCCGGCTGCTCACGAGCTTCTTCGGCGTGTCCGGCTGGGGGCGCACCGTGGTGCCGGTGAACTTCCGCCTCCATGCCGAGGAGGTGCGCTACATCGTCGAGCACTCCGGCGCACGGCTGCTGCTCGTCGACCCCGAGCTCGCCGACAGCCTCGCCGACGTGAAGGCGGAGCGGACCATGCTCCTCGGCGCCGAGAGCGACGAGGAGCTGTACCTCCACGGCGTCGAGCCGCGGGAGTGGGCCTGGGACGAGGACGCCACCGCGTCGATCAACTACACGTCCGGCACGACCGCCCGCCCGAAGGGCGTGCAGCTCACCCACCGCAACCTGTGGGTCAACGCAGCGACGTTCGGCTGGCAGGCCACCGTCACTGACCGTGACGTGTACCTCCACACGCTGCCGATGTTCCACTGCAACGGCTGGGGTATGCCGTACGCCGCGACCGGCATGGGGGTCACCCACATCGTGCTGCGCAAGGTCGACGGCCCCGAGATCCTGCGCCGCATCCGGGACCACCGGGTCACCTACCTGTGTGCCGCACCGGCCGTCGTCGCCTCGGTGCTCGACGCAGCGGCCACCTGGGACGGCCCGATCCCCGGTCGGGACCGCGTGCGGATCATCGTCGCCGGCGCCCCGCCGCCCACGCGCACCATCGAACGGGTCGAGACCGAGCTCGGCTGGGAGTTCATCCAGATCTACGGGTTGACCGAGACCTCCCCGCTGCTCGTCATGAACCGGGGTCGCGCCGAGTACGACGACCTGACCCCGGCCGAACGGGCCGCCCGCCTCGGCCGGGCCGGTGCACCGGCGCTCGGCGTGCGCCAGCGGGTGTCGCCCGAGGGGGAGATCCTCGTGCGGGGCAACGTGATCATGGGCGGGTACTGGGAGCAGCCCGAGGCGACCGCCGCGGCGATCTGCCCGGCGTCCGACGACCCCGACGGACCGGACTGGTTCCACACCGGCGACGGCGGCTACATCGACGGCGAGTCCTACGTGAACATCGCCGACCGCAAGAAGGACGTCATCATCTCCGGTGGTGAGAACGTGAGCTCGATCGAGGTCGAGGACGCGGTGTTCAGCCATCCCGAGGTCGCCGAGGTCGCGGTCATCGGCGTGCCTGACCCGAAGTGGGGCGAGACGGTCAAGGCGCTCGTCGTCACCACCCCCGGGTCGACGCTCACCGAGGCGGACCTGATCGCCTACTGCAAGTCGCGCCTCGCCGGGTACAAGTGCCCGACGTCGATCGAGTTCCGCAGCGAGCTCGCCCGCACGGCGACCGGCAAACTGCAGAAGTTCATCCTGCGTGCGCCCTACTGGGAAGGGCTCGAGCGACAGGTCAACTGACCGCACCACCTCGGCCATCGTCTCGGGGTCGCCGCTCCGGCGCCCGATGTGGGACGGTGTTTCCGTGCGGTACGACGTCGCAGTGATCGGTGCGGGCCCCGGTGGGTCCGCTGCGGCCACACACCTCGCGCGTGGCGGTGCCCGGGTCGTGCTCGTGGACCGTGCTGCGCGTGGGCGGGACAAGTCCTGCGGTGACGGGCTCACGCCACGGGCGATGCACGAGTTCGCCCGTCTCGGGTACGACCCGACGCCGTACCACCGCACCGATGGTCTGCGGATCGTCGCCCGCGAGCGGCAGCGTGAGGTGCGCTGGCCGGAACGGGCGGGGTTCCCCGGCTGTGGTTCGGTCATCCGCCGAGTCGACCTCGACGCCGGCCTCCTCGATCTCGCGATCGCTGCCGGTGCCGACCTGCGGGAACGGTCCGAGGCGACGGTGGTGCGCGACGACCGGGGGCGGGCCGTCGGCGTGGACACACCGGACGGTCGGATCGGCGCGGACCTCGTCGTCGTCGCCGCCGGTGCCGGCTCGCCGGTCGCCGCGTCGCTCGGCGCGACCCGCCCTCGGTCGGGGGTGCAGGGCCTCGCCATCCGGGCGTACGCGCCCTCGACCCGTTCGACCGACCGCCATCTCGAGGCATCGCTCGCCGTGCGTGACGCCGAGGGTCGGGCGATGCCCGGCTACGGCTGGGTGTTCCCGCTCGGCGACGGGTCGGTGAACATCGGATTCGGTGTGTTGTCCACCATGCGGACCGAAGGGCGACTCAACCTCCGCAACCTGCTCGGCCAGTACGCCGCATCGGTCCGCGACGCGTGGGGGCTCGGCGAGCTCGAACGGTCGTGGGCGTGGCGCCTGCCGATGGAGGTCGATCGGCGCTGCGGGCCGGGGTGGGTGGCGGTCGGCGACGCCGCCGGTCTCGTGAACCCCTGCAACGGTGAGGGCATCGACTACGCGATGGAGTCGGGTCGCATCGCGGCCGAGGTGTTCCTCGGTGAAGCAGGTCCGGACGGGACCGCTGCGGCGTACGAGGCGGTCCTCGCCGCCCGGTTCGACCCGTTCTTCCGCACCGCCCGTCGGTTCGCCCACGTCATCGCCCGCCCGCGTCTGCTCGACGTCCTCCTCGGTGGTGCGATGGTCTCGGACGCGACCATGCGTCTCGTGGCCGCCGTGCTCGGCAACATCCTCGACGACGAGCACCCCCGGTTCGCCGAGTTCAGCGTGCGCGCCGGTGGCGCGGTCCTCGGCGCGACCGAACGTCTGTGGCGGCGCGACGGCGACGCGGCTGCGGCTGAGCTGGTCTGAGCGTCGACGCTCAGACGAACCGCAGCGTCGACGCGTCGGTGACGCTCCGGTAGTAGCAGGTCGGCCGCGTCGCACCGGCGGCGTCCTTGGTGTGGCACGCCCCGCTGGTGGTGCGGCGCACCCGGTACAGCAGCGAGTTCTGCTCGCAGTTGACCCGCATCTCCACGAGCGCGAGCACGTCGCCCGACGTCGCCCCCTTGTGCCACAGCTCGTCGCGCGACGTCGACCAGAGCACCGCCTCCCGCTTCGCGAGCGTCTCGCGCACGGCGAGGTCGTTGGCGTACCCGATGTAGAGCACCTCGCCGGTGTCGGCGCACTGCAGCACGACCGGTACGACCTGCTGGCCGGCCCGGCCGATCTTGGCGAGCTTGTCGAAGTCGAGGGTGAGGTCGAGGCCTTCTTCGAGGGCGTTCACGGCAGCTCACGCTAGCGGCACGATGCGGATCGCCCCGTTACGCCGGCGCGGGGTACCGTGCCGCCATGGTCGACTTCTCCTACCAGGACATGCTCCCCCTCGGTCCGGACGACACCCCCTACCGGCTGCTCACCACCCAGGGCGTCTCGACGCTCGAAGCGGCAGGCCGCACGTTCCTCGTCGTCGAGCCGGAGGTGTTGACCCTCCTCACCGGCGAGGCGATGCGCGACATCGCCCACCTGTTCCGGCCCGGCCATCTCGAGCAGCTCTCGAAGATCCTCGACGACCCCGAGGCGTCGGACAACGACCGGTTCGTGGCGCTCGAGCTGCTCAAGAACGCCGTGATCTCCTCGGGCGGGGTGCTCCCGTCGTGCCAGGACACCGGCACCGCGATCATCAAGGGCAAGAAGGGGCAGTTCGTCCTCACCGGCGGCGGTGACGAGGCGGCGATCGCCCGGGGCGTGTTCGACACCTACCAGACGTCGAACCTGCGCTACAGCCAGATGGCGCCGATCACCATGTACGAGGAGCGCAACACGGGCAACAACCTCCCCGCCGAGATCGAGATCGCCGCGGTCGACGGGAGCGCCTACTCGTTCCTGTTCATGGCGAAGGGCGGTGGCTCGGCGAACAAGAGCTACCTGTACCAGGAGACGAAGGCGCTGTTGAACCCGACGACGCTGCTGCGCTGGGTCGACGAGAAGATCCGCACGCTCGGCACCGCCGCCTGCCCGCCCTACCACCTCGCGATCGTGATCGGTGGCACGTCGGCGGAGCACACGATGAAGACGGCGAAGCTCGCGTCGGCGCGCTACCTCGACAGCCTGCCGACGACCGGCAACGAGGCCGGCCGAGGGTTCCGTGACGTGGAGCTCGAGGCGGAGGTGCTGCGGGTCTCCCAGCAGACCGGGATCGGTGCCCAGTTCGGTGGGAAGTACTTCTGCCACGACGTGCGGATCATCCGTCTGCCCCGCCACGGAGCGTCGTGCCCGGTCGCCATCGCCGTGTCGTGCTCGGCCGATCGTCAGGCGAAGGCGAAGATCACCGCCGAGGGCGTGTTCCTCGAGCAGCTCGAGACCGACCCGGCGCACTTCCTGCCCGAGGTCACCGACGACCACCTCGACGGTGAGGTCGTCCAGATCGACCTCACCCGTCCGATGGACGAGATCCGGGCGACGTTGTCGCGCTACCCGATCCGCACCCGGGTGGCGCTGACCGGCCCCATGGTCGTCGCCCGCGACATCGCCCACGCCAAGATCAAGGAACGCCTCGACGCCGGCCAGGGCATGCCCGAGTACCTGCGGGACATGTGCGTGTACTACGCCGGACCGGCGAAGACGCCCGAGGGCTACGCGTCCGGCTCGTTCGGCCCGACGACCGCAGGCCGCATGGACTCCTACGTCGACCAGTTCCAGGCGGCGGGTGGGTCGTTCGTGATGCTCGCGAAGGGCAACCGCTCCAAGGCGGTCACCGACGCGTGCCGCACGCACGGCGGGTTCTACCTCGGGTCGATCGGCGGTCCGGCGGCGAAGCTCGCGAAGGACTGCATCCGCAAGGTCGAGGTCCTCGAGTACCCCGAGCTCGGCATGGAGGCGGTGTGGCGGATCGAGGTCGAGGACTTCCCCGCGTTCATCGTCGTCGACGACAAGGGCAACGACTTCTTCGAGGCCGTGAACCAGTCGCCAGTCCAACTGCGTTGACGTCGCCCGCCCGCTAGCGTCCCCCCCATGAAGGTCGACGGTGGCATCGGGTACAGCGGGTTCGATCTCCCGAACGCAGCACAGAGCGCGCGGGAGCTCGAGGAGGCCGGGTACTCCGGCGTGTGGACGGCGGAGACGTCGCACGATCCGTTCTTCCCGCTCCTGCTCGCAGCGGAGCACACCGAGACGGTCGAGCTCGGCACGTCCATCGCAGTCGCGTTCGCGCGCAACCCGATGGTGCTCGCGAACATCGGGTACGACCTGCAGGCGTACTCCAAGGGCCGGTTCGTGCTCGGTCTCGGCAGCCAGATCAAGCCGCACATCACCAAGCGGTTCTCGATGCCGTGGACGCACCCCGCTGCCCGGATGCGCGAGATGGTGCTCGCGATCCGAGCGATCTGGGCGTGCTGGAACCAGGGCGAGAAGCTCGACTTCCGCGGCGACTTCTACACACACACGCTGATGACGCCGTTCTTCGACCCGGGCCGCAACCCCTACGGCGACCCGAAGATCTTCCTCGCCGGCGTGGGCGAGAAGATGACCGAGGTCGCTGGCGAGGTCTGCGACGGGTTCATCTGCCACGGGTTCACCACCGAGCGGTACCTGCGCGAGGTCACCATCCCCGCGCTCGAACGGGGTCGTGCCAAGGCGGGCAAGACGATGGAGGGCTTCGAGATCGTCGGCCCGAGCTTCGTCGTGACCGGCGGCGACGAGAAGCAGATGACCGAGGCCGCCGCCGGGACCCGCCAGCAGATCGCCTTCTACGGTTCGACCCCCGCCTACCGCCCGGTGCTCGACCTGCACGGCTGGGGTGGGCTCCAGGACGAGCTGAACACGCTGTCCAAGCAGGGGCGCTGGGTGGAGATGGGCAACCTCGTCGACGAGGAGATCCTCAACACGTTCGCGGTCGTCGGCGAGCCCGAACAGCTCGCTCCGGAGCTGCACCGCCGGTTCGGCGACGTGATCCAGCGGATCAGCTTCTACGCGCCCTACAAGAGCGACCCGGCGCGCTGGCGCGGGGTGCTCGACGCGCTGAAGAGCGCCTGATCGGGGCTCAGGCCCCGGTCGCCTCGAGCGCGGCGCTGCCCCGGTAGGGCGCAGGGTCGCCCGCTGCGGGGATCATGGGCCGGCTCCAGTGGCGCTCGGCAGCGACGACGCCGGCGATCTCCTTCCAGGCGGCCGGGTCCCAACCCTGCGCCACGCCGCCGATCCGACGGTTCTGGCGGAGGTGGACGAACGCCGGGAGCTCGTCGAGCTCGAACGCCCGCACGAAGGCGCGGTCGGGGTCCACGAGCACCAGCACCTGGTCGGTGTAGGCCCCGAGGAATTCCTTCGCAGCATCGGCGTCGCACGTCACGATGATCGCCGTGCGCACGCTCGCCCCTCGGAACCCCTCGAGGATGCGGCCGGCCGTGTCGAGCAGCCATGCGCTCTCGTAGGTGTAGGGGTCGAGCACCACGCCGAGCAGCTGGAAGGTGATGAGCCACTCGTCGACCGGGCGGGACTGCCCGTCGAGGGAGGTGAGCTGGAGACCGGCGGGAACTTCGGAGGCGGCCACGGCGGGCACGCTACCGGCTCCCGTCCCCGGCGGTGAAGTTTCTCCCGGCGGGCCGGTACCGTGGCCAGATGCACCCCATCGAACGGCTCCGGGCCGTCGCCCGCTCCTCGGGGCTCGACGCCGTCGATCTGGTGCGTGAGACCGCGACCGCGCTCGGGGCGTTCCGCGACGACCCGGCGGGCATGGTCGCCGCCTGCCGCCGCATGCTGGTCCGACACCCGACCTGCGGGCCGCTGTGGTGGCTGACCTCCCGGGTGTGCTGCGCGGCGGAACCCACCTCGGAGGGATGGCGCTGCGCCGAAGCGGTCGACGCCGACCCGACCGCCCGCCACCTCGCCCGGGCCCTGCCGGACGATGCCACCGTGCTCGTCGTCGCGGCGTCGGACACGATCGGTCGGGCGCTCCGGGCCCGCGGGGATCTTCGTGTGCTCGTCCTCGACGGCGACGACGGTGCGGCGAGGTCGCTCGTGCGTCGGCTCGACCGGGCCGAGGTCGACGCCGCACTCGTCGAACCCCTCGGCCTCGGGGCGGCGGCGGCCGAGGTCACGGTCGTGCTCGTCGACGCGGCGGTCGCCGGTCCC
>VGBO01000078.1 GCA_016870475.1 Actinomycetota bacterium | reverse complement strand
GCGGCGACGATCGCGGTGGGCGGCGGGAGCACGGTACTGGCGCCTGCACCGCGACGCGCCCAGACCTCCCAGAACCCGATGATCGCGGTGAGGAGCAGGACCGGCGGTGCGAGGCCGGCGAGTGGTCGCCTCATCGGTACGGCCCGGCGAGGTCGTCGATGCTCGGTTGACGGTCGCGGTCGCGGGTCTGTTCGACCTTGACGACGGTGACGACCCCGTCGGCGCCGGCTCGGAGTGTGGCCTCGTGCACGGCCCGGACCAGCGGCCAGACCTCGTCGGGTTCCCCCTCGACGGCGGTGCCGAGCGGGCCGACGACGTAGCGGAGCCCGCTGGCCACCACGACGGCGATGGCCGCCTCCACGTGCGCCCAACGGCGGTCGGGTGTGCCCGTCGGCGACGGAAGGACCTGGATGTCGACGATCATTCCTGCATTCCCTCCGCTCGCATGACCGAGATCAGGTTCTGGGGTGTGCTCTCAGCCCGATCCGATCGGGCACCCCCAGCAGGTACCGACCATCGTAGCAAGGCCCTCCACCGGGAGGGGAGCCCGGGCGGTAGGGTGCGCGCATGCCGAGCATGCAGCGTCTCCGCCAGGCCGTTCTGGTCGCCGCCGACTACGAAGCGGTCGCCGACCGTGTGCGGTCCGAGTTCCGGCTCGCCGAGCCCTTCCACGATCCCGGGGTCGCGGAGTTCGGGCTACGCAACGGCGTGTTCGCGATCGGGGACACGTTCCTCGAGGTCGTCTCCCCGACCCGGGAGGGAACGACGGCGGGCCGCTACCTCGACCGCGTCGGGGGCGACGCCGGGTACATGGTCATGTTCCAGGTCCCCGACATCGACGTGGCGCGCGCCCGGATGGAACGGCTCGGCGTGCGGGTCGTGTGGGTCGCCGAGGAGGAGGACATCGTCGACCTGCACCTGCACCCGCGTGACGTGCCGGGGGCGATCGTGTCGCTGACGGCGGCCACCCCGGCCGGCTCGTGGCACTGGGCGGGTCCGGCGTGGGCGGGTCGGGTCCCCGAGCACGGTGCGGGGGCGGTCACGTCGATGACAGTCCGGGCCGCCGACCCCGCCGGGCTCGCGGCGCGCTGGGCCGAGGTGCTCGACGAGCCGGTGACCGTCACGGGCGGCGAGCCGACGGTCGTGCTCGACGGCGGTGCGCAGGTCGTGCGGTTCGTCCCAGCCGACGGTGCGCACGAGGGCATCGTCGAGATCGGGCTGGCGCTGCCGGCGGCGGACCGCGCCGGGCGTGACGCGGTGACGGTGGGCGGCGTGCGCTTCGTGCTCACCGACGCGTCCTGAACCGTGGCGTCGGCCGACGTCCCGCCGACGATCGCCTGGGCGGGTGATCGGATCCGGCTCATCGACCAGCGGCGCCTGCCCGCCGAGCTGGTCGTCGTCGAGGCGACCACGGTGGAGGAGCTCTGCGAGTACATAGCGACGCTCGCCGTGCGCGGCGCGCCGGCGATCGGTGTGGCGGGGGCGATGGGGGTCGCGCTCGCCGTCGTGCGTGGCGAGGACCCCGCTGCGGCAGGGGAGCGTCTGCGGGCGACGCGGCCGACGGCGGTGAACCTCGGATGGGGGGTCGACCGGGCGCTGGGCGCGGCCGACCCCGTCGCGGAGGCGCAGCGCCTCGCCGTCGACGACGTCGAACGGAATCGGGCGATCGGGCGTCACGGCGCGCCGCTGTTCGCGTCGGGTGCGAACGTGCTCACGCACTGCAACACGGGTGCGCTCGCGACGGTCGGCTGGGGCACGGCGCTCGGCGTGCTCCGTGCGGCGCACGAGGCGGGTACCCGTCTTCACGTGTGGATCGACGAGACGAGGCCGGTGCTGCAGGGGGCCCGGTTGACCGCGTGGGAGTGCGAACGGCTCGGGATCCCGGCGACGTTGGTGGCCGACGTCATGGCGGCGGCGCTGATGCGCGCCGGTCGGGTCGACGCGGCGATCGTCGGCGCCGATCGGATCACCGCGAACGGCGACGTGGCGAACAAGATCGGGACCTATGCGGTGGCCGTGGCCTGCCACCACCACGGGATCCCGTTCTACGTCGCGGCCCCCCGGTCGACCTTCGACCACACGCTGCCGACCGGCGACGCGATCGAGATCGAGCGTCGCAGCCCGGACGAGGTGACGACGATCGCCGGGGTGCGGATCGCCCCCGAGGGCATCGCCGCCGAGAACTGGGCGTTCGACGTGACCCCGGCCGAGCTCGTCACGGCGTGGATCACCGAGGACGGGGTGTTCCGCACCCCGCCCGGTCCCGACGTCGCACCCGCCCCGTAGCGTCCGGGGCGTGTGGTTCCCGCCCCGTTGCCCGGTCTGTGATCGTCTCGGGGCGGCGCCGTGCGCAGCGTGCGTGGCGCTGCTGACCGACGTGTCCGGTGCGCTGTGGCGTCTTCCCGGGGTCGACGCAGGTTCGGCAGCGCTCCGCTACGACGGCCCGGCGCGTCGGCTCGTGACCGGGCTCAAGTACCGAGGCAACCGCGCCGTGCTCACCTGGGTGGCCGACCGACTGTTGCCCGCCGTGCACTTCGGCGCGATCGGCGGCGCCGATGTCGTGACGTGGGCACCGACGTCGACCTTGCGTCGTCGGGCCCGCGGGTACGACCAGGCCGAGGAGCTCGCCCGACTGCTGGGCCGGCGTGCCGGGGTGCCCTGCCGTCCGCTGCTCCGGCGGGTGCCGGGCCCCGGGCTCACGGGGCGGACGCGCCGCGACCGGGTCGGTGCGGTCGCATTCGTCCCGCTGCGGGCGGTGGCGGGGACCGTGCTCGTGGTCGACGACGTCGTCACGACCGGTACGACGTTGTGCGCCGCGGCGGCGTCCCTGCGGACGGCGGGAGCGACGCGCGTGGTGGCAGCGGTCGCCGCCCGGGTACCACCGTGGTGACCATCGACCCTTGCGGTCCGTCGAACGGAGGCGCACTATCCCCCACATGCAGGTATCCGTCAGCAACCGTGGTACCGATCTGACCGAGGAGGCCCGTGCGGCTGCGGTCGACAAGATCGGGCGGCTCGACCGCTTCCTCGACGGGATGCAACGCGCCGAGGTCCGGTTCTCCCGGGAGCACAACCCCTCCATCGCCGAGAAGGAGGTCTGCGAGGTCACCATCGAGGGCAACGGCCACGTCGTCCGCTGCCGGGCGACGGCGGCCGACGTGTCGACTGCGGTCGACCGGGCGGTCGACAAGCTCGAGTCCCAGCTCGCCCGTCTGAAGTCCCGGCTCCGTCGCCGTCCGAGCCACGCCCGACGCCCGGAGTCCGAGATCCCCGTCACCGCGCTCCTCGACGACGAGGACCACTCCATGGCCGACGACGCCTACGTGACGCGTGCGGGCGAGCTTGTCGTGAAGCGCAAGTCGTTCGCCCTCCACCCGATCTCCGTCGACGATGCCGTGCTGCAGCTCGAGCTCATCGGGCACAGCTTCTACGTGTTCACGAACGAGGAGACGGGTCGCGCGGCCGTCCTGTACCGCCGGACCGACGGCACGCTCGGCCTGATCGATCAGGCCTGAGGGGCCCGTCGTCGGGGCCGTCGCGTCCCCGCCGGTAGGCTGACCGACCGCATGGGCGTATTCGACCGCATCCTCCGGACCGGTGAGGGCAAGATGCTCCGGTCCCTCCAGGCCCTCGTGCCCGACATCGCCGCGCTCGAGCCCGAGCTCGCCGCGCTCGACGACGACGCGCTCCGGCACCGGACGGTGCTCTTCCGGGAGCGGCTCGACCGAGGTGCGACCCTCGACGACCTGCTCATCGAGGCGTTCGCCACCGTCCGGGAGGCCTCGCGCCGGGTGATCGGTCAGCGGCACTACGACGTCCAGGTGATGGGCGGTGCCGCCCTGCACTTCGGCTGGGTGGCCGAGATGCGCACGGGTGAGGGCAAGACCCTCGTGTCGACCCTCCCCGTCTACCTGAACGGCCTGTCCGCCAAGGGCGTCCACGTCGTCACGGTGAACGACTACCTCGCCCGACGTGACGCCGAGTGGATGGGCCGCATCCACACGTGGATGGGCCTGACCGTCGGCATGGTGCTGCCGGGGAACGACGACGCGGCGACGAAGCGGGCGAACTACGCGTGCGACGTCACCTACGGGACGAACAACGAGTTCGGGTTCGACTACCTGCGCGACAACATGGCGATGACCGCGGAGGACAAGGTCCAGCGCGGGCACGTCTACGCGATCGTCGACGAGATCGACTCGATCCTGATCGACGAGGCACGCACGCCGCTGATCATCTCCGGTCGGGTCACCGACGCGGCGGCGCTCTACAAGCGGTTCTCCTCGGTCGTGCGGCAGCTCTCGCGCGACGAGCACTACGAGGTCGACGAGGAGAAGCGCACGGTCGCCCCGACCGAGGCGGGCGTGGAACGGGTCGAGGAACTGCTCGGCGTCGACAACCTCTACGACCTCGGCCGCACGGACCTCGTGCACCAGCTCCAGGTGGCCCTCAAGGCGAAGGAGCTGTTCAAGCGCGACAAGGAGTACATCGTCGAGGCGAGCGAGGTGAAGATCGTCGACGAGTTCACCGGCCGCACGCTCGAGGGTCGCCGCTGGTCGGAGGGGATCCACCAGGCGATCGAGGCGAAGGAAGGGGTGCGGATCAAGGAGGAGAACCAGACGCTCGCGACCGTCACCCTGCAGAACTACTTCCGCATGTACGACAAGCTCGCCGGGATGACCGGTACGGCCCAGACCGAGGCCGGTGAGCTCGCGACCACCTACGGCCTGCAGGTCGTGCCGATCCCGACGCACCGACCGATGGTGCGCGCCGACCACAACGACCTGATCTACAAGTCCGAGGCAGCGAAGTTCGAGGCGGTGGTCGACGAGATCGTCCACCACTACGAGGCGGGTCGTCCGGTGCTCGCCGGTACTGCGTCGGTGGAGCACTCCGAGCTGCTGTCCCGGCTCCTCACCCGGCGCGGGGTGCGCCACGAGGTGCTGAACGCCAAGCAGCACTTCCGCGAGGCGGAGATCATCGCCCAGGCCGGTCGACCGGGTGCGGTCACGGTGGCGACGAACATGGCGGGCCGTGGCGTGGACATCCTCCTCGGCGGGAACCCCGAGCTGATGGCGCTCGCCGATCTGCGGACCGAGGGGCTGCCGGCGACCACGCCGGACGAGGTACGTCGTCGGCCGCTGGTGCTCCGGGAGGACATCGCCAGGCTGCGGTCCGCCGGGGTCGACGACGAGGTCGTGGTGCCCCTCGAGGACGAGCTCGCCGTCGCGGAGCTCGCCGCGGCCCGGCTCGACGAACGGACGGCGGTGCACGCGGTCGACACGGCCGCACAGGGCGTGCGGGTCCGGGAGCTCGGTGGTCTGGTGGTGGTCGGCACGGAGCGGCACGAGTCGCGCCGGATCGACAACCAGCTCCGTGGCCGTTCAGGCCGGCAGGGCGACCCGGGGGAGAGCCGGTTCTACATCTCCCTCGAGGACGACCTCATGCGCCTGTTCGCGACGGGGCTCATGGAGCGCGTGATGAGCGCGACGATCCCCGACGACGTGCCGATCGAGTCGAAGATGGTCACCAAGGCCGTCGAGCGGGCGCAGACCACGGTGGAGCAGAAGAACGCCGAGGTCCGCAAGAACGTCCTCAAGTACGACGAGGTGATGAACGCCCAACGGAAGGTCGTCTACGGCCGCCGCGACCAGATCCTCGCCGACGGCGATCTGCGCGAGGAGTTCCTCGGGTCGCTCGCCGAGGTCGTCGACGGCCTCATCGCCCGCCACCTGCCCGACGGTGTCGCCGGCGACTGGGAGGCGCACGGGTTGCTCACCGACGTGGCCACGTTCTGGCCGACGGCCCTCACCGAGGCGGACCTCGCCAACGTGCGGTCGACCGACGAGCTCTACGAGGCGCTCGCCGGCGAGGCCACGGCGACCTACGAGCGCAAGGAGGCCGACCTCGGCGCTCCGGTGCTCCGGGAGATCGAGCGTCGGGTGCAGCTCTCCCTCGTCGACCAGCGCTGGCGCGAGCACCTCTACGAGATGGACTACCTGCGGGAGGGCATTGGGCTGCGGGCGGTCGGCCAGCGCGACCCGCTCACGGAGTGGCAGCGCGAGGGCTTCGAGATGTTCGGCCAGATGCTCTCATCGGTGGCCGAGGACTTCGTTCGCATCGTGATGCATGCGGAGATCCGCGCCGAGGTCGCCGCGTCGGCCGAGGAGGCCGACGTGATCGCCTCCTTGCCCGAGGCCGCCGAACCCAAGCTCCGTGGCGTCGCCTACTCCGCAGCCGAGGAGCCCGTGCGCTCTCCCGCACCGACGCTCACGGTGCCCGGCCCGTCGGCCCGCGGTGCGGCCCCGGGGGTGGTCACGCGAGCGGCGGAGCCCGCGGCGTCCGCCCCGAAGGTGGGGCGCAACGCGCCGTGCCCGTGCGGGAGCGGCAAGAAGTTCAAGCTGTGTCACGGCGCGGGCTGAGGCGGGGTCGACGTGCGTGACTTTTCCTCCGATCTGACCGCGCTGCGGGACCGTCTCGCCGAGGCGGAGCGCTACCTGGCGATCCCGGAGTTGCGGGCGCGGCGTCCCCAACTCGAGACGGAGATGGCCCGACCCGATCTCTGGGACGACGCCGAGCGGGCGCGCAAGGTGCAGACCGAGTTGGCGGCCGTGGCCGGCGACCTCGACCTGTTCGCCGCGCTCGGCCGTTCGCTCGAGGACGCGACGGTGCTCCACGAGCTCGCGGTCGAGGAGGGCGACGACTCCGTCGAGGCAGAGCTCGAGGGCCTCGTCGCCCAGTTGGCGGCGCGGCTCGACGAGCTCGAGCGGCGGTCGCTGTTCACCGAGCCGTACGACACCTACGACGCCGTGTGCGAGATCCACTCCGGCGCCGGTGGCACCGACGCCCAGGACTGGGCGGAGATGCTGCTGCGCATGTACCGCCGCTGGGCGGACGAGCACGGTTTCAGCGTCGAGCTCGACGCGGTCACCTACGGCCAGGAGGCGGGCATCCTGTCCGCGGACTTCATCGTCCGGGGCCGATATGCGTTCGGGATGCTGCGCGCCGAACGGGGGACGCACCGTCTCGTGCGGATCTCACCGTTCGACAACAACGCCCGGCGGCAGACCGCGTTCGCCGGCCTCACGGTCGTGCCGTTCATCGAGGACGACGGCGAGGTCGAGATCATCGAGAAGGACCTCCGCATCGACGTGTACCGCTCGCAGGGTGCGGGCGGTCAGCACGTCAACACCACCGATTCTGCGGTGCGGATCACCCACGTGCCCTCCGGCATCGTCGTGAGCTGCCAGGTGGAGCGCTCCCAGATCCAGAACCGTGAGCGGGCGATGCAGATGCTGCGGGCGAAGCTCGCCGATCGGGCCCGGCAGGAGCGCGACGAGGAGTTGAACCGGCTCGCCGGTGAGAAGAAGAAGGTCGAGTGGGGGAGCCAGATCCGCTCCTACGTGCTCCAGCCGTACCAGATGGTCAAGGACGAGCGGACCGGGCACCAGACCTCCAGCGTGGAGGCGGTCCTCGACGGCGACGTGCAGGACTTCATCGACGCGTACCTGCAGTGGCAGCGCGCCGAGGCGGCGACGAACGCCTGAGTGCGGAGGGATCGCGCCGATCGCGTGGTCGGCGTGGGTATCCTCGGAAGGTCCGTCGGACGACCCCCACCATGATCAAGCTCGACAACGTCTCCAAGGTGTACAAGGGCGATGTTCATGCCCTTCGGAACGCCAACGTCAACATCGACAAGGGCGAGTTCGTCTTCCTCGTCGGCACGTCCGGGTCGGGCAAGTCGACCTTCATCCGCCTGCTCAACAAGGCGGAGGAGCCGACCGAGGGGCAGATCTTCGTCGCCGGCAAGGACATCGCGCGGCTCAACAGCTGGAAGGTCCCGTACCTCCGGCGGAACATCGGCTGCGTGTTCCAGGACTTCAAGCTCCTGCCGAACAAGACGGTGACGGAGAACGTCGCCTTCGCCCTCGAGGTGATCGGTCGCCCCGCCCACGTCATCCGTTCGCAGGTGCCGGCGATCCTCGACCTCGTCGGCCTGACGGCGAAGTCCGAGAACTTCCCCGACGAGCTTTCCGGCGGTGAGCAGCAGCGCGTCTCGATCGCCCGGGCGTTCGTGAACCGCCCCCTGATCCTGCTCGCCGACGAGCCGACGGGGAACCTCGACCCGGGCACGGCGGTCGGCATCATGCGGTTGCTCGACCGCATCAACCGGACCGGTACGACGGTGGTCATGGCCACCCACGACCGGGGCGTCGTCGACACGATGCGGCGCCGGGTCATCGAGATCGAGAAGGGCCACATCGTCCGCGACCAGTCGCGGGGCGTGTACGAGTAGACGCGCCCGGTCGCTGGAGGAACTCTGATGTCGATCAACCTCGCCTACGTCGCCCGGGAGACCGGGTCGAACCTGCGCCGGAACCTGAGCCTGACGCTCGCGTCCATGCTGACCGTGGCCGTGTCGCTGTCGCTGTTCGGCGCCGCCGTCCTCATCGCGCAGGGCGTCGGCAACATGACCGCCCGCTGGCAGGGCGGCATCGAGTTCATCGTGTTCATGAACCCGAACGCCACGCCCGAGCAGCTCAACGGCGTGCGCACGGCGCTCGAGGCGAACCCGGAGGTCGACACGGTCGACTACGTCGACAAGGAAGCAGCGTACGAGGAGTTCAAGGAGCTCTTCTCGCGGTCCAAGGAGATGGTCGAGGCGGTCGACGCCGAGGCGATGCCGCCGAGCTTCCGGGTCGCGCCGCGTACCACCGACGCCGACCTGATCCAGGCGCTCGGCCAGGAGTACGAGAACCGTGCCGGGGTACGTGAGGTCGTGTTCGCCTTCGAGACGGTCCGCACGATGCAGAACGTGACGACTTGGATCACCCGACTGATCATCTTCATCGGTACCGCCCTGCTCGTCGCCGCGGTGATGCTGATCCTCAACACGATCCGCATGGCCATGTTCGCCCGACGGCGCGAGATCGAGGTGATGAAGCTCGTCGGTGCCACGAACTGGTTCATCCGGGTGCCGTTCATGATCGAGGGCCTCATCCAGGGGGTCATCGGCGCGCTCGTGGCGATGGGCGTCGTACAGGGTCTGAACGTCGCGTTCGACCGCGGGTTGAACGGCAACGAACGCCTCCGGATCTTCGAGGGGTTCGTCGTGCGAGCCTCCCAGCTCGGGGTCACGATGGCCGCGTTGCTGGCGATCGGCTGCCTGATCGGCGCGATCGGGTCGGGTATCGCCGTCAGCCGCTATCTCGACGTCTGAGCCCGGCGGGCGTCGCACCGCCGTGGAGGGGTTGTCGGAGCTCGCCGATGCCGCCGGGGTCCTCGGCGGCTACCACGCGACGACCGGCGCCTGGGTCGAGGCGTCGACGACCGATCTGGTCCGCACGCTCGAGGCGTACGGGTTCGACCTTGACGGCGCCCACGACGTCCGCGGCCTCGCGGCCGAGGTGCGCGCCCGCGACGGCCGACGCCCCCTCGAGCCGGTGCTCGTCGCCTGGGACGGTCGCCTCGCCGGTGTCCGTGCCGGTGGTGCGGACTCGCACGTCGACGCGGCGGGTCGGATCGATCTCGAGTCCGGCGACCGGGTCGACGTGGTCGTCGCTGCGGGGATCGTCCGGGCCGCCGGTCGTCTCCCCTTCGGCGTGCACCGGCTCCACGTCGGTGACGACGTCGCCACGGTGATCGCCGCACCGCGCACGGCGTGGCGGCCGGCGGCGGGATCGGAACGCCGTTGGGGGGTCTTCGTCCCGACGTACGCACTGCGCACCTCCCGCACCCGGGGGATCGGCGATCTCGCCGACCTCGGGGCGACCTTCGACTGGCTCGCCGGTCGGGGCGGACAGGTGGTGATGACCCTCCCGTTGCTCGCGGCGTTCCTCGACGCCCCGGCCGAGGTCTCGCCGTACACGCCGGTGTCCCGCCGCTTCTGGAACGAGGGCTACCTCCCGCTCGACGGCACCGCGGCGGCTGCCCCGACCGACGACGGGGACCTCGTCGACCACACCGCGGTGTGGGACTGGCGGCGGCCGCAGCTCGCCGCGGCGGCGGAGGCGTTCTTCGCGTCGGGCGGTTCGGCGGACCTCGACGCGTGGGAGTCCGCTCACCCGCTGGTCGGGGAGTACGCACGGTTCCGGGCCGCGGGTGTGCGGTACGGGCGTGACTGGCGTCGTTGGCCGGCCCGGCTGCCCGCCGACGTCGACCCGGCCGAGGTCCGGTTCCACCGGTACGTCCAGTGGCGCACCGACACGGCCCTCGCCGCGCTCGCCGGTCGGGTGCGCCCCCGCGGGCAGATCCTCGCCCTCGACCTCCCCCTCGGCAGCCACCCCGACGGGTTCGACGTGTGGCGGGAGCGGCACCTGTTCGTGGAGGGGATGTCGGCGGGCGCGCCACCGGACGACTTCT
>VGBO01000077.1 GCA_016870475.1 Actinomycetota bacterium | reverse complement strand
GTCGTCTCGTGTCCCTTGCCCGCGATGACGACGACATCGCCGGATTCGGCGATCCTGACGGCCGCCGCGATCGCACGCCGACGGTCGAGCTCGACGACGGGGGGGCTGCCGACCACGGCTCCGGACCGTACCTGCCCGGCGATCGTCGCCGGTGACTCTCCGCGCGGATTGTCGGAGGTGATGATCACCACGTCCGCCCGGCGGGACGCCACCTCACCCATCGGCGCGCGCTTTCCCGGGTCGCGATCACCGCCGCAGCCGAAGACCACGATGACCCGGTTCGCCGGTCCGACGAGTTCGCGTGCTGCGCCGAGGACGCTATCGAGCGCATCGGGGGTGTGGGCGTAGTCGACGACCACACCGAAGGACTGCCCGACGTCGACCGGCTCGAACCGCCCCGGCGGGGTGACTGCGGCGGAGAGTCCCGCGGCGATCGTTTCCGTGTCGACTCCGAGGGCCTCCGCCGTCGCCGCTGCGACGATGGCGTTCGCGACGTTGTGGGCGCCGGCGAGTGGCAGCCGAACCGTTCGCGCCTGCCACCGGAACGTCGTCAGCGACGGGGTCATCGAGACGACCTCCGCGTCGGTGCGGCGCACCCGGCGGACGGTGAGACCCCGCTGCTCGGCCACCTCTGCGAGGCGCGCGCCGTACGGGCCGTCGACGTCGACCACCGCCACGGGGGTCCGAGAAGGATCGAACAACGACGCCTTCGCCGTGAAGTACGCCTCCATCGTCCCGTGGAAGTCGAGGTGGTCGCGGGACAGGTTCGTGAAGGCCGCTGCGGAGAACCTCGTGCCGTTCACCCGTCCGAGCGGCAGCGCGTGCGAGGAGACCTCCATGGCCACGGCGCGGTCGCCCGCGGCGACCCGCCCGGCGAGATGGCGCTGGAGCTCGGGCGCCTCCGGGGTGGTCCGCACACCGGAGAGCGTGCCGAGCGTCGACGTCGGCCGACCGTCCGCACGCAGGATCGATGCAACGAGCGCCGTCACCGTGGTTTTGCCGTTGGTTCCCGTGACCCCGACGACGTCGAGGTGGTCGGAGGGCCGCCCCCAACAGCACGCCGCAGCGGCACCGAGCGCCGCCCGGACGTTCCGAACGCGCACCTGCGGGACGCCGAGGTCGACGTCCCGCTCCACCAGCAACGCAGCAGCGCCACGTGCCACGGCCTCGGCGGCGTGGTCGTGGCCGTCGGCGTGCACGCCGCGCACGCAGGCGAAGAGCGCTCCACCGGCGATTCGGCGCGAATCGTGGTCGATCCCCCGCACGACGAACTGCTCGACGGCGGCGGTATCTCCGAGCAGCACGGCCTCCGGTCCGATGGCACGGACCACCTCGGCTAGGGAGACCGGAGGGGCCTTCGGCTCAGCCACGGCTCGTCGCGGTCGGGGACGAGGTCGCAGTCGGGGTCGGCCCGGGCGCCGTCGAGGGCGGCGGGGCGGTCGTCGGCGGAGGCGGAGGCGTCGTGGTGGGACGCAACGTGGTCGCCGGGATCGCCGCCGACGGCAGCGCCCGCAGGTTGTTCCCCGTCGGCGAGCGCGGGTTGCCGGCTGCGTAGGGCATCACGTCGAACCCGGCGAGGACCTGTCGGGCGACGGCGCCGAACACGGGTGCAGCGGCCGACCCGCCGTAGTACGCGGTCCGGGGCTCGTCGATGACCACGATCATCGAGATCCGCGGGTTCTCCGCCGGTGCGAACCCGACGAAGGTGGCCATGTAGTCACGGTCCTTCCCGTCGCCGTAGTTGCCGTTCGCCCGGAGCTTCCACGCCGTTCCGGTCTTGCCGGCGACCTCGTAGCCCTCGACCGCCGCCTTCGAGCCCGTGCCGTCGTTGACGACCGCCGAGAGCATGGTGCGCATCGCTGCGGCCGTCTCGGGCTTCATGATCCGCTGCCGATCGGCGGCGGGACGGTCGACCTGGTACCCGCTCGCGTCGATCTGCGAGCTGATCAGCTTCGGGCGGACCCACTCGCCGCCGTTCGCGATCGCGTTGTACGCCGTGAGCACCTGCAACGGGGTGGCGGTTATCGTGTGGCCGATCGCAATGGACGGGAGGGTCGTCCCGTACCAGTCCTCGACGAGCGGCACCGACCCACCGACCTCGGCGTCGAGGCCCATCTTCGTGGTGCGGCCGAAACCGAACACCGCCAGCGCCGACGCCAGCGCCCGGTCGCCGAGCTTCTGGGCGAGCTGGATGGTGCCCACATTCGACGACTCGGCCATCACGTCGAGCACGGTGGCCCGTGGCCTCGTGACCGGGTCGAGGATGATGGGGTGGTCATCGACGAACACGGCATCGTGCACGAGGATCGAGCTGGGCACGTCCTGCGGGGTCTGCGGTCCGACGACGCCCTTGTCGATGAGCGCTGCGACGGGGACGATCTTCATCACCGAGCCGGGCTCGTAGGCGCCGCTCACCGAGAAGTTCTCCGCATCGTTACGGACGAGGCCCGTGGAGGCATCCCGCTTGACGGTCGCCATCGCAAGGATCTCACCGGTCGTCGGGTTCATCAGCAACGCTGTCCCACCGGCGGCCTGTATGGCATCGACCTGGTTGGCGAGTGCGATCTCGACCATCGCCTGGAGATCGCGGTCGAGAGTGAGCACGACGTTGGAGCCGCGCACCGCCGGCTGGACCCGCCGCTCCCCCGACGGGATCGACTGGCCGAGCGGCCCCCGCTCGGCGACCATCTCGCCGTCGGTGCCGCGCAGCAACTCGTCGAGCTGCCGCTCGAGCCCGGAGACGCCGAAGTTGTCGATGTCCGTGCTGCCGATGACCGCTTCGGCGAGGTCGCCGGCCGGCCGGTTCCTCGTCGGCTCCGCCAGCGTTCCGATGCCGGGGAGTGCAAGGGCCTGGACCGCAGCTGCCGTCTCGTCGGGCACCTGCCGCTGGAGGTACACGAAGCGCCCGGAGGTGAGGAGGCTCGAGTGGATGGTGACCTCGTCCATTCCGAGCACCGGGGCGAGGGCCCGGGCGGTCCCCCGGGGGTCGACGACGAGCTTCGGGTCGGCCCAGATCGACTGCCGATCGACAGAGGTGACGAGCGGCTGCCCGTTCCGGTCGTAGATCGCGCCACGCGGTGCCCGCAGCGTCTCCGCCGAGAGGCGCTGGAACCTGGCTCGGTCGACGTAACGGTCGGGACCCGTCACCTGCAGCACGACGAGCTTGCCGACGACGATGCAGAAACAGACGAGGATCGCGCAGGTGAGCCAGGCGAGCCGGGTCGACATGCGGGCCCGCAGCACCCGTCGGGAGGGGCCTGCGGCGGGGACCCGCCGGAGGCGCTGCCGGGCCGGCGCAGCCGCACGCGAACGCACGACCCCGTGGTGGGGTCGTGCTCGTCCGGGTGCGGGTCGCCGGCCGGACGACGTCACGCCGGGTCGTCCTCCGCCCCGGAGGCGCCGTCGAGCTGGGTGATCTGCTCGCCGGTGAGCGGTTCGGCCGACGCGGGAGCGAGGAAGACGAGATCCCGTGGCGGGACGAGACCGGCCTCGAGCGCCGCTCCCTGGATCCGCGTGGGGGTGGCGAGCGTGGCGAGCTCGATCGTGAGCCGGTCGAGCTGATCGGTCCGGGCGGTGATGCCGTCCTCGAGGCGATCGAGGCGGACCTGCCCCTGCACGAGGTAGGCCTGCATGCTGGCCACGGCGAACAGCACGGCGAAGAGGACGGCGACCACGAGCGTCGTGGTGCGGCGGGCGCCCCGTGACCGGGCGGGACCGACGACGCGAAGGTCGGCCCGCTGGGAAGCTTCGGCGCGCCGGGCGCGCCGTGCTGCCGTCGCCGCAGTACCGGCGGCCGTCATGCCGATTCCTGGTGACCGTGCGTGTCGAGCTTCTCGCCCACGCGCAGCCGGGCGCTGGCGGCCCGCGGGTTCGCGGCGATCTCGGCCTCGTCGGGTCGGATCGCACGTCCGACGATGCGCACGGCTGGCTCCGCGCCGCAGACGCAGGGCAGCTGCGTCGGGCACGTGCAGCCACCTCGGGCGGCGGTGCGCAGCCGGTCCTTGGCGATGCGGTCCTCACCGGAGTGGTAGGAGACCACGGCCACCCGACCACCGGGCTCGAGGGCGTCGATGGCGTCGTCGATCGTGCCCGGGAGGATCGCCAGTTCGTCGTTGACCTCGATCCTGAGCGCCTGGAAGGTGCGCTTCGCCGGGTGGCCCTTCTTGCGCTGCACGGCGGCAGGGAGGGCACTGCGGACGACGTCGACGAGCTCGCCGGTCGTGGCGAGCGGTCGGGCGGCGATGATCGCCCGGGCGATGCGCCGGGCGTTCGGCTCGTCACCGTGCTCCCGCAGGATGCGCACGAGTTCGGTCTCGGCGCTCGTGTTGAGGACGTCGGCTGCAGTTCGGCGCTGTGTACGGTCCATGCGCATGTCGAGAGGTGCATCGAAGCGGTAGCTGAATCCCCGGTCGGGCCGGTCGAACTGCGGGGAACTCACCCCGAGGTCGAACAGCACCCCGACCACCCCGTTCCCCGGGCCCGTGCCGATCCCCTGTGCTCGCACCACCTCGGCCATTCGGTCGAAGCGGGTGTGGACCACCACGACCCGGTCGCCGAATCGGGCGAGTCGCCCGCTGGCTGCCCGGAGGGCGTCGGCGTCCCGGTCGAGACCGAGGATGCTGAGTCCCGGGTGGGCCTCGAGCAGCGCCTCGGCGTGGCCGCCGCCACCGAGCGTGGCGTCGATCACGGTGCCGGCCGGAACCTCGGCGAAGACCCGGATGATCTCGCTCCGCAGCACCGGCCGGTGGAAGAACATCGGTTCATCCGGGTCGGTGGTGCTGGTTCGCTCGTCGTCCATGTCGTCGGTCTCGGTAGCGGTCGATGGCGACCGGTGCGCTGGTTCGGGGTCGGTGACCGCCCATCTGCTGCCCTCCGGCCGACTGGCGCCGGCCGGGTTGTCTCTCCCGTGCCGGCCAGATGGCGAAGCGGGCGGAGTAGGGGGCTTTCCATCCTGTCGGCCGGAAGGCGGCGGATGGGCGGTCTCCTGGGCCGTCGGTCCGGGGTAGGACCAGCGGTACCCGTGCGTCGTGTCCTCTCTCCTCCCTTCGGTCTCGTGGCGGGATCAGAAGATCCCGAGGGTTGCGATGGCGTCGGCAAGGTCCTGGGTGCCGGCGCCGAGCACCGTGTCCCAGGAGGCCGGCTTCCAGAGTTCGACGTGGTCGCCGGCGCCGTTGAGCACGACCGCGCCGGCGATGTCGTAGGTCTGACGGAGCCGCGGGGCGATGGCGATGCGCCCCTGCGAGTCCGGACGGACGTCCGCCGCGTTCGCGAGCAGTGCCCGTAGGGCGTCCGGGTTCGCGGCCCGCTCCCGGACCTTGTCGCCGAGGCGGTCGACGAAGCCCCGGAAGTCGGGTTCGGTCCACAGTGCGAGGCAGCCCTGGTACGGGCTGAGGATCCCGCCGCCGGCGAGACGGGCGCGGAACGTCGACGGGAGCACCAACCGTCCCTTGTCATCGAGCGCATGCTCGAAGGTCCCGACGAACACCGTGCCGACTCCGCTCCGCTTCCGATCCCCAGCGGTGCCCACCTCGGGCCCACCGCTCCCCACAGCGCTCCATATTGCCCCACTTCTCCCCACAACGCAAGCAATGCGATGCACCGGGCACCATCAACGGCCCCGCCGACGAACGGCCACCACGAATTCATCCGATGCCGTCGGCAGGGTCACCCGGCGTTCACGTGCCGTCCGTACCGTCCGCGGCATGACTCCCAGCTCCCAGGCCCGTCCCCTGCGCTGCGTCGCTGCGGCCACCGCCCTTGCGCTCGCCGGCGTCACCACCGCGGTGACCGCCGCACCCACAGCGAACGCGAGCCTCACGACGACTGCCCGACTCGGCAGCCTCGCGGTCGGCGGCGCCGAGACCGTGACCTTCCACCCCGGAACCGCTCGCCTCTTCACGACCGACGCAACCGCCGTTGCCGTACACGTGGCGCTCCTCGACAGCGCCGGCGTGCCGACCCTCGAGACGACCATCTCGCTCGCCAGCTACGGCAGCGGCGTCACATCGGTCGCCCTCCACGGTGACCTGCTCGCCGTCGGCGTCGTCGCCGCGACGTCCACCAACCCGGGGACGGTCGTCTTCATCCGAGCGACCGACCTGGCCATCGTGGCGACCCGCACGGTCGGCGCGCTCCCCGACGCGGTGACCTTCACCCCGGACGGAAGCGCCGTCCTCGTCGCGAACGAAGGCGAACCGAACAGCACCTACACGGTCGACCCTGAAGGGTCGGTCTCGATCATCCCGATCACCAATGGCGTCCCCGGCTCGCCCGTGACCGTCGGATTCGTCGGCTACAACGCCCAGATCGCGACCCTGCGAGCCGCAGGCGTCCGCATCTTCGGGCCGAACGCGACCGTCGCGCAGGACTTCGAGCCGGAGTACATCACGGTGAGCGCCGACTCGCGCACCGCCTACGTGACGCTGCAGGAGAACAACGCGCTGGCCGTGATCGACATCCCGTCGGCCACCGTTGCGCAGATCCTCCCCCTCGGCACCAAGGACCACAGCCTCAGCGGCAACGGCCTCGACGCAGCCGACCGCGAAGTGAACAGCAGCACCGGTACCCCGGGGAACATCCAGAACTGGCCGGTTCGCGGGATGTACCTGCCGGACCAGGCCGTGTGGGTGGGCGGGTACATCATCACCGCCAACGAAGGCGACGCCCGCGACTACGGGCAAGCGTTCGCCGAGGAGAAGCGCATCAAGGACATCACCCTCGATACGACGGCGTTCCCGACCTGGGCCACGCTGCGCACCGACGCCAACGCCGGTCGACTCACCATCTCCACCGTCGGCGGGGACACCGATGCGGACACCGACTACGACGTCCTCTACAGCTACGGGACGCGCTCCATCACCGTGTGGAGTCCGTCGGGCACCGTCGTGTGGGACTCGGGCGACCAGATCGAGCAGCAGGTGTTCGCCCTCGCACCGTCCTCGTGGGACGACACCCGCTCGGACAACAAGGGACCCGAGCCGGAGGGGATCACCGTCGGCACCGTCGGCGACCGCACCTACGTGTTCGTCGCCCTCGAGCGGACGAACGGCATCATGTCGTGGGACGTGACCGACCCGACCGCCCCGACCTTCGCCGGCCTCCTGCAGCCGCCGACCGGGACCGACGTGAGCCCCGAGGGAATGGTCTTCATCCCGGCATCGCAGTCGCCGAACCGCCGACCGCTGCTCGTGGTCGCCAACGAGGTCTCGAACACGCTCGCCGTGTGGGCGGTCGGGCCGGTCGTACCGGCACCCGTCATCGGCGTGGCCTACACCGGCTGACCCGGGTTGTCCGCTGCGGCTGCGATCACCGCGGCGACGACCTCGTCGGACTCGACGGCGCGCCCGAGCACGACGTCGAGTCCGACAGCCACGTCATCGCAGCCGTCGTCCATGCCGACCAGCGCGCCGGTCGAGCGCCCTTCCCACCGCAACAACGCCATCGTCTGGAACCGGGCCAGGTCGCGGGTGCGTCGTTGCGCCACACCCACCACCTTCCGACCGCCGACGGTGACCTCACCCGGTCCGATGCCTGCGAAGCACACCCGCTGGCGCCGGTCGTCGCCCGCGAGCGCGCCTCGGTGCACCACCGGCGCCTCGACCCCCAGCGCACCGAGCGCAGCAGCCCAGAGCTCCCCCACCCACCAGGCCGCCCGGCCGACGTCGTCGACCCAGCGAGGATCCGATGCCGGCAGGGTGACGTCGACCCACACCACCGACCCCGGATCGACCAGCACCGCCGACCCACCGCTCCGCCGCCGCACCACGGGGAGCCCCGCCCGGCCGACCGCGTGCCCGTCGACGTGGTCCGCCGGCTGCACGCTGCCGAGCACCAGCGCCGGCGCCGTCGGCCGGCAGACCCGCAACGTCGCCCGCTGCGGCTCCTCGAAGGACAGGTCGAGCAGCTCCTCCACCGAACCGTCGACGAACTCGACGACCAGCGGATCCGGCCGGGTGGTGCTCATCGACGCAGGACGGCGGCGTCGACCGCCGCAGCGCGGATCCGGTCACGATCGACCTCGACGCCGATCCCGACCCCCGTCGGGACGACGAGCCGTCCTTCCTCGTCGACGGTCACCGGGGCGGCGATGTCGACATCGACGTACTGCGAGGACGGTCCGAGATCGGTCGGGAGATCGAAGCCGTCCACCGCTGCGACGGCGACCGCTGCTGCCCGGCCCACACCGAGCTCGAGCATGCCGCCCACGAACGCCCCGATGCCCTCGGCCCGCGCTGCCCGGAGCACCTCCACGGCGGCGTCGACGCCACCGAGACGGGCCGGCTTCACGTTCACGATCCCCCGACGGTCGGCGCGGAGCGCCCCCGCACGGATCGCATCCCGCACCTCGTCGACCGAACCGATCGACTCGTCGAGCGCAACAGGTGTCGCAAGCCGATCGACGACACCGGCGATCGCCTCGAGATCGCCTGCGGCACACGGCTGTTCGAGATAGACGAGCCCGAGGTCGTCGACGCTCTGCAACGTCGCCTGGTCGAGCGGGTCCAGGGACCCGTTCGCATCCGCTGCGAGCGGCGCCTCGGGGAACGCCGACCGGACCGCCCGGAGCACGGCGAGGTCGGCGGCGTCACCCAACTTCAGCTTCACGAGACGAGCACCGCCCGCGAACGCCTCGGCAACGGCGACCACGGCGGCATCCGCAGCGCCGGAACGACCGAGCACCACCGTCCGATCGAGCGGACCGTCACCGGCGCCGAGCCACGACCGGAGTGCCCGGCCGACGGAACGCAGGCGGGCGTCGAGCACCGCCGTGGCGAGCCCCGCCGACGCCATGGGACGGTCGGCTGCCCGACCTCCGCCCCCGGCGAGCAGGTCGGGGACGAGTTCCTCCCGCAGGGCTCGGAACGCATCCGCCGTCCACTCGGGCGAATACGTCGGCGCCGACAACGAGTCGCACTCACCCCAGCCGACGGTGCCGTCCGCCAGGCGGACAGCGACGACGACCACGACACGATCGTGCTCGGCACCGTGTGCCGCCCGGAACGCAGCTCGCAGCGGCACCGCCACATGCCACAGCTCGACCTCGACGACCGGATCGTCCGCCGGAGGCGCTGGCGACAGCATGTGCGCATCGTAGGAGCGGCTCCGGGCCTGCCGACGCCCACCGAGGACTCCCATACAGGCCCCACGGGGGTCGCCCTGCCACAATGGGCCGCTGTGATCGCGGATGCGCTCGCCGGGAAGCGGCTGTTCATCACCGGCTCGACCGGATTCCTCGGGACCGCCCTCGTCGAGCGGCTCCTGCGCAACGTCGACGACGTGCACCTCACCCTCCTCGTGCGTCCCGGTCGGCGTTCGACCGCCGCCCAGCGGGCCCGGCGCGAGATCTTCCGCAACGACGCGTTCGACCGGCTGCGCGCCGAGATCGGCGACGCCGACTTCGACCGTCGGGTCGCGGATCGGGTCGCCGTCGTTCCAGGGGACGTCTCCGTCGACGGACTCGGCCTCGACGACGAAGGACGCGCCGCGCTCGCCGCCGCCGACATCGTGATCCACTCCGCCGCGGCGGTGAGCTTCGACAGCCCCCTCGACGCCGCCGTCGAGATCAACCTCCTCGGCCCGACGCGGATCGCCGAGACGCTCACCTCGCTCGGCGTCGCCCCCCACTACATCGCCGTGTCCACCTGCTACGTGGCCGGCTCACGGCGCGGCAGCGCGCTCGAGGAACCCGTCGACGCGAGCCCCTTCCACGTCGACGTCGACTGGCGGGCCGAGGTGGCGGGGGCCCGCCGAGCCCGAGCCGACGCCGAGGCGACGAGCCGCAGAGCGGAACACCTGCAACGGTTCCGGAAGCAGGCGCGCACCGAACTCGGTGCCGCAGGCGGGCCGCTACTCGGCGAGAAGACGGAACAGCTCCGCGCCCGGTGGGTCGACGACCGCCTCGTCGAAGCAGGCCGGGCCCGCGCGGCGTCGGTCGGCTACCCCGACGCCTACGCGTTCACGAAGGCGCTGGCCGAGGTCGCACTCGCCGAGTGCCACGGTGCGGTACCGACCACGATCCTGCGGCCGTCGATCATCGAGTCGGCGCTCGCCGAGCCCGTACCCGGCTGGATCCGCGGGTTCCGCATGGCCGAACCCGTCATCGTCAGCTACGCACGCGGTCTGCTGAAGAACTTCCCGGGCGTGCCGGAGGGCGTGGTCGACGTCATCCCCGTTGACATCGTCGTCGCCGCGATCTGCGCCGTCGCCGCCGAGGAGGCGCGCAACCCCCGACCCGATCCCACCGTCGCGCCGCCGGTGTTCCAGGTCGCCTCCGGCGATGCGAACCCGTTGCGCTACCGGCGGATGGTGGAGCTGATCTCCGGCTGGTTCGGCGAGCACCCGCTCTACGACGCGATCGGTCAGCCGATCAGCACCCCGACCTGGACCTTCCCCGGTCGA
>VGBO01000076.1 GCA_016870475.1 Actinomycetota bacterium | reverse complement strand
AGCGCATCTTCGGGTCGCGGCGGTTCTTCCGGCTCTGGCTCGGCATGGTGTGCTCCGCGATCGGCGACTGGCTCGGGTTCCTCGCGACGGCCGACCTCGCCGCCCGCCTCGGCGGGGAGCGGTCGGGGGCGCTCGCCGTCGGGTTCGTGTTCATGGCACGAATCGTCCCGGGGCTGCTCCTCGGGCCGTTCATGGGGGTGCTCGTCGACCGGTGGGACCGGAAGCGGGTGATGATCACCTGCGACATCGGACGGGCGTTGGTGCTGTTGTCCCTGCCCTTCGTCGGCTCGGTCCCGGGCCTCATCGTCGCGTCGCTCGTGCTCGAGTTGTTCACGCTCGCCTGGGCGCCGGCGAAGGAGGCGACGGTCCCGAACATCGTGCCGACGTCGCATCTCGCCGCGGCGAACTCGCTGTCGATCTTCGCCGGGTACGGGACGTTCCCGATCGCCGCAGCGCTCTTCGGGGCGTTCGCGAAGTTCGGTGAGGCCGTCGAGGGCGGCTGGTTCGCCGACACGCTCCGGTTCGGGCAGGAAGGATCGCTCGGGTTCTACGTCGACGCAGCGACCTTCCTCGTCGCGGCGTCGATCGCCCTGTCGCTCGACCTGCCGCGCCGGGCCGGCCGGGTCGAATCCGCCGACGACAACCGGGGGCCGTCGATCGGCGTGGCGCTCACGGATCTCGCCGATGCGATGCGGTTCATCCGGGCGTCGCCGGTGATCCGGGCGGTGAACATCGGGCTTGCGACCGGGTTGATCGGCGGCGGGATGCTCGTCCCGCTCGGCAAGATCTTCATCGAGCGGGTGCTCGGTGCCGGGTCGGCCGGTTTCGGCCTGTTCCTCACGGTGCTCGGTGTCGGTGTCGCCGCGGGCGTGGTCGGCGTGAGCCTCGGCCAGCGGTTCCTCCCGAAGGAGCGGACGTTCGTGCTCGTCGTGCTCGGATCCGGATTGTGCCTGTTCGGGGCGGCGTCCGTCACGACGCTCACCCCCGCTGCGGTGCTGATCTTCGGGCTCGGGGCGTGCGCCGGGACCGCCTACGTGCTCGGGTTCACCCTGCTGCACGAGACGGTGACGGACGAGTTCCGCGGTCGGATCTTCGCGGCGCTCAACACGCTCGTCCGCCTGTGCCTCGTGGTGTCCTTCGCCGTCGGACCGTTCCTCACCCAGCTCTTCGACGGCCTGAGCGCCCGGTTGTTCCCGACCGGGAAGGCGACACTGTTCGGCCTCGAGGTGTTCGTCCCGGGGATCCGGGTGACGCTGTGGTTGGCGGCGGTGATCATGATCCTCGCCGGGGTGCTCGCAGCGCGGACCGTCGGTCGTCGGGGTCCGCGAGCGGCCTCGATCGACAAGGCGTCGGGGGCGACGTGAACCGCGGCCGCTTCATCGTGTTGGAGGGCCCGGACCGGGTGGGGAAGTCGACACAGGTCGAGCGGCTCGCCGAGGTGCTCGACGCCGTGGCGACCCGTGAGCCGGGCGGCACGGCGCTCGGCGCCGAGGTGCGGGCGCTGCTCCTCGACCACCGCAGCGACGGGCTCGATCCGCGTGCGGAGGCCCTGCTGATGGCCGCCGACCGCTCCCTGCACGTCGCCGAGGTCGTCCGCCCGGCCCTCGCCGCCGGCCGCCACGTGGTGAGCGACCGGTACCTCTTCTCCTCGGTGGCCTACCAGGGGGCCGGGCGTGGTCTCGGTGAGGACCGCGTGCGGGACCTCTCACTGTGGGCGGTCGGCGACCTCGTGCCCGATCTGGTGGTGCTCCTCGACGCCGGGGACGACCCGCTCACCGCACGCCGACCGGGTGACGGCGACCGTCTCGAGCGTGCGGGTGGCGACTTCTTCGCCCGCGTCGGGGCGTCGTACCGCCGACAGGCCGCAGCCGATCCCGCCAGGTGGGTGGTCGTCGACGCCCGCGCCGACGTCGAGGTCGTGCACCGGGCGGTGCTCGCCGCGGTGGTCGATCGCCTTCGGATCACGGTGGAGCGTTCGTGAGCGACGTCGTGGCGGCCGACCCGTTCGCTGGGATCGTCGGGCAGACCGACGCGATCGCCGTGCTGCGAGCGGCGCTCGCTGTGCCCGTGCACGCCTACCTCCTCGTCGGGCCGCCCGGGTCGGGTCGCCGTGCCGCGGCCCGGGCGTTTGCGGGCGAGTTGCTCGCCGCCGACGCCGTCGCCGCTGGTGACATCGACGCGGCGGATCGTCATCGGCGGCTCGCCCGACTCGAGGCGCACCCCGATCTCGAGGTCGTCGAACGCGAGGGTGCGTCCATCGACGCGGAGCAGGCACGGTCGATCGTGCGCTCGGCGATGCGCAGCCCGATGGAGGGTCGGCGCAAGGTGCTGATCCTCACCGAGTTCCACCTCGCCGGCGCTGTCGCCCCCATGTTGCTCAAGACGATCGAGGAGCCGCCCGCAGGCGTCGTGTTCGTCGTGCTCGCCGACGTGTTGGCGCCGGACCTCGCGACGATCGCGTCGCGTTGCGTGGTGGTGCGGTTCGCACCGCTCACCCCGGCGGTCGTGGCCGCGGCGCTCGTGGCCGACGGGGTCGACGCGGCGGTCGCCCGGGTCGCCGCGGAGGCATCGGCGGGGGATCTCGGCCGCGCCGCCGTGCTCGCGACCGACCCGGCGCTCGCGGCTCGGGCCGACTGGTGGTCGTCGCTGCCCCGTCGGCTCGACGGCACCGGACACACGGTCGTCGCCCTCGTCGGCGACCTCCTCGCCGCGCTCGACGACGCGGTCGCTCCGCTCCTCGCTCGGCAGCAGGCGGAGCTCGCCGACCTCGCCGAGCGGGAGCAGCAGTACGGCCTCAAGGCGGGGTCGCGCCGCACCGTCGACGCCCGGCACAAGCGGGAGGTGCGACGATTCCGTCGCGACGAGCTGCGGTTCGGCTTGGGGTTGCTCGCTCGGACGCTGCGGGACGAGCTGACGGTGCTCGGTGGCCCGGCGGGGGCGCCGGTCGATGCGCACCGGGCCCGGGCGCGACTCGCAGCGATCGACGCCGTGCACCGGACGGCGGTGGCCCTCGACCGGAACCCGAACGAGCGTCTGCAGCTCGAGCGGTTGCTGCTCGCCGTCGGGCCGACCGGTTGAGGGGGCGACGGTGGAGGTGCACCGGTCGCCGAACGGTCTCGTCGTCCCCGACCACGCGCTCACGTTCAGGTTCGCCCGGTCGGGAGGGCCGGGCGGGCAGCACGTGAACACCTCGGCGACTCGGGTCCGCCTCGTCTGCGACGTGGCGGGATGTGGATTCGACCCGGCGGCCGAGCGACGCATCGTCGAGATGCTCGGGCCCACGGTCGTGGTGGTCTGCGACGAGGAGCGTTCGCAGCTCCGGAATCGTGAGCGGGCCGTCGAGCGGTTGCTCGATCGTCTCGACACCGCGAACGTCCGTCGTGCGGCGCGGCGACCGACGCGTCCGACGCGGGGGTCGGTGGAGCGGCGGCTCGACGCCAAGCGGCGCAGCTCGGCCCGCAAGTCGGAACGACGCCGCCCCGGCGACGACTGACGGTGCGGCCTGCGGCTGTGGGGCCACCGGGACAGCGGTGCTAGGGTCATGCCCCTGTCCGCCCCTGCGGGAGGACTCGCCCGAGTAGCTCAGTCGGCAGAGCGGCTCACTCGTAATGAGCAGGTCAGGAGTTCGATTCTCCTCTCGGGCTCGCCGTTCCGTTCACCCCCGCAGCGGTTCCCGTTCCCATCGGCGTCCCGGGCGGTACCCTTCCCGCCGAGGCGGGGAGGGCACATGGCGGCGCAGACTCCGGTGGGAGAACTCGACGGCCGATCGGGCTGGATCGCCGTCGCAGCGACGTTCGTGTCGGTGTTCACCTGCTTCGGCGTGGTGTACAGCTTCGGCACGTTCTTCTCGGCGATGTCGGAGGACCTCGGCGCCGGCAAGGGCGCCACGGCGCTGATCTTCGGGTTGACGATCTTCTTCCTGTTCGGCCTCGGCGTGGTGACCGGACGTCTCGCTGATCGGCACGGGCCGCGCCCCGTCGTCCTCGCCGGTGCGGTCTCGATGGGGACCGGGCTCCTCGCCACCTCCTTCGTCACACGCACCTATCTCGGGTACGCGACCTACGGGGTCTTCGTCGGCACGGCCACGGCCTGCTGCTACGTGCCGCTCGTCGCGCAGGTGTCGGGGTGGTTCGTCCGCCGTCGGGCGGCGGCGCTCGGCATCGCGGTCGCCGGTATCGGGCTCGGCACGCTCGTCGGCCCGCCGGTGGCGAACGTGTTGATCGAGGCGATCGGGTGGCGGTCCACGTACCGGGTCTTCGCCGTGGTGTCGGTCCCTCTGCTGGTGTTCGCGGCCCTGCTCGTGCGTCGCGCGCCCGCCGCTGCGGCGTCGGCGACCTCCCTGAGCTTCTCCGAGGTCGTCGCGAACCGCCTGTTCCGCTACCTGTACGTCGGCGGGTTCTTCATGGGGCTGGCGCTCTTCGTGCCGTTCGTGTTCCTCGTGCCGTACGCGAAGGACCAGGGGATCGGCGCCGGTGCGGCATCGGCGCTCGTCAGCCTGCTGGGCGTCGGCAGCCTCGCCGGCCGCCTCGTGCTCGGAACCCTCGGGTCGCGACTCGGAGTGATCCGCCTCTACCAGCTCTGCTTCGTGACGATGTCGGCGTCGTTCGTGCTGTGGCTCGTCTCGGGTGCGTCGTACCCGGTGCTCGTGGCGTTCGCGCTCACGCTCGGTGTCTCCTACGGCGGGTACGTGGCGCTCAGCCCCGCGGTCGCAGCGGAACTCTTCGGCCTCGTCGGCTTGGGGACGGTCCTCGGGGCGCTCTACACCTCGGGCGGGTTCGGGGCGCTCATCGGCCCCTACCTCGGCGGGCGGATCCTCGACGCGACGAACGACTCCTACCCGGTGGCGATCGTCGTGGCGATGGCGCTCAACACCGTCGGCACCCTGTTGCTGTTCCCCCTCCGCGGGCAGCGGGGACCGGTCAGCCGGTCGTCGTGAACGCGACGAGTCCGCCACCGTCGACGACGATCGTCTGCCCGGTGATGAACGACGCCGCGTCGGAGGCGAGGAACAACGTCGCCGCGGCGATGTCCTCCGGCTCGCCGAGCCGCTTGAGCGGGTAGGCCTGCGCGACCTCGCCGCCTCGTTCACCCTCCCAGAGGATCTTTGCGAAGTCGGTGCGCACGAGCCCGGGGGCGACGCAGTTCACCCGCACCTTCGGGCCGAGTTCGGCGCCGAGCTGCTTGGTCAGGTGGATCAGTGCCGCCTTCGTCACGTCGTACACGCCGAGGATCGGATTCGTCGACAGACCACCGACGGAGCTGATGTTGACGACCGACCCGCCGTGCTCCCGCATATAGGCCCGCCACGCGAGCTGCGTCCAGAACATGGGCCCGGTGATGTTGACCTGCAGTGTCTTGTTCCACCGGCCGAGGTCGACGTCGATCGTCGGGCCGGCGTAGGGGTTCGCCGCCGCGTTGTTCACGAGGACGTCGAGTCGGCCGTGCCGGGCGAGCACCGTCTCGATCGTGGCTTCGGCCTGGTCGAGCTCCCCGACGTTCGCGGCGTACCAGTCGCATCCGTGGCCGATGGCCTCGGCTGCGGCCTCGAGCTGGTCGGCCTTGCGGGAGACGATCACGACCTGTGCGCCCGCCTCGGCCATCGCCGTGGCGATCCCGAGTCCGATGCCCTTCGATCCGCCGGTGACCACGGCGACCTTCCCGTCGAGTCGTACGTCCATGGGGGCACCCTACCGGCGGCCGCCCGGGCGCTCTAGGGTTCCCACCGTGGCCGATCGCTCGACCTTCGCCGACGAGGTGGAACCCTTCATGGGTCCGCTGTACGTCGCAGCGTTGCGGATGACGAGGAATCCGGCCGACGCCGAGGACCTCGTGCAGGAGACCTTCCTGCGGGCGTTCCGCGGGTTCGAGGGGTTCGAGGCCGGGACGAACCTGAAGGCGTGGCTCTACCGGATCCTCACGAACACCTTCATCAACCAGTACCGGGCGAAGAAGCGGCGACCGGAGGAGACCGACGTCGAGGACGTCGAGGACCTGTACCTCTACCGCCGGCTCGGCGGGCTCGAGGCGGCAGCGGTCGGGCGCAGCGCCGAGGACGAGCTCATGGACTTCTTCACCGAAGCCGAGGTCGCCCGAGCGGTCGACGGTCTGCCGGAGGCGTTCCGGCTCGCCGTGCTCCTCGCCGACGTGGAGGAGTTCTCCTACAAGGAGATCGCCGAGATCCTCGACATCCCCATCGGCACGGTCATGTCGCGACTCCATCGGGGAAGAAAGCTGCTCCAGAAAGAGTTGTACGACTTTGCAAGCGCCCGTGGACTTGTCTCCCCGGTCGCTGCAGCCCGTATCGACGGTGCCGGCGACAGGTCGTCGTCCGCACCCTGAGCATCTCCCCCGGGTGGCGTGTGCGCGACGACATCGACTGTGAACAGGCGCTGATCCTCCTGTACCAGTTCATCGACGGGGAGCTCACGATCGAGCGCCGCGACTGGATCACCGGGCACCTGCACGGGTGCACGCACTGTTTCGCTGCGTTCGACTTCGAACAGGAGCTCCGCACGGTGATCCGGTCCCGCCTGCAGACCCCGATGCCCGATGCCCTGCGGGGTCGGATCATGGATGCGCTGCAACGTGAGTTTCCGGACTTCGGCGGTGGGGTACCCGGCCTCCACTGAGACGGGGGCCGTACCACCGACGGTCTTGGACGGTCGTTTCATACGCTCGCCCGAAAAATCGGGTCGACCGGGAATCCGACAGCATGCCGTCCTGGTTGGAGGGATCATGACTGACACTGCTGTGGTTGGGTACCGCTTCTCGAGCGAAGAAGGATCCGTCCGCCAGTTCGACCGGGGCCGGGTCTGCTGCGAACCGGGGTGCAACACCCGTCTGTCGATCTACAACGACGGCGAGCACTGCGCCCGCCACGAACCGATGACGACCGTTCGGACCCGCGGCGTCAAGATCGCCTGAGTGATCCGCTCGTGCCGGTGTCGGGTTGGCCGTCGCACCGCGTCACGCGGGTATGCTCCCGCCCATGACGCTTGCTGCGGCGCCGGTTTGGCACTACTGGATCGGGGTGGCGATCGCCCTCCCGACGGTCGGGTTGGTCCTCGCCACCATCGTCGGGTACGTGGTCAAGGTCGTCGGCCCGAAGTACGCCGGCCGGAACCGCTGAGCCGGCTGCTCCGGATCCACGGACGACCCGACACCCGTCGTGGCGGGACCTGACGCCGTCGACTGGGAGCTCGCCCGGCGCGTCGCCGCCCGGGTCGCCCGCCCCGAACCGTTCCTCGGGAGCAGCGCGTACGCCGCGCTCGACCCGTCGTTCCGCCGGCTCACCGCCGAGGCGACCGAGCTCGTCGCGGCCGAGACCGGACTCCCGGCGGCGCCGACCCCGACACGGGAGGTCGTCACCGACCGGACCGGGTGGAGCACGGTCAACCTGCGGAACTTCCGCCGCCTCATCGGCCCGGTGATCGCACGTGCCGACCACGCCGGCGACGGACGGCTCGCCCCGCTCGGCCGACGTGTCGCAGGCGCCGAGGTCGGCGTGCTGCTCGGGTGGATGTCCACCCGGGTCCTCGGCCAGTACGACCTGGTCCCGCCGGCCAGCGGCGCGACCGGAGCCGATGACGACGCCCTCGGACCCACCGGCGACGTCGTCTACTACGTCGGGCCGAACCTGCTCGCCCTCGAACGACGCTTCGCGTTCCCCGCCGAGGAGTTCCGACTCTGGGTCGCCCTGCACGAGTGCACGCACCGCGCCCAGTTCACCGGGGTCCCGTGGCTCGCCGATCACTTCTGGGACCTCGTCGGTGCCGTCCTCGACGGCGTCCGCGCCGACCCGACCGACCTGCTCGCAGCACTGCGGCGCACCGCGGCGGAACGGCGGGACGGGCGCGACCCCTTCGCCCGCGGTGGGCTCTCCGCGGCGCTCGCGAGCCCCGCACAGCGAGACGCCCTCGACCGGCTCGCCGGCCTCATGGCCCTGCTCGAAGGGCACGGCGAGGTCGTCATGCAGCGCGCCGGTGGTGAGCGACTGCAGAACGCCTGGCGATTCGAGCGAGTGCTCAAGCAGCGCCGTGCCGGTGGTTCCCCTGCGGTGCGGGCCGTCCTCCGCCTCGTGGGGCTCGAGGCCAAGCTCCGCCAGTACGCCCAGGGCGAGGCATTCGTCCGTGAGGTCGAGGCGGCAGGTGGCCGCGAGCTGTTCGACCACGTGTGGCGCGGCCCGGCGTGGCTGCCGACGGCGGAGGAGATCGACCAGCCGTCGAGCTGGATCGCACGGGTCCGCATGTCGGAGGCCGCATCGGGATGACCGACCCTGCGGTCGACGTGAGGGGCCTGCTCGAGCGCTGCACGTTCCCCGAGGCGGGAACCCGCATCGACTGCGCGGTCTCCGGTGGCGCTGACTCGCTCGCACTCCTCGTGCTCGCCGTCGCCGCCGGCTGTGTGCCGACCGCGGTGCACGTGGACCACGGCCTGCGGTCGGGGTCGGCGGCCGAGGCCGATGTCGTCGCCGCCGTCGCGGAACGGTTCGGCGTCCCCTGGCGCTCGGTCCGGGTCGACGTCGAACCCGGCCCGAACCTCGAAGCTCGCGCCCGTGCTGCTCGTCACGCCGCGCTCGGGCCCGCCGCCCGCACCGGCCACACGGCCGATGACCGGGCCGAGACGGTCCTGCTGAACCTCCTGCGGGGCGCGGGCCCCGACGGCCTCGCCGCGCTTGGACCTTCGCCCCGCCGTCCGATCCTCGGACTCCGCCGGTCCGAGACGACCGAGCTGTGCGCGGCGCTCGGCTTCGTCCCGGTCCGAGATCCCTCCAACGACGATCCCCGGTTCCGGCGGAACCGGATCCGTCACGAGGTGCTGCCGCTCCTGTGCGAGGTCGCCGGACGTGACGTCGTCCCGCTGATCGTGCGCACCGGTGAGCACGCGGGGACGGTCGCGGAGCTGCTCGGCGAGCTCGCCGGGGAGGTCGACGTCACCTCCGCCGCGGCGCTCCGGACCGCCCCTCGCCCGGTCGCCGCGACCGCGGTGCGGCAGTGGCTTCGGCGATCGGACGAGGAGGGACAACCTCCGGATGCGGCGACCGTCGAGCGCGTGCTCCGGGTCGCCTCGGGTGACATCCGGGCCACCGAGGTCGGCCGGGGGCGCCGGGTCGGACGGTCCGCCGGGGTGCTCCGGCTCGAGGAACCGGGCGGGGCGCACCGGTCGGGCTGAGAACCGGGGGTACGATGCGCCCGTGGCGCCGAAGGGCAAGTGGGCACAGGGGATCACCCCGCGAGGGTTCTGCTGGGTGATCAAGGACCGGCTCGCCGTCGCCGAACGGCCGGGCGGGCACGGCGAGAACCATCGCCGCGTCCGCCGTCAGGAGGAGATCATCTGGATCCGGGAGCAGGGGTTCACCCGGGTCGTCTCGCTGCTGACCTCGCCGCACAACCTGCACAACTACGACGAGCTCGGTGTCGCCTGGCTGCACCGGCCGCTCTCGCTCGTCGACGGCACCCGTGAGACCGTGGCCGAGTTCTTCCCCGAACTGCGCGGCATGCTCGCCGCCGGTGAGCGGCTGCTCGTCCACCGTGCCGAGCTCGGCGACGCCGTCGTCGGCCTCCTCGCCGGGTACCTGGTGTGGAGCGGCATGGTCCCCGAGGGCCCGCGGGCGATCTCGATCATGGAACAGATCACGGGCCGGCAGCTCGGCCCGCCCGGACGCCAGCTCGTCGCGATCGGACTGTCGCTCGGCAGCGGCGCGCCCACCGCGCCCCGGGGCTGACCCCGCCGGGTCGTGCCCGAGCTCCCCGAGGTCGAGACGATCCGCCGCCGGCTCGCCGAGGAGCTCCCCGGCCGATCGGTCCGCTCCTGCGGGGCCCACGCCTCCGAGAAGTTCCGACCTGCCGCCACCGTGCGCGGCGCACGGTTCGCTGCCGTCCGCCGTCGCGGCAAGTACCTGCTCGTCGAGCTGCACGACGGCCGGGACCTCGTCGTGCACCTCGGCATGACCGGTTCGCTCGGTTTCCTGCCGACCGGCGACACGGTGCCGGCGGATCCCTACGTGCGGGCGTGGTGGGAGCTCGACGACGGGCGGACGCTGCGGTTCCGGGACGTCCGGCGCTTCGGCCGGCTCGCCGTCGTCGAACGGGGCGCGTACGACGGCCTGCCGACCCTCGCCGCCCTCGGGCCGGAGCCCTTCGACGAGGAGCTCACCGCAGCGGGATTCCACGCTGCGTTGCGGGGGACCAGGGCCCGGCTCAAGACCGCCGTCCTCGGGCAGCGGGTGATCGCCGGGGTCGGGAACATCTACGCCGACGAGGCGTTCTGGCGCGCGGGGGTGAACCCCGCAGTCCGACGTCTCGGCCGACCGGGAGCCGAACGGCTGCTCGACGCCCTCCGGGCGGTGCTGCAGGAAGGCATCGAGCACGGCGGCACGACGCTGCGTGACTACCGGGACGCGGACGGGGGGAGCGGGACCAACCAGCACCGCCTCGACTGCTACGGCCGAGGCGGCCTCCCGTGCCGCAGGTGCGGGGGCACCCTTCGCCGACGGGTGCTCGACGGCCGGTCGACGGTGTCCTGCCCGACCTGCC
>VGBO01000075.1 GCA_016870475.1 Actinomycetota bacterium | reverse complement strand
ATCGGCTGCTCGATGTTCACGAACCCGCGGTCGGCCATGAGGAGCCGGATCGGCGCCGTCACCCCACGGAACGTGTACTCGACCTCTTCGCCGGCGAGCAGGCCGCGGATCGCCCGGATCTCGTCGCCGTACTTCTTGATCGGCAACGGCTTGAGGTTCATGAAGCGGTACGCCGAGTTCCCCGAACCGATACCGAGGCTGACCCGGCCCGGCGCGAGGGTGGCGACGCTCGCGATCGAGTGGGCGATCACCGGCGCTGCACGAGTCCCGGCGACGGCCACACCCGTGGCGAGCTTGATCCGGCTCGTGCGCTCGGCGGCGAGCGCGAGATAGGCGTAGCAATCGCCCCAGATCATCTGGGAGTCGGGCACCCACAACATGTCGTAGCCGAGGTCCTCGCAGCGCTTCGCCATGTCGGCGTCCGCAAGCTTCGTCGTCACACACATCCCGAACTGCACGGCCGGGACGCTACCCGGTGCCACGCCGCCACGCAGGGGGTGTGCCGTGGCACGATGGCGCATGGCCCTCGACGACGTCTACGAACTGATGAGCACGCTGCGGGCGGTGCGCCGCCTCCGACCGGACCCCATCCCCGACGACGTGCTGCACCGGGTGCTGCAGGCTGCCGCCTGGGCACCGACGGGCGGCAACATGCAGCCCTGGCGCGTCATCGTCGTCCGCAGCCCCGAACGCAAGGCGGCGCTCGCCGACATCTACGGCCCGGAGTGGGCGAAGTACGTGGAGTTCTCACGCCGCCGCTACGAGGCGATGGCCGCGGATGACGAGGCGAAGGAGAAGCTCCATCGCACGCTCGCCGCGGGCGACCACCTCGCCGACCACCTCGCCGAGGCACCGGTGATCCTGATGTTCGTCGCCGACCCGCGCATGATGGCGATCACCGACAAGAACCTCGACCGGATCAGCATGGTCGGGGGCGGTTCGGTGTACACGGCCGTGCAGAACACGATGCTCGCATGCCGGGCCGAAGGTCTCGGCTGCACCCTCACGACGCTGCACTGCATCCGGGAACCCGAGGTCAAGGCGGCGCTCGACATCCCGGCGGAGTGGGCGACGCTCGCCATGATCCCGATCGGGTACCCGGTCGGCAAGGGGCACGGGCCCATCAGCCGCCAGCCGGTCGAGGCGCTCGCGTTCGACGACACGTTCGGCGCGCCCTGGTCGGGCTGATCGCGCCCAGGTCGCGGCGTCAGGCGCCGCGACGCTCCTCCGCAGCAGCGGCGATGCCGAGAACGACACGGGCCATGTTGGCGGCGTGCTCGTCGACACGCCGTTCGAGAACCGTGTGCTCCTTGTCGGGGAACCGTTCGAGCGCGGCCGTGAGCCCCGACGGCCCCGGTCCGAGGACGAGGCTGTGGCGGAGGCGGGTCGACGTCGGGTCGACGGCGATGGTCTCGAGCGTCCACCTCGCGCCGGGATGCGCGGGATTCGGGGTCACCCAGCCGAACACGGCTTCCGGCTCGAAGCGGTCGACGAAGCACGGGACGTCCCAGGTGCCGATGGCGGGATGCGTGTTCGTTCCGATGAAGCGGGCGCCGTGACCCGGGCCGTCGCCATCCACCCAAGGCGCGCCGAGGAACTCCTCGGAGTGGCGGGCACCGAAGGAGATGTCGGTGACGAGTGCCTACACGTCCTCGAGCGGGGCGGCGACCGTGACCTCGATCGCGACGCCGACGCCGTCAGCGAATCGGAGCGGCCCCGAGCCGCGCTGTTGTAGCCGTTCGACCGTCACCTCGGGTTCCATCCCCGTGACGGTAGCGGGCCTCGAGCGGCGCATTGGTAGGGTCCGAGCGGCAGCGACCCGGGGGTGGGTGTGGAGCAGCACGAGGTCGAACGGATCGTTGCGGCGCGTGGGCGGGCGGCTGACGAGGCGCGCCCGCAGGCCCTCGCCGCCGTCCGCGACGCCGGTGCGCTGAGCGCACGCGAGCGGCTCGCCGCCCTGTTCGACGACGGTGTCGAGGCCCTCGAGTACGGGATCCTGGCGGCGGCTGCGGTCGACGGGGTCGCCGATGCGCCGGCCGACGGTCTCATCGGGGCGCTCGGTCGGGTGCACGGTGCGCCCGTCGTCGCCGCCGCCTACGACCGCACCGTGCTCGACGGCACGCAGAGCGACCGGAACCAGCGCAAGCTCGCCCGCCTCGTGACCCTCGCGACGATGCGGCGCCTGCCGTTCGTCTGCTTCGTCGAAGGGGACGGTGCGCGCCCCGGCGACCCGCTCCCGCCACCGCCCGTGGTCATCGGACCTCGCGCCCGGTGGGACGTCTACGACGGCCTCGCGGAGATGAACGGGCTCGTGCCGACCGTCGCGGTGGTCACCGGACGCGTGCTCGACGGGAACGCCGGCATCGCGTTCCTCGCCGACTGCGTGATCGCCGTGCGGGGCGCCGAGTTCGGCAGTCGCGACCGCGCGACCGGCGCGGTGGTCACCCGAGGGGTGGAGGTCGACGCCGCCGACGGCCATGTCGACCTGCTCGCGGAGGACGAGGACGAGGCGATCGCAGCGGTCCGGCGGTATCTCGCCCAGGTCCTCCTGCGGTCGGCGCCCTGGGAGCAGGACCCCGGCTACGAGGCGATCGGCGAGGTGATCCCCGACAACCGCCGACGCGCCTACGACATGCGCCGCATCGTGCGGGCGTTCGCCGACCGGGACAGCATCTTCGAACTCGGCGCGGGGTGGGCGACGTCGATGATCACGGCGTTCGCCCGCATCGAGGGCCGACCCATCGGGATCTTCGCCAACCAGCCGCTCTCGCCCCTCGCCGGTGCGATCGACGCCGCGGCTGCCGACAAGGCGGCCCGGTTCATCGAGCTGTGCGACGCCTACGAGCTGCCGCTCGTCTCCTTCATCGACAACCCCGGGTACATGGTCGGCCCCCAGGCCGAACGGGACGGCATCGCCCGTCACCATGCCCGGCCCCTCGCGGCGCTGCAGCACCGCACGGTTCCGCTGTGCTCGGTGCAGTTGCGCAAGGCGTACGGGCTCGGCCCGTATGCGATGTCCGGCTACGGGACCTCCCGGATCCAGCCGGAGCTGCGCCTCGCCTGGCCGTCGGTCGAATCCGGCGGGATGTCCCTCGAAGGCGCAGCGTTCCTCGTGAAACGCAAGGAGATCCAGGCGGCCTCGACGCCCGAGGAAGCCCGGGCGATCCGCGACCACTACGCCGAGACGATGCGCGACGCGACGACGGGGTTGCGCGCCGGGCAGTCGTACTCCTTCGACGACGTGGTCCTACCCGCCGAGACCCGTCGCCGCATCGCCGACGTGCTGGCGGCGGTCCCGACCCCGATCCCGACCGTGAAGAAGCACACGGTCGATCTGCGCTGAGGAGGAGGCGAACGTGGACCAGAGACGCATCGACGCCCTCCGCGCTGCACGGGAGGGACAACTCGACCGGGCCCGGCCCGAGGTGGTCGGGCGCGTGCACGCCGGGGGGCGTCTCACCGCCCGGGAGCGTGTGGAGGCCCTCCTCGATGCCGGCTCCGCCGTCGAGTACGGCGGGATCGCCGCGAGGACGGCGGAGGGCGACTGGATCGCCGAGGCCGGAGGGGTCGACTTCGTCGGAACGGTCGGCGGCCGGACGGTCATCGCGTCGTCGACGGACGCCACGGACAAGGGCGGCGGCTACGGCGCCGGGCGCCTGCCCCGCCTGTTTGCTCTCGCCGACCAGTACGGGTGGCCGATGGTCCTCTTTGTCGACGGCGGCGGCAGCCGGGCACGGCACCCGCGCGTCGGACTCGGCCACATCGAGACGACGGGGGCCATCGGCCCGTTCAACCTCTTCGACGGGATCTCCGAGCTGTCGGGTCGGGTGCCGACCGTTGCGATCGTCTCCGGCCCGGCGTTCGCCGGCCACGCCAGCCTCGCCGGGTTCTCCGACGTCGTGATCACGACCCCCGGCTCGGCGATCGGGATGGGCGGGCCGCCGATGGTGGAGGCCGCGCTCGGCAAGAAGCTCACCCCGAACGAGCTCGCCGGGGTCGAGATGCACGACCTCACCGGCGGGATCGACCTCCTCGTCGCCGACGAATCGGCGGCGATCGACGTCGCCCGCCGCTACCTCGCCTTCCTCGGCGACGAGCCGGCCGGCGTCGCATCAGCGTCGGCAGATCGGATCGCCGCGCTCGTACCCGACGAGGGCCCCTACGACGTGCAGTCGGTGATCGAGGCGCTCGTCGACGTGGACAGTGTGCTCGAACTGCGTCGCAACTTCGCCCGATCGGTGGTCACGGTGCTCGCCCGCATCGACGGCAGGACGGTCGGCGTCGTGGCGAGTCAACCGCTCGTCGACGACGGCGCCATCGACGAGGCGGCGGCGACGAAGGTCGGCCGGTTCGTGGAGCTCTGCGACGCCTACGACTACCCGCTCGTCGCGCTCGTGGACACGCCCGGCTGTGTGATCCGCCGGGCCGACCCCAACGGCGGAGCGGACAGCCTCGAGCCCGGGATCACTCGCTGGCACACCCGCGTGCTCCTCGCGCACCACCACCGGACCGTTCCGGTGGTCAGCGTTCGGCTGCGCCGGGGGCGGGGGCTCGGTGCCGCGGTGCTCGGCGGCCTGCACACCGGACGGACGATCTCGCTCGCCGCCTACGGCTGGCCGACGGTGGAGGTGGGTCGTCCGGACGGGTTCGGGGTCGTCTACGACCACAACGTGTTCGACGACGTCATCGACCCGGCGGAGACCCGGGCGCGCATCTCGGCGCTCCTCGCCCGGGTGCCGGCACCGCCGACGCAGGGTCGCAAGAAGCACCCCGTCGACACCTGGTGAGCCTCCTCAGCGCCCGAGGAGTCGGCTGAGGAACCCGCCGCGGCGGTCGCCGGCCGCACGCGGGTGGCCGGGACAGCGTTGGGCGACGGGGACGTAGCCGAGGACGGACTCGACGTGGGCGCCGCAGCCGGCCCAGGAGGGCTTGCCGCAGGTGGAGCAGGTCACTCGTCTACACATACCCCCCAGGGTATCATCTCGGCGGTACCGAACGAGCGGATCGCGGACGAGCCCGCCGGTGCCGTGCGATGCTGCAGCGGTCGACCGGCCCGCAGACGGCCGGCAGGGGAGGGGTCATGCAACCCGATGCCACCGCACTCGCCGAACTCGTCCGCACCGGCCGAGCCACACCCCGGGAGCTCGTCGAGGAGGCCGTCGCAGGACTGCGTCGCGTCGACCCGGACCTCCAGGCCGTCGTGCACGACCGGACCGAGCAGGCGCTCGCCGAGGCCGCCGGGCCGCTGCCCGACGGCCCATTGCGTGGCGTCCCCTTCGTCGTGAAGGACCTCGCCATGCAGACCGCCGGTGACCCCTACCACGGGGGCACGCGCCTCCTGCAGCGACTCGACTGGCGGGCCGACCACGACACGCACCTCGCGACCGCCTTCCGAGCCGCAGGACTCGTCACCATCGCCAAGACGAAGACGCCCGAGCTCGGATCGGTCCCGACGACCGAGCCGCTCGCCCACGGCCCCGCCCACAACCCCTGGGACCTCGGTCGTTCCCCGGGCGGCTCGTCGGGGGGCAGCGCGGCACTCGTCGCCGCAGGGGTCGTTCCTGTCGGGCACGGCGGCGACGGCGGCGGCTCGCTGCGTTGTCCGGCGGCGTCCTGCGGGATCATCGGCCTCAAGCCGTCACGAGGCAGGATCTCGCCCGGCCCGGACCTCGGCGAGATGTGGGCCGGGTTCGCGACCGAGGGCGTGATGACGCGCACCGTGCGGGACATGGCGCTTTTCCTCGACGTGATGGCCGGAGCACGACCGGGCGACCCCTACACGGCCGTGCCGCCGGTGCGGCCCTTCGTCGCCGAGGTGGGCGCAGCGCCGGGCCGACTGCGCATCGGCATCGCCGGAGGTCTCGGCGACGTCGTCGTCGACCCGGCATGTCGCGCGGCGGTCGAGGCGACCGCGGCGCTGCTCGCCGACCTCGGCCACGACGTCGCCGCAGCACACCCCGCTGCGCTCGACGACATCGACCGGTTCCTGCGCTCATTCGGTGCCGTCGTCGCCGCTCAGACGGCCGCCGAGGTCGATGCGCTCGAGGCGATGGTCGGGCGACCCGTCGGTCCCGACGACCTCGAACCGTCGAACCTCTTCGTCGTCGAACGGGGACGTCGCATGACGACCGGCGCCTACCTCGCTGCCCTCGGTCGCCTCCACGCCTACACCCGCGAGATCGCCGGGTTCTGGGATGCCGGTTACGACCTGCTGGTGCTCCCCACCCTCCCGGTCCCCTCCACGCCGCTCGGATGGTTCGGCGAGGGGCACGAGGGCCGGCAGCGGGTCCGCGACCACGTCGCGTTCACGGCGCCCTTCAACGTGACCGGCCAGCCGGCCATCAGCCTCCCGCTCGGCACCGACCCCGACGGGCGCCCCGTCGGCGTGCAGATCGTTGGGCCGGCGAACGGGGAGGCACTCCTGTTGCGGATCGCCGCACAGCTCGAGTCGACCGCGCCCTGGGCCGACCGTCGTCCGACGGTCCACGTCTAGGGTCGACGACATGGACCTCGGACTCAGCGGGCGTACCGCACTCGTCACCGCCTCCTTCCGTGGGACCGGCCGCGGGATCGCCCGGGTCCTCGCCGCGGAAGGGGCGCGGGTGATCGTCCACGGCTTCGACCCCGACAGCGCGGAGGCCGTCGCCGCCGAGCTCCGGGCGAACGGTGGCGACGCCCGGGCCGTCGCCGGCGACCTCCTGAGCGACGCCGGGGCGGACGCGCTCGCCGCCGAGGTCGGCCCCGTCGACGTGCTCGTCGCCAACTACGGCGTCGCCGAGGGCGGGAGCTGGTTCGGCGCGGACACCGACGAGGTGGCCTGGTTCGACGCCTACAACAAGAACGTCGTGTCCGCCGTGCGCGTCGTGCGCCGGTTCGTCGAACCGATGCGCGCGGCCGGACAGGGCCGGATCATCCTCGTCGGTACGGTTGGCTCGCTCCGGCCGGGCACCCGCCAACCGCAGTACTACGCCGCGAAGGGCGCCCTGCCGGCGATGGTCACGTCGCTCGCCAAGGAACTCGCCGGAACGGGGATCACCGTCAACCTCGTCAGCCCGGGGATCATCGCGACCGACGAGATCCGGGCCCGGTTCACCGCACGCGCCGAACGGCTCGGCCGGCCCACCGACTGGGAATCCGTGCAACGGCTCGTCTTCGAGGAGTTCATGGACGTCCCCACTGGCCGGATCCCCGAACCGGAGGACGTCGGCCGGGTCGTCGCCTTCCTCGCCGGAGCGACCGGGGCGTTCGTGCACGGTGCGAACTGGCGGGTCGACGGCGGCACCGGGGACGCGGTCACGCCGTAGCTCCTAGGGTGACGGCATGCGACGCGATGACTTCTTCGCCGAGGCCGCCACCGACCTCCCCGGGCCGCTCGCCGGCATCCGGGTCCTCGAGGCGACGACCGCCTGGGCGGGTCCGATGGTGGGGTGCGTCCTCGCCGACCTCGGCGCGGACGTCGTGCGGGTCGACCTGCCTGGATCGGCGGGAGGGACGGCCTGGCCGCCGGTGATCCCCGGCACCGAACTCCCCCTTGCGAACGAAACCGTCAACCGCAACAAGCGGAGCGTCACGGTGGACCTGCGGCGGCCCGAGGGGCGCGACACGTTCCTCGCGATCGTTCCGCACGTCGACGTCGTGGTCCAGAACTTCAAGGCCGGGACGTTCGACGCCTGGGGCATCGGCTACGACGCCTGCCGGGCCGTGCGTCCCGACCTCGTGTACGTGTCGGTCAGTGGCTACGGCCAGTACGGCCCGTGGTCGCACCTGCCGGGCTACGACCCGGCTGCGCTCGCAGCGAGCGGGTGGATGTCCCTCAACGGGGCGCGGGACGGTGCGCCCACCAAGGCGCCGACCTTCCTCGCCGACGACCTCGCCGGGCTCCACGCGACGATCGGGACCCTCGCCGCCCTGACCCACCGGAGTCGCACCGGCGAGGGACAGCACGTCGACGTCGCGCTCCTCGACGCGATCATGTTCCAGTCGAACGCCCACCTCAGCGCCGGCGCGCTCGGCATCCCGGCGAGCCGCTGGGGGAACGAGGTCGGCGTGAGTACGCCGACCAACAGCTACCCGACCATCGACGAGGACGTCTACGTGGCGATCATCCTCGACAGCCACTGGCGGAAGCTGTGCGACCTCATGGGCCGCACCGACCTCGCCGAGGCGGACGGCTATGCCACCAACGTGGAACGGCTCGGCCGGCGTGACGAGATCAACCAGATCGTCGGTGCGTACTGCGCCGGTCGCACGTCGGAGGCGTTGCTCGCCGATCTGAGCGCAGCAGGGATCGTCTGCAGCCGCGTGAACAGCTACACCGACGCCGCCCGACTCGACCACGTGCGGGAACGCGCGATGTTGCAGGACACCGAGCTCTCCGACGGCTCGACGGCGCCGATCATCGGGCCCGTGGCGAAGTTCTCCCGCACGCCGACCCGGGTACGCCACGGCGCTCCCGCCCTCGGCGCTCACACGGAGGAGGTGCTCGCAGCAGCCGGGATCGACGGCGGCCGGATGGCCGAGCTGCGCGACCTCGGCATCATCTGATCAGCCGTCGAGCGTGGTCCCGAGACGTCCGATGGTGTCGACGAACTCCTCGACCATGTCGAGCACGACCCGTCCCGCCGGACGCACCCGGTCCGCCTGACCGACGACCTGCCCGACGAAGTACTGCGACAGGGCCGCAGCGCCGTCGCTCGCATGTGCGTAGGTGCGAATGCGGGCCTGCGGGCGGGCGACGAGCTGACTCTGCAACGGCATCGGGAGCGGATCGGGGGTGTCCGGGCGTTCCCATTCCTCCGTCCAGGCGGAGCGCAGCATGCGGGCCGGCTTGCCGGTCATCGACCGGGACCGCACCGTGTCCGACGAGGTCGCCGCGAGCATCTTGTCCTTGATGGTCGGCACCACCTCGGACTCCTCGGTCGTCAGCCACACCGATCCGCACCACACCCCGGCGGCGCCGAGCGCCATCGCTGCGGCCATCTGCCGTCCGCGGCCGATCCCACCGGCGGCGAGCACCGGGATCGGGGCCACGGCGTCGACCACCTCGGGGACGAGGACCATCGTCCCCACCTCACCGGTGTGACCGCCGGCTTCGGAACCCTGCGCGATGATCACGTCCGCTCCCGCTGCGGCGTGCCGCACGGCATGCGCCAACGACCCGGCGAGCGCGGCCACCTTCACCCCCCTCGCGTGGGCGGCCTCGACGAGCCCCGGTCCGGGCGGGCCGAGAGCGTTCGCGATGAGCGCGATGTCGTGGCTCAGCGCCACGTCGACGAGCGGCTGCGCCCGGTTGTGCGTGAGGGACAACCCGGTGGTCGTGGGACGGTCCGGTCGGGGCGGGAGATCCGGCACGCCGTAGCGGTCGAGCATCTCGTCCATGAACCGCCGGTGCTCCTCGGGGATGAGCTGCTCGGTGCGCTTGCGGTCGAGGCCGCCCTCCTCGGACCCGACGTACCGGGTCGGGATCAGCAGATCGACGCCGAAGGGTCGGTCGCCGACCTGTTCGCGGATCCACCGAAGATCGACGTCGAGCCCCTCCGGCGTGTGCCCGACCGCCCCGAGGACACCGAGGCCTCCCGCCTTCGACACCGCCGCGACCACGTCCCTGCAGTGCGTGAACGCCAGGATCGGGAACTCGATGCCGAACATCTCACAGATCGCGTTGCCGTGCATGGCGGCGACACTAGCGAGCAGTCCGCCTGCTGCTCCCGCTGCGGTCAGTCGCCCGTGACCGCCTCGAGGAACGGCGCGACCGCAGCCAGGAACCCGGTCGTGTTGCCGGAGTGGACGTTGTGTCCCGTGCGGTCCACCGTCACGAGTCGTCCGGACGGCAGTGCGTCGGCGAACCGGACGGCGGCGTCCGCCTCGAGGATGTTCGACTCCGCCCCCCGAACCACGAGGACCGGGACCTCGATCGCCCGCACGTCGTCGAGGGTCAGCGCCCGGTTCGGATGCGGGATCCTGCGGTGGTCGACCTTGGAGATCCAACGGCCGTCGGCACGCTGCAGCAGGTTGTACCGCAGCGTGCGGGTGATGTGCTCGCGCGAACGGAACGGGTCGTAACGCACGACGTTGTCGACGAACTGATCGAGGTCGTCGAATTCGAGGTTCCGGGCGACGAAGTCGAGGATGGTCCGGGCACCGGCTTCGGACACCTCGGGTCCGACGTCGACCACGACGAGCGCGCGGGCGAGATCCGGGCGACGCAGCGCGAGCGTGAGGGTCACCCGGCCCCCCATCGAGTGGCCGAGCACGACCGGCCGGTCGAGTCCGACCGCTGCGACGAACGCCTCGGCGTCGGCGACCATCGCGTCGAGGGAGTAGTCGAGCTCGCGGCTCCACTCCGAGTCGCCGTGTCCCCGCTGGTCGAGCGCGAAGACGTGGAACCGGTCGGCGAGGTGGAGGGACACGAGGTCCCAGGAGTGGGCGGACTGGTTGCCGCCGTGGAGGAGGAGGAGCTGCGGACGGCCCGGAACGCCCCACTCGCTGAAGTGGAAGCGCTGCCCGCGCACCACCGTGTTCCGTGACACGTACCGCACCGTGTCGGCATGCGTGACGCCGAGCTCGTCGGCGCTCTGCAGGAGTGACGCGAACTCCTCGGTCCCGGTCAGGTCGACGGCGTCGACACCGTCGGCGAAACGGTTGAGGAACACGTGCGGTGCCGCTCAGAACTCGAGGAC
>VGBO01000074.1 GCA_016870475.1 Actinomycetota bacterium | reverse complement strand
CGATCTGGTGGAACTCTCGCACGTCGAGGACCCGGGTCGTGGACCCGTCGTACTTGCAGAGCCGGGCGAAGAGCACGGTGCGAATCGGGATGTTGACCCCGACCCCGAGCGTGTCGGTGCCGCAGACCACCCGGAGGAGCCCGGCCTGGGCGAGTCGTTCGACGAGGAGTCGGTAGCGGGGGAGCATCCCCGCGTGATGGATCCCCACGCCCTGTGCGAGCGCCCGACGGAGCTCCTTGCCGAAGGGCGAGGAGAACCGCTCCTCTGCGAGCACCCGACCGAGCTCCTTCCGCTCGGCCGCACCGGTCACGGGCACCGAGAGGAGCGCCTGGGCCTGTTCGGTCGCCGCGGCCTGGGTGAAGTGCACGACGTAGACGGGCGTTCGGCCGCTGGCGACGAGTTCGGCGACCGAGTCGAGGAGCGGTGTCTCCCGGTAGGTGAAGTCGAGCGGCACCGGTCGATCCACGGCGCCGATCTCGACCGAACGGCGGCCGGTCCGGTGACGAAGGTCCGTGAGGAACCGGTCGACGGGCCCGAGCGTCGCGGACAGCAGGAGGAACCGCGCCCGCGACAGGGTCACGAGCGGGATCTGCCAGGCGACCCCGCGACCGGGATCGCCGTAGTAGTGGAACTCGTCCATCACCACGTCGTCGACCGGTGCCTCGGCCCCGTGCCGGAGCGCCATGCCCGCAAGGATCTCCGCAGTGGCGCAGATCACCGGTGCCTCCGGGTTCACCGTCGCGTCACCGGTGATGAGGCCGACGTTGTCCGGACCGAGATCACGACACAGCGCGAAGAACTTCTCCGAGACGAGCGCCTTGACCGGCGCCGTGTACCAGGAGCGACGTCCTGCCGCGAGCGACGCAGCGTGGAGTGCGAGCGCGACGAGGGACTTCCCCGACCCGGTGGGCGTCGACAGCACGACGTTCGACCCGTCGAAGAGCTCGAGGATCGCCTCCTCCTGGTGGGGATAGAGGTCGAGCTCCTGCTCTGCGCACCAGGCGAGGAACGCGTCGAGCACGGCGCCCCCCGACGGATCCTCGGGGAGCCGATCCGCCAGCGTGCCGCTCACTCGTCGGGATGCTGCTCGCGGAGGAAGCGTTCGACCTCCGCGGCGAGGTCGTCGCCCGACGGCAGGTCGAGCGGGAGCCGGGCATCGGCCTGCGCCTCGAGGCGCCGCACGTACGCGGCCACCTCGCTGTCCTCCGCGACGGCTCGGTCGACCTGCAGGGCCCACTCCGAGATCCGGTCCTCGAGATCGTCGTAGCCGGTCGGAATCCCCGTGACCCGCTCGAGATGGCGGAGGAGCGCTTGGGACGCCCGAGGGTTCGGGGTGTTGGCGACGTAGTGCGGCACGGCGACCCGTAGAGAGATCACGGGGACGTCCTCGCGGTCGAGTCGGTCATGGAGCACCCCGATCAGCCCGGTCGGACCCTGGTAGCTCGGACGATCGAGTCCGAGTCGGGCGGCGAGGTCAGGATTGGTCGAGCTACCGCGCACCATCGGCGGCCGCGTGTGGGGCACGGCATCGGCGAGCGCACCGACGGTGATGACCAACTCGGTCCGCGTCGCACGGATGATCTCCACGAGTTCGTCACAGAAGCTGCGCCAGCGCAGGTGCGGTTCGGTCCCGGCGAGGAGGAGCAGGTCTCGGCCCGTGCCCGGCGTCGTCGCACCGACGCAGTCATTCGGCGGCCAGACGATCACCCGGTCGCCGCCGACGAGGCGGATCTCGGGTCGACGGGCCGTGAAGTCGAAGTAGTCCTCGGCGTCGATCCCGGCGACCTCGGCGGCGTCGTAGCGCCCGGCGAGGTGGCGGACCGCCTCCGTGGCCGCCTGTGCGACGTCGAACCATCCCTCGAAGCCGACCACGAGGACCGGCCGGTCGAGGTCCCGTCGATCCCGCCAGACGACCGCCATGGGCCAAGCCTCGCACACCGTCGGTGCGGACGTCCCCTCCGGCGGACGGCCAGTGCGGCCCCGTCGCAGCCGGAGGGCGGACTACGGTTCGGCAACCATCCGAAGTCCCCGAGCCGGAGGCGTCCTCCCGTGCGACCCACCTATACCGCCGAGGCCGAGAGTTACCGAGCACGGATCCGTGAGTTCCTGCGGTCGAACCTGCCGAGCGACTGGGAGGGGCTCGGAGCCCTCGGGTCCGAGGAGCGGCGGGCGTTCGTGCAGTCGTGGCGGGCAACTCTCGCCGACCACCAGCTCCTCGCAGTGGCGTGGCCGAAGGAGTACGGCGGGGCGGGGCTCACCGCGCTCGAGCAGGTGGTCATCTCCGAGGAGTTCGCTCGGGCCGGTGTGCCGACGGGGTCACCGAACGACGGGTTCGGCATCGGCATGGTCGGACCGACCGTGATGGCATGCGGGACCGAGGACCAGAAGCGCCACCTCCTCCCACGGATCCTCGACGGCACGGACCGCTGGTGCCAGGGCTACTCGGAGCCCGACGCCGGATCGGACCTCGCGAACCTCGGTACCAGGGCGCGCCTCGACGGCGACGAGTGGATCGTCGACGGACAGAAGATCTGGACGTCGAACGCGCAGACGGCGAACTGGATCTTCGTTCTCAGCCGAACCGCACCCCACCAGCCGAAGCACGCAGGGATCACGTTCCTACTCGTACCGATGGATCAACCGGGCATCGAGGTACGACCGATCATCAACATCGCCCGCGGTCACGAGTTCAACGAGGTCTTCTTCACCGAGGTGCGCACGGCGCGCACGAACGTCGTCGGCGAGGTGGACAACGGCTGGGCCGTCGCCAACACGCTGCTCGGCTTCGAGCGAGGTGGACGGGCGACGACGCTGTCGATCACCTACCGCGAGGAGCTCGACCGCCTCGTGGCGCTCGCACGCGAGCGGGGTGCCACGAGCGACCCGCTCGTGCGTGGTCGGCTGGCGCGGTGCCACAGCACCGTCGAGGTCATGCGCTGGATGGGACTCCGAAACCTCTCGACGGTCCTCGCCGGAGGACGGCCCGGCCCGGAGTCCTCGCTCATGAAGCTCCTCTGGTCGGAGTACCACCGCGAGGTGACCCAGCTCGCCGTCGACCTCCACGGTGCCGAGGGCATGCTCCTCGAGGGACGTCCGGCAGCATCGGGGATCGCCGGAGATGCCGTCGGCGCGCCGTCGTCGCCCCGATCCTGGAACGAGGTCGCCATGCGAGCCCGATCCGGCACGATCTACGCGGGGACCTCGCAGATCCAGCGAAACATCGTGGGGGAGCGGGTCCTCGGCCTCCCGAAAGAACCCCGAGCGGACGACGGCCCCTGGCGGGCAGGCTGACCGACGGCACCCTGTGGCGCCGCCGTCGACCTCAGCGTTCGGTGCCGACCCGGAGGTCCTTGAAGGGGAGATCGCGATCGACCGCCGGCTCCTTCGGGAGCCCGAGGACGCGTTCGCCGATGATCCCGCGCTGGATCTCGTTCGTTCCACCGGCGATGGCGTGCGCCGGAGCGGACAGCACCGACATCGACCAGCGCGAACCAGCGGCTTCTTCGGAGTCCCACGCCTGACCGGCTGCGCCGGCGATGCGGATTGCGAGGTCGGAGGAGCGCCGTGCGAGCACCGCGCCGGCGAGCTTGGCGAGCGAACCCTCGGGACCTGGCGCTCGACCGGCCTTCTGTGCGGCGCGGATCCGGAGGCCGATGAACCGCATGATCGTCTCGCGGGTGTAGACGTCGGCGAGACCCTGTCGGACGACCGGGTCGTCGATCTGTCCGGTCGCACGCGCAAGACGAATGAGCGGAGCGGAGCCGCCGTGGCTCGGCCCCTCACCCGCGGCGCCAATGGCCACGCGTTCGTTCATCAGCAGCGCGACCGCGAGGCGCCAACCGTCGTTCTCCGTCCCGAGGAGGTTCGCCGCGGGGATGCGGGCGTCGGTGAAGAAGACCTCGTTGAAGTTGGCTTCGCCGGTGATCTGGCGGAGCGGGCGGAACTCGATCCCCGCGGTTCGCATGTCGACGATGAACATGGAGATCCCACGGTGCTTCGGCGCCTCCGGGTCGGTCCGGGCGATGAGGATGCCGAAGTCGGAGTAGTGGGCTCCCGAGGTCCACACCTTCTGGCCGTTCACGACGTACTCGTCGCCGTCCCGCACCGCTCGGGTCTGCAACGACGCGACGTCGGAACCCGCGCCCGGCTCGGAGTAGAGCTGACACCAGATCCTCGAGCCGCGGAGAAGGTCGGGGAGGTGGGTGGCCCGCTGTTCGGGCGTGCCGAACTCGAGGATGGTCGGGGCGCACATCCCGTGGCCGATCTGATAGATCCCGATCGGGAGCTCGTAGGCCGCGGCCTCCTCGTTGAAGATCTCGAGGTGGCGGCCGGTGAGGCCCTGACCGCCTGCTTCGCGGGGCCAGGTGATGAAGCCGAGGCCGGCGTCCATGAGAGCGGCCTGGAAGCGCTTGGACTCCTCGATCTCCGCTGCGCTCTCCGGCTCGAGCGACCGGGGTGCCGAGTCCTGACCTCGCTCCGCCTTCCGCTGGGCGTTGGCGGCGAGGAAGTCCTGAGCCCGGCGCCGGAACGCGCCTTCATCAGCGGGTGCGACGGACCCCTGTGACGTCGTCGTGGTCATGGTCATGGCGTTCCTCCGGTGCGGCGTGCGCGCACCTTAGCCAAGGTCGCATCCATTGCGAGCAGGCTCGCCGCCACGCAACCGGTCAGGAGCGGTCGCGCAGTCGTCGAACCGCACGAGGCGCGTCGCCGAGCGCACGCACGAGCTCGAAGGGGAGCTCGTGGCCGAGTGTCGCGAACATCCGGTCGACGAGCTCGGCCCGGTGCGCGTGCTCGTCGGTGACCCCGACCCGACGTGCATCCTCGGCGGTGCGCTTTGCGATCTCCCGAAGACCGAGGAGCAGCGCGGCGTTGGCGAGGTCGAGCGGCGCTGCCCCGGCCTGACGAGCTGCCCGGAGGCGCCCTTCGGTGTCCTCGGCGAGGAGGTCGAGGATCGGCTCGACCCGTGCTTCCCAGTCGCTGCGAGCGGTGCCGGGGTGGCGGACGAGCAGGGTCTGCACGGCAGATCGGCCGGCGAGGGCACCGAGGAAGCGGATGCGGACCCGGACGCTCTGCACCCAGGCCTCCCGGCGGTGGCCGACGCCGCCGCGGACGGGCGCGGTCGGCCGGATGTCGACGCCGGGTCGTCGGACGACCGTGTCGGCGACCCGGCGCGCCGCGGCGGCACGGTCGTAGGTCGCGCGACGAACCGGATCCGACAGCAGCGACCACGCCTCGTTCACCGAGGCCATCCGCCGCTGCCGATCGAGGTCCGCCCGTCCGTCGACACCGACGAGATCGGGGTGGAGCTCCCTGGCGAGACGCCGGTACGCAGCCCGGAGCACCACGAGGTCGGCGTCCCGGGGGACGCCGAGGCAGGCGTAGGGGTCCTCGTCGGGCTGTCGCGCGGCCACGGCGGCAGCGTAGGTGGCGTCCGTGCCGGACGTGGCCCGGGACCCTCAGTCGACGTCGTCGTCGAGGTCGTCGATCTCGTCGAGCCCGTCGGTGACCCTGGGCGCTGGGCGGGGGCGCCGGCCTTCGCCGTGCCTTCGGACGCGCGCGACCCGGCGGTCCTCCACGTCGTCGAGCTCGGCCCGGAGGTCGAGGTAGCTCCGGTGTCGCGCTTTCGCCAGCTCACCGGAAGCGACGGCGCGCCGGACCGCGCAGCCGGGTTCGTCCCGGTGGGTGCAGTTCCTGAACCGGCACCTCGGCGCAAGGGCGACGATGTCGGGGAACGCCTCGGCGAGCCCCTCGACGGCATCCCACATGCCCAGCGCACGGAGACCGGGCGTGTCGATGACCGCACCCCCTTCGGGGCAGGGGAGGAGCCGGCGGACGGTTGTGGTGTGTCGCCCTCGACGGTCTCGTGCCCGGACGTCGCCCACGTGCTGGAGGTCGCTGCCGACGAGCGCGTTCGTGAGGGTCGACTTCCCCGCACCCGACTCACCGAGGAGCGCGAGCGTCCGGGCGGGCAGGAGGAGACGGTTGATGTCGTCGAGGCCGGTACCGGTCCGGACCGAGGTGACCACGACGGGGGGAGTACCGGGGAGCGTGGCGAGGTCGTCGAGGACGGCGCGGAGCTCCTCGACGCTCGCGGCGTCGGCCTTGGTGAGGATCACGCAGGGGGAAGCACCACCCTCGTGCACGAGGACCAAGAGCCGCTCGACCCGCCGGAGGCTCACGGGTCGGTCCAGGCCGAACACGCATCCGACCACGTCGACGTTCGCTGCGACGACCTGCGCGTCGGCGTGCTCACCGGGGTCGCGGCGGACCACGACGCCTCGGCGCGGCGCGAGCGCCACGACGGCAGCGGCCCGGTCGACCTGTTCGACGGCGGCCCAGTCGCCGACGACGGGCGGGCCATCCAGGCCGGCGGCCCGGTGTCGGGCGAGCGATCGGTCCGAGAGGACGTCACCGTCCGGTGTCCGGACCGTGTCGAAGCCTCGGGACGTCGCGCTGACCCGGCCGACGGATCGGCCGGCGGCGAGGTGCGGCGCTGCGAACTGCTCGACCTCGTCGTCCCAGCCGATCCGGACGAGGGAGGCGTCGGGGGTGGGGCTCATCGGGGTGCGCCGACCCGGTACGTGAATCTGGCATAATCATGGTTATGCAACAGAGCACGGCGTTCGTAGGAGCCGTCGACCGGTTCCTCGTGGAGCTGCGGACCCGGAAGCCTTCGCCGCACACGATCGCCGCCTACCGCAGCGATCTGCTCGGCGTCGGTGCCCGCATCGCCGAGGCCCACGACACGACACTCGACGAGCTCCGGATCGACGACATCGACAAGCGCGCCATCCGGGACGGCTTCGCCTCGTGGGCGTCCGATCACGCCGCCGCCTCGGTCCGTCGGGCCTGGAGCGCGTGGAACGCCTGGTTCGACGTCCTCGTCGCCGACGACCTCTGCAGCGCCAATCCCATGCGGGCCATCGTGCCACCTCGCCAGCCCCGAACCCGGGCAAAGGTCATCCACCGCGACGACGCAATCTCCTGCCTGCTCGCCACGGCGGCGGAGATCGACCCGACGGGCCGTCATCCGTGGCCGGCACGCGACGTCGCGCTGGTCGCCACCTTCGTCGTGACGGGCCTCCGGCTCGCCGAGGTGGTCGGTCTCACCGTGGGGAGCTTCGAGGGCCCCGAGGGCGCACGCCGTCTCGTGGTGGTCGGCAAGGGCGGGAAGCCCCGGACCGTGCCGATCGAGGACCCCTACGAGCGGCTCGTCGGTCGCTACCTCGGCGAGCGAGCGACCCGCTTCCCCTCCCACGTCCTCGACCACCCCGCGACGCCGTTGATCGTCCGCGCCGACACGGGCGATCGGCCGTCGCGTCAGCAGGTCCAGCACTGGATCGACAAGCTCTACCGCCGAGCGGGGATCCGCGCCCAGGTCCCCGAGGGCGCACTCGTACACGCGCTCCGGCACACGTTCGCCACCAGCGCACTCGACCACGGGGTGGACGTGGTCGAGTTGCAAGAGCTCCTCGGCCACGCCTCCCTCGACACGACCCGCCGCTACCTCGAGGCGACCGGGGCCCGCCTCCGGGAGGCGGTCCGGGCGCACCCGGCCACGGCGACCGTGCGACGATTCGCCGCCGAGGACCCGGCCTGAGCGGGCGCCGCTCAGTCGCCCGACCAGCCGGCGAGCAACGACCGGGCGATGACGCCACGGAGGATGTCGCTCGTCCCCTCCCCGATGGCCATCAGCGGTGCGTCCCGGTAGAGGCGCTCCACCTCGAACTCGGTGGAGTAGCCGTAGCCACCGTGGATCCGCATCGAGTCCAGCGCTGCGGTGAGGGCCAACTCCGAGGCGAACAGCTTCGCCATCCCCGTCTCGGTATCGGCCCGACCGCCCGCATCGGCCCGCGACGCCGCCCACCAGGTGAGCAGCCGAGCCGCCTGGACGCCGGTCGCCATGTCGGCGAGCTTGTGCTGCACGGCCTGGAATCCGGAGATCGGCTGCCCGAAGGCCCGACGCTCACCGGAGTAGTCGCGGGCGTAGTCGTAGGCCGCCTGCGCGACCCCGACTGCCCGCGCCGCGACGTTGATCCGGCCGACCTCGAGGGCGGACAGGACCTGCACCATGCCCCGACCCTCGACGCCGCCGAGCAGGTTCGCCGAAGGCACGCGCACGTCGCGGAGCACGACCTCGCAGCTCTCCGGTCCCTTATAGCCGAGCTTCGGGATGTCGCGGAGCACCTCGAGTCCGGGTGTCCCCGCCTCGACGAGCAGCACGCTCATCCCCCGGTGGCGGGGCTCGACCGTCGGGTCGGTCTTGGCGAGGACCGGCATCGGATCGGCGAACCGTGCGTTCGTGATCCACATCTTCGTGCCGTTGATGACGTACTCGTCGCCGTCCCGTTCGGCCCGGGTCGTGATGGCCTGCAGGTCCGACCCCGCATCCGGCTCGGTGAGCGCGATGCAGGTCCGGCGACGGCCCGTGGCGAGGTCGGCGAGGTACTTCGCCTTCTGGTCGTCGGTCCCGTGGTCCGCGATCATCTTGCAGGCGAGCGTGTGGCTGCCGAGGATGCCGGCGATGCCCATCCATCCGCGTGCGATCTCCTCGAACGCGATCGCAAGGGTCACGAGATCGGCGCCGAGGCCGCCGTGGGACTCGGGGATGGTGAGCCCAAACAGGCCCAACTCCCCCATCGTCTCGACGATCTCGGTTGGATACCGGCCCGACTGCTCCCACTCCCGGGCAACGGGTCGGATCTCCCGATCGACGAAGGATCGCATCGAATCCCGGAACATCCGGTGCTCGGCGTCGAGTTCGAAATCCATCACGCGCTCCTCTGCATCAGGCTCGTCCGTCCAGGAACCGCTGTTCGAGCTCGTAGACCTCGGGGAGGCCCAGGTCGTCCACGAAGGACCCGAAGGTCGTCAGTCGACCGGCCTCCATCGCTGCACGCGGAGTTCCCTCCCGCTTGAGGCTCTCGAGGGACTCCCGCACGGCGGTCGTCGCACTCAAGAGCGCGGTCAAGGGGAAGATGACGATGGCGTAGCCGAGGGCGGCGAGGTCCGCGAGCGAGATCGCCGGCGTGCGACCACCCTCCGCCCAGTTGAACAGGAGTCGGTGGCCTGCGAGGCGGCGCGCCGTCTCCTCGATCTCTGCGACGGACTGGGGTGCCTCCACGAAGAGCACGTCCGCCCCGGCGTCGGCGTAGCGCTGGGCACGCTCGATGGCCCGGTCGAACCCCTCGACCGCCCGGGCGTCCGTGCGGGCGATGATCACCGTGTCGGGATCGGTACGTGCAGCCACCGCGGCGCGGATCTTCGCGACGTGTTCCTCGACGGGCACGACGGCCTTGCCGGCGAGGTGTCCGCATTTCTTCGGAGCGACCTGGTCCTCGAGGTGGAAGCCGGCGACACCCGCCCGCTCGTAGGCCCGGACCGTGCGGATCACGTTCACCACGTTCCCGTAGCCCGTGTCGGCATCGGCGATGAGCGGGACGTCGACGACGTCGGCGAGACGCGCGGCATGACCCGCCATCTCGGTCCCGGTCAGCAGGCCGACGTCGGGGCGGCCGAGAAGGGACGCCGACGCGCCGAAGCCGGTCAGGTAGACGGCGTCGAAGCCCGCCTCGGCCACGAGCCTGGCGCTCAGTGCGTCGTAGGCGCCGGGGGCGCAGAGTGGGGAACCCCGTCGGAGGAGCTCCCGCAGTCTCGCCGCACCGGACGTCCGGTCACCGAGCAGTGCCATGGCGGCATCCTTGCGCACCGTTCACCCGTCGTGCAGGTCGCGGTGCTCAGAGATCGAGCAGCGCGTTCTCGACAACCTCGGTGAGCGCCGGATGGATGTACCAGACGTCGTGCGCGATCTGATCGACGGTCTGGCCGAGTTGCATCGCCTGCACGAGAGGTTGGAGGAGCGTCGGAGCCTGCGGACCGATGATGTGGGCACCGAGGATAGTCCGCTCGTCGCGGTGAGCGATGACCTTGCAGAAGCTGCTCGAATCCTCCATCGCCCAGCCGTACGCCGTCGCCCCGAAGTCCTTCGACGCCACCACGAAGGGGACGTCACCATCGACGAGGTCCTGCTCACGGAGCCCGACCCCGGCGATCTGCGGGCTCCCGAAGACCGCCCAAGGCACATGGGTGCGATCGATCCGCCGCCAGGCGGAGGGCTCGTCGTGGTGGAGGATGTTCCAGAACGCTGCCCGCGCCTCGGCGTTCGCGAGGTGCTTGAGCTGCTGCTCGTTCGTGAGGTCCCCGATCGCCCAGATCCCACTCGTCGAGGTGCGGAGGAACTCGTCGGTGAGGACCCGACGACCTGTGGGGTCGGTTGCGAGCCCGGCAGCAGCGACGTCGAGCTCGTCGCCGTTGGGCGTGCGTCCGGTCGCGACGAGGAGCGCGTCACCGACGATGTCGACCTCTCGCCCACCCCGCAGCACCGTCAGCGCGACGCTGCCGTCCTCCGCGGTCCGCACCCGCAGCGGTGTCGACCCGTCGGCGACCTCGAAACGACGGCGGTACTCCTCCGTCACCCGGGCGGAGAGGGCGTCGTCTTGGTCCCGCAGGAGCCGGGGACCACGGAAGACGAACGTGATCTCCACGCCGAAGCTCCCGAAGACGTGACCGAGCTCCGCAGCGATGAACCCACCACCCAGCACGATCATGCGCCGCGGGAGCTCCGGCAGACGCATGATCGTGTCGGAGGTGTGGAAGGGCACCGAGTCGAGACCCGGGAGATCGGGCAGATGCGGCCGAGCGCCCGCGGCGAGCAGGACGTGGCGGCCGCGCAGCCGGACGCCGTCGACCTCGAGAGTCCTCTCGTCGAGGAACCGCGCCGCACCGGCGAAGACCGTCACGTTGTCGCAGCGCTCCCGGCGGTACTCCTCACCGCCGGCGGCGATCGGGTCGATGCGGCCGAACACCCGCTCGACGATTCCCGACCAGTCGACCTGGTCGAGCGTGGCGTGCACGCCGAGCCGGGCCATACGCGGCACCGAGGCTGCGAGATCCGCCGCATGCACGAACATCTTGGAGGGGATGCAGCCGCGGTTGAGGCAGGTTCCGCCGAAGACGCCCTTCTCGACGAGTGCGATCCGCCAACCGTCCATCG
>VGBO01000073.1 GCA_016870475.1 Actinomycetota bacterium | reverse complement strand
AGCCGCTCACCGACCTCACCCGGGAGATCCTCGCCGAGCTGCAGCCGACGTGGATGTGCGACTACGACGAGACCCAGGCCATCGGCCGTCGCTACCGACGCCAGGACGAGATCGGTACCCCGTTCTGCGTCACCGTCGACTTCGACACCGTCGAGGACCGGGCCGTCACCGTGCGCGAACGCGACTCGATGGCCCAGGAGCGGGTCCCGATCGCCGAGCTGACTGGGTATCTCGCTGCGCGTCTGCGCTAACGTCTGCCGCCTACTACTGCGCTCCGGTCCGCACGACGGCCGGAGGGCTGGGTCCGACACCCGAAGGGAACTCCCGTGAAGAGCACCGCCGAGATCATCGCCGAACACGGCAAGCACGCGAAGGACACCGGTTCCCCGGAGGTCCAGGTCGCGCTGCTCACCGAGCGGATCACGCACCTCACGGAGCACCTGAAGGTGCACAAGAAGGACCACCACAGCCGCCGTGGCCTGCTCATGCTGGTCGGTCAGCGTCGCCGCCTCCTCGACTACGTGCGGGCCAACGACGTGAACCGGTACCGCGAGCTGATCGCCAAGCTCGGCCTGCGTCGCTGAGCGGCGCCGCCACCACCGAACGCGTTCGACGGCGCCGGACCCGCTAGCCTTGCGGGGTCGGCGCGCTGTCGCGCCGGCGAACCGAAACCAAGGGGGCCGCGCCGGACGTCCGGTCAGCTGCCAGCTCCTGCGGCCCGGCACTACGTCGGACCACACGACCTGGGAACTGGCCAACACCGTCGCCTCCCGTGCGGGCCGTCCGGCCCGGAAAGGCAACCAGTACCCATGATCCATCCCTACGCCGTCAGCGCGCCCGTCACCGGCGCGCCCGACAAGGTCATCTCCTTCGAGACCGGTCGTTTCGCCAAGCAGGCCGACGGTGCCGTCGTCGGCCGCATCGGCGGCACGTACGTGCTCGTCGCTGCGACCGCAGCCAAGTCGGTGCGCGACGGCATCGACTTCTTCCCCCTCACCGTCGACATCGAGGAGCGGATGTACGCGGCCGGGAAGATCCCCGGCAGCTTCTTCCGCCGGGAGGGCCGTGCCGCCGACAGCGCGATCCTCACGTGCCGTCTGATCGACCGCCCGCTGCGCCCGAACTTCCCCGACGACTTCCGTAACGAGGTCCACGTCGTCGGCACGATCATGGGCGCCGACAAGATCAACCCCCACGACGTGCTCGCCATCAACTGCGCGTCGGCGGCGCTGGTGCTCTCCGGCATCCCCTTCCTCTGCCCGATCGGCGCCGTGCGCCTCGCGTTCAGCGCGGATGGTCGGTGGATCCCGCACCCCACCTACGAGGAGGGCGACGACTCGTCCTTCGAGATGGTCGTCGCCGGCCGTGAGCTCGACGGTGGCGACGTCGCCATCATGATGGTCGAGGCCGGCGGGACCGAGGCCACCTGGGACAACATCGTCGCCGGGTCGCCGAAGGTGACCGAGGAGGAGCTCGCCCGGGGTCTCGACGAGGCGAAGCGCCACATCAAGGATCTCATCGCGATGCAGCACGAGCTCGTCGCCCAGGCCGGCGCCAAGCCGACGATGTCCTACAACGCGCAGCTCGACTACCTGCCCGAGGTGTACGAGGCGGTCGCCGAGGCCGGCACGTCCCGGATGACCCCGGTCATCTCCATCGCCCGCAAGGCCGAGCGGGACAACGCCGAGGGCGAGGTCCGCGCCGCCGTCGTCGCCGAGCTCCTGCCCCGGTTCGCCCACCTCGCCGACGCCGAGAAGCAGCTCAAGGCGGCGTGCCGGTCCCTCACGAAGAACCTGGTCCGCAAGCGCATCGTCACCGAGGGCGTGCGGATCGACGGTCGTGGCCCCCGCGACCTGCGGCCCCTCGCCGCCGAGGTCGGCATCCTGCCGACGGCGCACGGTTCGGGGCTGTTCGAGCGGGGTGAGACGCAGGTCGTCAACATCACCACGCTCGGCATGCAGCGCATGGACCAGATGATCGACGGCATCGACAACGTCGCCCGCAAGCGCTACATGCACCACTACAACATGCCGCCGTTCTCCACCGGCGAGACCGGCTTCATGCGTGGGCCGAAGCGACGCGAGATCGGTCACGGTCTCCTCGCCGAGCGGGCGCTTCTCCCGGTGGTGCCGAAGATCGACGAGTTCCCCTACACGCTGCGCCTCGTTTCCGAGGTGCTGTCGTCGAACGGTTCGACGTCGATGGCGTCGGTGTGCGGTTCGTCGCTGTCACTCATGGACGCCGGCGTGCCGATCAAGGCGCCGGTCGGTGGCATCGCCATGGGTCTCGTGTACGCCGAGGGCACCTACACCACCCTGACCGACATCCTCGGCGCCGAGGATGCGTTCGGTGACATGGACTTCAAGGTCGCCGGCACCGCCGACTTCGTGACGGCGCTGCAGCTCGACACGAAGATCGACGGCATCCCCGCCGACGTGCTCGCCGCTGCGCTGCAGCAGGCGAAGGAAGCCCGCCTGAAGATCCTCGAGGTGATGCGCGGCGCGATCGCCGAGCCCCGCCCCGAGGTCGGCGAGACGGCACCGAAGATCATCAGCTTCACGATCCCCCTCGAGAAGATCGGCGAGGTCATCGGCCCGAAGGGCAAGGTCATCAACGCCATCCAGTCCGAGACCGGTGCGAACCTCACCGTCGACGACGACGGGTTCGAGGGAACGGTCACGGTCGCCTCGGTCGACATCGGTGCGCTGCGTGAGGCGGAGCGGCAGGTGCGGCTCATCCTCGAGCCGCCGACGGCCGAGGTCGGCGCAACCTACCCGGGTCGGGTCGTGAACATCACCAAGTTCGGTGCGTTCGTGAACATCCTCCCGGGGCGTGACGGTCTCGTCCACATCTCCAAGCTCGGCGGTGGTCGACGCATTCAGACCGTCGACGAGGTGCTGAGCCTCGGCCAGGAGATCGAGGTCGTCGTCGAGGACGTCGACCCGAACGGCAAGATCTCGCTGCGCCCGCTCAATGCGCCCGAAGCTCCCGAGGGGGCTGCGGGCGGTGCGGCGGACGACGGCGGTTCGGCCGCGGGCGGCGATCGGGTGTCCTTCGAGGACAGCTTCGAAGGCGAGCTCCGCGAGGAGTTCGGTGACCTCGGCCCGGCCAGTCCGGCCGGCGGTGGTCGCGACGGTGGTCGCCGCGACGACGGCGGTGGCGGTCGTGACCGCCGCCCGCGTCGTCGCCGCTGAGCGGTCGCCAGGCTCGTGTCCGACCGTCTCCGGCGCACGGTGCTCCCGAACGGGGTGCGCGTCGTGTCGGAGACGGTCACGGGAGCCCGGTCCCTCGCGGTCGGCGTCTGGTTCGGCGCAGCCAGCCGTGACGAGCCCGCCGAGCAGGCGGGGTTGTCGCACCTCGTCGAGCATCTGATCTTCAAGGGGACCGGGCGTCGCGACGCCCGGTCTCTCGCGCTCGCCTTCGACGCAGTCGGGGGTGAGATGAATGCCTACACGGCGAAGGAGCTCACGGCGTTCCACGCCCGCGTGCCGGCCGGGCCCGCCGCCGCAGCGGTCGGGGACACCTGGCCGATCGGCGTGGACCTCCTGCTCGAGGCCGTGACCGAACCGTCGCTGCGCCCCGAGGACCTCGAGGCCGAACGGACGGTGATCCTCGAGGAGCTCGCCGGCGCCGAGGACGACCCCGCAGATCTCGTCGACACCCGGCTCTTCGAGGTGCTCTTCCCCGGGCATCCGCTCGGGTGGGAGGTCATCGGCCGGGAGGAGACGGTGCAGGCCGTCACCGTCGAGGATCTCCGGGCGTTCCGGGCCGCGCACGTCAACGGCACCACGACGGTTCTGGCGGCGGCCGGGGTCGTCGACCACGACCGCCTCGTGGAGGCAGCGGAACGATGGCTCGGCTCGTTGCCGGTCGGCGTCGCCCCGGCCCGCTCCGCGCCGCAACCGAACGAGGGGACGGTCCACGTGCGGCGCAGCACCGAGCAGTTGCACCTCGCGCTCGGGTGGCCGACCGTCGGGCTCCACGACGACGACCGGCACGCCCTCGCGGTGCTTGACCACCTCCTCGGCGACGGTCCGGCGAGCCGCCTGTTCCAGGAGGTGCGCGAGCGGCGCGGCCTCGCGTACAGCGTCGGATCGGCGTATTCCTCCTACGACGAGATCGGGGCGCTGACGATCTACGCGGGCACCGCACCGGAGCGGGTGGGGGAGCTGCTCGATGTCGTCGACGCCGAGATCGCCGACCTCACCGAGCACGGCGTCCGGGACGACGAGCTCGAGGCGGCGAAGGGGTTCCTCGTCGGGTCGACGCTGCTCGGCCTCGAGGAACCGTGGACCGTGATGTCCCGCCTCGGCACCCTCGAGACGATCTACGGCCGGGTCGCGTCGGTGGAGGAGCAGCTCGACCGGGTTCGTGCGGTCACCTCGGCGGACGTGGACCGTGTCGCGCGGCGGACGTTCGCCGCTCCACCGGCGCGAGCGTCCGTCGGTCGGAAGAGGCCGCGGTAGCGTGCCGCCCATGACGATCCGTGTGGGCGTGCTCGGTGCCGGTGGTCGGATGGGTGCGACGGTCTGCGACGCCGTCGCCGCCGATGACGAGCTCGATCTCGTCGCCGCGATCGACCCCTTCGCCGTCGGCCGGACCGTGCAGGGGATCGAGATCACCGATGACGTCGAGCGCATGCTGGCGGACGGCGTCGACGTGGTGGTCGACTTCACGACCGCCGAGGCGGCGCGACGCAACCTTCCGTCGCTCGCCGCCGCAGGGGTGCACGCGGTGGTCGGCACGACCGGGTTCGACGCGGCTGACCTCGACCGGTTCGAGGCGGACTTCCGCACGTCGGGTGTGCTCGTCGCCGCCAACTTCGCCATCGGCGCCGTCCTGATGATGCGGTTCGCCGAGATCGCCGCGCCGTTCTTCGAGACGGTCGAGGTGATCGAGCTCCACCACGACCAGAAGCTCGACGCACCGTCGGGCACGGCGATGACGACCGTCGAGCGCATCGCCGCGGCGTCGGACCGTTGGGGCGAGGACCCGACCCGTTCCGAGCTGCTGCCCGGTGCTCGTGGCGGTGTCGGCCCCGCCGGTGTGCACGTGCACTCGGTGCGGTTGCGTGGCCTCGTCGCGCACCAGGAGGTGCTGTTCGGTGCGGCGGGCCAGCTGCTCACCGTCCGTCACGACAGCTTCGACCGCGTCAGCTTCATGCCCGGGGTCGTGCTCGCCGCCAAGCGGATCGTGACGACGACCGGGCTCACGCGCGGCCTCGAACCCCTGCTCGGGATCTGACGCTCGACGGCCCTAGGGGCCGGTGTCGTCGCGACCGCTCGACGGTCCGCCCAGGTCGTCGTCGAGGTGCCGCAACGCCTCGAGATCGCCACGGCCCTTGCGTCGACCGGACAACAGGCTCCATGCCAGGGCCACGCCCGACAACGCCATGAGCGGGAGCCGGTTGTCGCCCACGAAGCTCGTCACCGACCCGATCGGCTCGCTGAACACGTCGCCGAAGATCCGGAACAGCGCCAGGCGGGCGATCGTCCCGGCGAGGCTCACCACGAGGAACGGCACCCACGCCATGCCACTCACGCCGGCCAGCAGGCACACCGGGTTGTTCGGGGCGACGAAGACGACGACGTACCGGGCCCGGACGAAGAGCTGCTCGAGCGCTCGGAGCGACTGACCGACGCCGGGCGTGCGTCGTTCCATCCACGTGATCGCCCGTGCGCCGTACCAGGCGCCGATCAGGTAGAAGAACGGGTCCGGGGCGAGTAGGCGCAGGGTGCCGACGAGGTAGTACTCCCAGGCGTCGAGGGAGTTGGTGACGAGCGTCAGGTAGCGGTTCTGCGCGTTCATCGCGAGCAGCAACAGCGGGCGCCGATCCACGAGCTGCGGCCACAGGAACGACGCCGTGTTCGACGCGACCACGAGCACGGCGACCGCGCCGAAGGTCGCATCGCGGACGAGCCGCGACGGCGGGCGCCGGGACGACGGGGGCTCGGGGGTCGCGGCGGGTTCGGGAACGGGACACCTCGAATCGACCGTGCATGTGGCGGGGCGGTAGGACATTAGGCCGACACCGCCCAGTTCCGGAGGCCGCCGTGCAAGGTCTGATGATGGAGTTCCCGCTCACGCTCGCGCATCTGTTCGAGCGCGCCGAGCGGTACCACCGCGACAAGACGATCACCACGAACACCAAGAGCGGCCTCGTCCGCACCACCTATGGGGAGTGGGCCGACCGGACCCGCCGCCTCGCGACGGTCCTCGATCGTCTCGGATGCAGCGACGATGCGCGGGTCGGGACCTTCGCGTGGAACAGCGCACGTCACCTCGAGCTCTACTTCGCCGTGCCGTGCTCGGGACGGGTCTGCCACACGCTGAACATCCGGCTGTTCCCCGAGCAGATCACCTACATCGTCAACCACGCGGCCGACGAGGTGATCTTCGTCGATCGCTCGCTGCTCCCGATCCTGACCCCGCTGGTGCCCACGTTCACGACCGTGCGTCACATCGTGGTGATGGACGACGGCGGTGACGAGGTCGTCGACATCGCCGGGCCGGAGGTGCACGACTACGAGGTGCTCCTCGCCGACGCCGAGCCGATCGCCGGGTGGCCGAGGCTCGACGAGAACCGGGCGGCGTCGATGTGTTACACGAGCGGCACCACCGGCAACCCCAAGGGCGCCCTCTACTCGCACCGTTCGACGTTCCTGCACACGATGGCGTTGATGCAGGCCGACTCGATCGGCGTGTGCGAGCGGGACGTCATCCTGCCGGTCGTCCCGATGTTCCACGTCAACTCGTGGGGACTCGCGCACGGGGCGGTCGCGTCCGGTGCGTCGCTCGTCATGCCCGGCCCGGACCTGAGCGCGCCGACCCTCGCCGATCTCATCGTCGAGCAGCGCGTGACCGTCGCCGCCGGCGTGCCGACGATCTGGATGGGGGTGCTGCCGCTCCTCGAGGGGCGGGACACCTCGGCGATCCGGACGATTCCCTGCGGCGGCTCGGCCGTGCCGAAGGTGCTGTCGGAGGGGTATCGCCGGGTGACGGGCAAGCCGTTGCTGCAGGCGTGGGGCATGACGGAGACCCATCCGATCGCGGCGGTCTGCAAGGTGAAGTCGACGCTCGAGCACCTCAGCGAGGAGGAGCAGGCCGACCTGCGCACGAGCGTCGGCGTGATCGCGTTCGGCGTGGAGATGCGGGTCGTGGACTCCGACACGCTGGAGGAACGCCCCTGGGACGGCGAGACCTCGGGCGAGCTGCAGGTGCGGGGACCGTGGGTGATCCGCGAGTACTACGACGACGAACGGTCACCGCAGTCGTTCTCGCCGGACGGTTGGCTGAAGACCGGCGACGTCGCCGTCGTGGACCGTGAGGGCTACATCCGTCTCGTCGACCGGTCGAAGGACGTCATCAAGAGCGGCGGTGAGTGGATCAGCTCGGTCAACGTCGAGAACGAGATCATGGCGCACCCCAAGGTCGCCGAGGCGGCGGTGATCGGCATCGCTCATCCCCGGTGGCAGGAACGCCCGCTCGCCTGCGTGGTCGTGAAGCCCGGGGAGACGCTCACGCGCGACGACGTGCTCGCGCACCTCGACGGACGCATCGCGAAGTGGTGGATGCCCGACGACGTGGTCCTCATCGACGAGGTCCCGAAGACCTCGACCGGCAAGTTCTCGAAGAAGGACCTGCGCGACCGGTTCGCCGACCACGTCCTGCCGGGCAGCTGAGGGCGCCCGGCGCCCTGCTCAGTCGCCGAGGGTGGGGTAGTAGGCGTCGCCGCCCGCCGCCCTGAACGATGACAACCAGTCGTCGTCGTAGGGCCACTCGTCCTCGCGGCCGGGGACCGGCCCCTGCCACAGGCGGTCGAACGCTCCGCCGACCCGGCTGGCGAGCTCCCACGCCTGTCGCTTGTAGGTCCAGTTCTCGGGCTGGAGACGGTGGGCGGCGCGGAAGTGGGCGACCGCCGCGTCGACCGCGCCCGTGCGGTGCAGGTGCTGCGCGAGGTCGAAGTGCGCGGCCGCCTCCGCCCGCGCAGGGTCGCGGGGTTGCGACCGCTCGACGACCTCGCTCGGTGACAGCGCCCACCGGCTCGCAGGCCCGTTGCGGACCCAGTCGCGCAGCGCCTCCACCGACCGTTCCCGGTCAGCTCGGATCGATCCCGCTTCGGCGAACACCGTCGCCATCCGCTCGGGGAGATCGGTGGGCGCGGCGCCACCGGCGATCGGTTGCTTGGGCCCGGGCCAGGCCGGCTCTGCGGGACGCACGATCGTGCCGGACTCGTCGATCCAGACGACGTTCGGGATGTTCACCACACCGAAGCGTTCGCCGAGCACGTGGGCGCGGTCAACGAGTGCGGGGTGCGTCGGGGCGGCGCGCTCGACCCAGGGTGCGGCGTGACCGTCGGTGTCCATGCACACGGTGACCACCGTCAGGCCGGCGGGGGAGAGCTTCTCGTGCAGTGCCTGCCACCCGGGCAGGTCGTTGCGGCAGCCTCAATACGGCGACCAGGCGACGAGGCACACCTTGCGGCCGCGCAGCGAGGCGAGCCGGAACGGTCTGCCGTCGAGGTCGGGGAGGACGAGGTCGGGTGCCTCGGCGGTGACGAGCGCCCGGCCGGACAGCGTCGAGGGTCCGAGCGCCGACAGCCCGCTGCCGGCGTCGTGGACGAGCGGCATGCGCAGCGCTGCGGCGAACGCCCGCAGATCGACCCGGTCGTCGCCGACCCGGACCCCTTCGGGCAGCGGAACGCAGATGTCGCCGCGACAGGCGCCCTGCGGTTCGACCGTCCAGCCCGTCGCTGCGGCGAGGTCGGCGACGGTCGGCGTGGAGGTCTCACAGATCATCGGGGGTGCTCCCGGGTCAGTCGTTCGTGGGGCCGATGGCCCCGATCCCGGCGGCGGCGCCGGGGGCGAGGGTTCCCGCGGCACGGTACACGCCGAGCTTCGCCCGGGAGTCCGCGATGTCGAGGTTGCGCATCGTGAGCTGACCGATGCGGTCGACGGGTCCGAACGCAGCGTCCTCGACGCGCTCCATCGAGAGCCGTTCCGGCGCGTACGTGAGGTTCGGCCCGGTGGTGTCGAGGATCGTGTAGTCGTCGCCACGGCGCAGCCGCACGGTGACCTCGCCGGTGACCGCGGCGCCGACCCAGCGCTGCAGGGGTTCGCGCAGCATGAGGGACTGCGGATCGAACCAGCGTCCCTCGTACAGCATGCGACCGAGCCGCCGGCCCATCGTCCGGTAGTTGTCGACCGTGCCCTCGTTGTGGATCGCGGAGACGAGGCGCTCGTAGGCGAGGTGGAGTAACGCCATGCCCGGCGCCTCGTAGATGCCCCGGCTCTTCGCCTCGATGATCCGGTTCTCGATCTGGTCGCTCATGCCGAGACCGTGGCGGCCCCCGATCGCGTTCGCCTCGTGCACGAGGTCGACCCGGTCCTCGTAGGTGACCCCGTTGAGCGCGACCGGCCAGCCCTCCTCGAAGCGGACGGCGACGACCTCCGGCTCGACGACCACCGTCGGATCCCAGTGCCGGACCCCCATGATCGGCTCGATGAGGTCCATGCCCTGGTCGAGGAACTCGAGCAGCTTCGCCTCGTGCGTCGCCCCCCAGATGTTCGCGTCGGTGGAGTACGCCTTCTCCTTCGATGCTCGGTACGGGTAGCCGTGGGTGGTCAGCCACTCGCTCATCTCGGCGCGCCCGCCGAGCTCGTCGACGAAGTCCGGGTCGAGCCACGGCTTGTAGATGCGCAGGCGGTCGTTCACGAGCAGGCCGTAGCGGTAGAACCGCTCGATGTCGTTGCCCTTGTAGGTGGACCCGTCGCCCCAGACGTCGACGCCGTCCTCCTGCATGGCCCGCACGAGCAACGTCCCGGTGACCGCCCGACCGAGCGGCGTGGTGTTGAAGTAGGTCTTGCCCGCGGTCCCGATGTGGAACGCGCCGCACTGGAGGGCCACGAGACCTTCGTCGACGAGCTGGGCGCGGCAGTCGACGAGCCGGGCGATCTCGGCACCGTAGGCCCGTGCCCGGTCGGGGATGCCGGCGAGGTCGGGTTCGTCGGGCTGGCCGAGGTCGGCGGTGTACGCGCAGGGGACGGCGCCACGGTGGCGCATCCAGGCGACCGCAGCGGAGGTGTCGAGCCCACCGGAGAACGCGATGCCGACGCGTTCACCGATCGGGAGCGACTGCAGGACGTTCGACATGGGCACGGACGCTAGTGGCCGTGGCCCATCCGCCCGCCACTACCGTGCACGGTGATGCCCGCCGGTTCGCCGCCCGTCCGCCGGAAGGCCGCTGACCGCCGGTTCCTCCTGCGACCCGGGTGGTTGGTGCTCCACGTGCTCGCGCTCGTGGGCCTTGCGGTGATGATCGCCGCGGGGCTGTGGCAGCTCGACCGTCTCGCCGATCGTCGGGCGGACAACGCCCGGCTCGAGGAACGGTCGGTGCAGCCGGTCGAGAGGGTCGACGACCTCCTCGACGCGGATGCGTCGCCCGCCGAGGTCGACGCGGTGGTGGCGCGCCTTGCGGCCGCGACGGGCACCTTCGACGCAGCCGGCGAGGTGTTCGTCCGGAACCGGACGCTCGACGGTCGACCGGGAGCGTGGGTGCTCACGCCGCTCGTGCTCGACGACGGCACGGCGGTGATGGTGCTGCGCGGGTGGATCCCCACGTCGGGCACCGCCCCGGAGCTCCCCGCCGGCGCGGAGGCACCGACCGGACGGACCACCGTCGGCGGGCTCGTCGTCGCCGGACAGACCCGGGGCCGGATCGGGCCGACCGACGCGGCGGAAGGGAGGCTCGAGGTGTTCGCCCGGGCCGACCTCGGCCGGATCGCTGCGCAGTACGACCGGCCGCTGCTGCCCGTCTACCTGCAGGTGCTCCCCACTGCCGGTCCGCCGACCGGCGACCTCCCGGTCCCAGTCCCTGCGCCGGAACGCGGCGAGGGCCCCCACCGCGGTTATGCGGGGCAGTGGTTCGCGTTCGCGGCGATCTGGACGATCGGGTACCCGCTCCTCCTGCGACGGGTCGTGCGACGCCGGGGGGGCCCGGGCGGCGCGACGAGCAGCCCGGAGCTGCTCGTGCTGCACGCCGTGCGGCTCGGTGGGGTCACCGGCGGGTCGGCGATCGCGCTCCGGACCGGGGCCGACGTCGACCGGGTCGAGGAGATCCTGCGGAGGGCCACCGACGAGGGTCTGGTCCGGTTCGCAACCGGCCGGCTCGCCGGGTG
>VGBO01000072.1 GCA_016870475.1 Actinomycetota bacterium | reverse complement strand
GCTTGACCTCGTTCATCGACCCGACGATCTGACCGACGAAGTAGTTCGCCAACTGCGCGGCACCCGCATGGTTCTGGGCGGCACGGTCGATCCGACGGGACGCCTCGGCGATCAGCACGGGTTGGAGCGGCATGCCGAGCGGCCCCGGCCCGTCCGGGCGCTCCCACTCCTCCGTCCACGCCGAACGGAGCTGGCGGGACGGCTTACCGGTGCGCGAACGCGACCGCAGCGTGTCCGACGACGTCGCGGCGAGGAACTTCTCCTTCACCACCGGATGCGTCTCGGCCTCCTCGGTCGTCAACCACACCGACCCACACCACACCCCGTCCGCGCCCAGCGCGATGGATGCCGCCATCTGCCGACCACGACCGATCCCCCCCGCGGCGAGCACGGGCACCGGAGCGACCGCGTCCACGATCTCGGGGACGAGGACCATGGTGCCGATCTCACCGGTGTGCCCGCCCGCCTCATGGCCCTGGGCGATGATCAGGTCCGCCCCTGCAGCGACGTGACGCACCGCGTGGGACGCCTTCCCCGCGAGTGCCGCGACCGCGACCCCCTGGGCGTGGGACCGCTCCACCATGTCCGGCGGCGGCGGCCCGAGTGCGTTCGCCATGAGCGCGATCGGGTGCGAGAACGCCACGTCGAGCAGCGGCTGCGCCTGATTGTAGGTCATCGGCGCCGCCGTCGACGACGACGTCCGGATCCGGTCGCTCTCGGGAAGCTCGGGGACGTCGTAGCGACGCAACAGGTCGTCGAGGAACTCCCGGTGCGCCGTTGGGATCAGATCGTCGATCTCCGACCACGACAGACCACCCTCGTCGCGCCCCTCGTACTTGGCGGGGACGATCACGTCGACGCCGAAGGGCCGCCCGCCGACGTTCTCGCCGATCCAGCGCAGGTCCACGTCGAGCTGTTCCGGCGAGATCCCGGCGGCGCCCAGCACCCCCATGCCGCCGGCCCGACTCACTGCGGCGACGACGTCTCGGCAGTGCGTGAAGGCGAGGATTGGGAACTCGATCCCGAGGAGGTCACAGACGATGTTGTTCCGCATGCCCGAACCGTACCGTCCCCGTCATCGCTCGTCGCTGCGTTCAAGGCCCTCGTCGAAGTAGGAGCTCGGGTCCTCGACGGGCTCGAGGTGGGTGAGGATGTGCAGGTTCGGTACCGCAGCGCGGAACTCCGCCTCGATCCGCTCGAGAACGTCGTGCCCCGCACCGACCGTCCAACGCCCCGGTACCAGCACGTGGATCGACATGAACCGCCGTGGACCGGAGGCTCGGGTCCGCAGCGCGTGGAAGGCGATCCCCTGCCGTTCCCACCGGCCGATCACCTCCTCGATCGCCAGCTGCTCCGAAACCGGGATGGTCGGGTCCATCAGGCCGCGCACCGATCCCCACAGCACCCGCACGCCGGTGTGCACGACGTTCACGCCGACGGCGAGTGCGAGCAGCGGGTCGAGCACCGTCCACCCGGTGGCGGCCACGACCCCGAGCCCGCCGAGCACGCCCGCTGTCGTCCACACGTCGACGAGCAGGTGGCGGCCGTCGGCGGCGAGCGCAGCGGAATCGTGCCGACGAGCCGCGCGGAGCAGCACCACGCCTGCGGTGCTGTTGAGTGCCGCTGCCGCCACCGACACGAGGACACCGACGCCGATGCGCTCGACCGGCTGTGGATCCACCAACCGGTCGACGGCCGCCCAGCCGATGGCCGCAGCGGCGACCGCGATCATGAGCCCTTCCGCCGCGGCGGAGAACAGCTCCGCCTTCTCATGGCCGTGCTGGTGGTTCTCGTCGGGCGGGAGCGCCGCGACCCGGAGCGCCACCAGCATGAGGAGGCCTGCGGCGAGGTTCACGAGGGACTCGAGGGCGTCGGAGAGCAGACCCACCGACCCGGTGAGCAGCCACGCCGACCCCTTCACCGCCATCGTGACGAGGGCCACCCCGATGGAGAACCATGCGAAGCGCGTCAGGTCGCGGGACGGCGACGGCGCGTTCAGAGGTACCCCGCCTTGCGTCCGCCGTAGGTCGCCCACTGTCCGGTGCCGCACGTGACGCCTCCGTCGACGGGGACCGCCGCGCCGGTCACGAAGCTCGCCTCCGGCGAGGCCAGGAAACTCGCCACGTTCGCGATCTCCTCGGGCCGACCGAACCGCTGCATCGGGATGCGCGCGCGCATGGCGTCCCCGACCCGGGTGCCGTCGATGTCGGCGGTCATCGGGGTCTCGGTGGGGCCGGGACAGATCGCGTTCACCCGGATCCCACGGTGGGCGAGATCGAGCGCCGCCGAACGGGCGAGGTTGACCACCGCCGCCTTCGACGCGTTGTAGGCGAAGATCCCCGAATCGCCCGCGAGGCCGGAGACGGACGCGGTGAGCACCGCAGCGGCGTCGCCGTCGCGCCGCGCTGCGGCCTCGAGCGCCGGGATCGCGGCTCGCAGCCCAACCACGACGGCGCGCACGTTGACCTCCATGACGAGATCGAAGTCCTCCATCGAGCCGCGCGCCACGTCCCCCTGGCGGAGGATCCCCGCGTTCAACAGCACACCGTGCAGTGCGCCGAATCGCCGGGTCGCGAGCTCGACCGCCTCGGCATCGACTGCGGCGTCGGTCACGTCGCCGGCGAGCGTGACGAGCCGGCCCTCCGCACCGGGCCACGACGACGCGTCGACCACGAGGTCGACCGCCACCACGTTCGCGCCCTCGGCGAGCAGGCGACCGACGGCTGCACGTCCGATCCCGCCCGCAGCTCCGGTCACGAGCACCGTGCGACCGTCGTGGCGACCACTCACTTCCGTGCCTTCCCCCACGGGGGTAAGCGTAGCGACGGCGCCGGCCACTGCTCCGCGTCGAGCGGACTCGCTACGATCCCCCCGGGGGACCCGGGGGGATCCGGGCCACAGGGGAGGAACCATGGCAGGCAAGCGGATCGTGCTCACCGGCGCGTCGACGGGCATCGGGTTCGCCACCCTCCGGATGCTCGTGGCGGCGGGCCACGAGGTCACCACCCTCGACATCAAGGACGCCCCGGAGGGCTCCGCCCACCACATCCACTGCGACATGGCCGACCCGGCCTCCATGGACGCTGCGGTCGCCCAGCTCGAGGGGTCCTACGACGGACTCGGCAACATCGCCGGCGTCCCCGGATCCTTCGGCGCCGAGCTCGTGTTCAAGGTCAACGTGTACGGCCTACGCCACCTCACCGACGCCATGCTCGCTGCCGGGCGACTCGCCCGGGGTGCGTCGATCGTGAACATCGCCTCGCTCGCCGGGATGGCGTGGCAGCGTCACCTCGACCGCATCGCCGCACTCGACGCCGCAGCCGATTTCGCCGCGGGCGTCGAGGTCGCCCAGGCCTACGACGGTGACGGACCCGCGGCGTACGTGCTGTCGAAGGAATGGGTCGTGCACTACTCCCAGCAGCTCGCCGGTCGACTGCTCAACGACGGGATCCGGGTCAACAGCGTGAGCCCCGGTCCGGTGCTGACCCCGTTGTTCCCGTACTTCGAGGCCGACGCCGGCGCCGCGCAGATGGCGTGGTTCAATGAGCAGGTCGGCCGCCCCGGACAGCCCGAGGACCAGGCCGAGGTCGTCTCGTGGTTGCTCGCCGGCCCGTGCGGCTGGTTGAACGGGGTCGACCTCCCCGTCGACGGCGGTCTCCAGGCCGGCATGCGCGTCGGCTGGGTGAACACGAAGTCCTCGCCCGCCGCCCAGGCGCGACGCTGAACCGGGAGGCCCGACCGTGGACTGGTTCCCGAAGCTCCGGATCGGCGATCTCCCCGATCGTGCGGCAGCACGCTGGCCCGACCGCGAGGCGCTCGTGCAGGGCGACCGCCGTTGGACCCACGCCGAGTTCGCCGTCGAGGTCCGGCGGACGGCGAAGGCGCTGATCGCCCTCGGGGTCGCACCTGGTGACAAGGTCGCCATCTGGATGACGAACCGCCCCGAGTGGCTGTTCCTCATGTACGCGATCCCCATGGTCGGTGGGGTCACGGTGCCGCTGAACACCCGGTACCGGACCGATGACGTCGTGTACACCGTCGACCAGTCCGACTCCTCGGTGCTCTTCCTGAACGACCGGTCCGGGCCCATCGACTACTCGGCGATGGTCCGCGAGGCCCTTCCGGCGTGGCCGAAGGTGCGCCGAGTCGTCGTCGTCGGCGACGACCTCCCCGAGGGATCGCAGCGTTGGGCGACGTTCCTCAAGGCGGGTACCGCCGTCGACGACGCGACCCTCGCCGACCGTGCTGCCGCGGTCGACGCCGAGGCGCTCGCGCTGATCATCTACACCTCGGGGACGACCAGCCTCCCCAAGGGTGCGATGCACAACCACGTGCTCATCCGCAACATCGTGGAACGCGCACAGCTGCTCGGCATCACCTGCACCGATGCGTTCGTCGGCTACCTGCCGCTGTTCCACGCGTTCGGGTACACGGAGGTCGCGCTGACCGTCGCACTCACGGGCGCCAAGCAGGTCCTCGTGGAGACCTTCGACGGCGACGAGGTGCTCGACCTCGCCGAGCGCGAACGCGTCACGATCCTGCACGGCTTCGACGCCCACTGGCAGGACTTCCTCCGGGCCCGCGAGACCCGACCCCGCGACCTCGCCCTGCGGTTCGGCATGCTCGCCGCAGGCCAGGAGTCGTCGCGCCCCGTCGCCTACCGCAGCCAGGAGCTGTGCCCCACCGTCACCGGCTGGGGCATGAGCGAGGTGTGGACGGCGATCGTCGTGTCGCACATCTCGGCGACGCCCGAGCAACGCTGCGAGGCGTCCGGCTACCCGATGTTCGGCGTCGACCTGCGGATCATCGACCCCGAGACCGGTGCGGATCAGCCGGCCGACGAACCGGGTGAGTTGCTCGTGCACAGCTACACCCGGATGCTCGGCTACTACAACAAGCCCGTCGAGACCGCCGAGACGATCGACGCGGGCGGCTGGCTCCACACCGGTGACCTCGCACGTATCCGACACGACGGCCACCTGCAGTTCATCGGCCGCCTCAAGGACATGCTGAAGATCGGTGGGGAGAACGTCGCACCGGCCGAGATCGAGGGCCGGCTCCGCGAGCTGAACGGTGTGGACGACGCCGCGGTCGTGGGGATCCCCGACGACCGCCTCGGCGAGGTCGGCGTCGCCTACGTCCTGCGGGCACCCGGGGCGGACCTCGACCCGAACCGCCTCCTCGACCACCTCCGCGGGCGGATCGCGAGCTTCAAGATCCCCCGTCACGTGTTCGTGGTGGATGCCCTGCCCATGACCCCGACCGGAAAGATCCGCAAGGTCGAACTGCGGGAGCAGGCCCGCGACGACGTCGCCTCAGCGTGATCCGGCGAGGGCTGCGGCGGCCGCCGACGTTCCGGCGATCCGCCCGAACACGGAGCCGCTGACGAGCCCGGTTCCCCCGGGGTAGTTGTGGTAGAAGAGCCCGCCTACGAGCTCACCCGCCGCGAACAGTCCGGGGATCGCACGACCGGCGGTGTCCTCGACGGCAGCATCGAGGTCGATCTTCAGCCCGCCGAAGGTGAAGGTCACCCCGCAGGTCACCGCGTACGCCTCGAAGGGCGGCTCGTCGATCGTGTTCGCCCAGTTCGTCTTCGGGAAGGGGATCCCCGGCGTACCGCGGCCGTCCTTGACGGCGGGGTTGAACGGCACATCCGTGCGCACCGCGGCGTTGAACGCCTCGATCGTGCGCAGCGCGGCGGCGCCGTCGACGCCCTCGAGCTTGGCGACGAGCTCCGGCAGGGTGTCGGCGCGGACCTTGGTCACCTGGCGGATCCGGTACTCGTCTCGCAGGAGCGGGAGCACCTTCGCGTCGAAGACCTGCCAGGCGAACATGTCCGGCTGGGCGAGGATCACCGCGCCGTACTTGGCGTAGGTGTAGTTCCGGAAGTCGGCGCCCTCGTCGACGAACCGCTCGCCCCGGGCGTTCAGCATGATCCCGAGCGGATAGCTGTGCTTCTGGAAGTTGTCGCCGACGGCGAGGTCGCCGAACGCCGGGGCGTTCAGGTCCCAACCGACCGCGTGGGCGCCCGACCAGTGGCCGTGCGGCATCGCCCCGACCTCGAGCGCCATGCGGATCCCGGCGCCGGTGTTGAAGCGTGTCCCCCGCACCTTCGCGAGATCCCAGTTCGGCCCCAGGTAGCGGGCCCGCCACTCGCCGTTCGACTCGAACCCACCGCAGGCGAGCACGACCGCTCCGGCCCCGATCTCACGCACGGTCCCGTCACGCCGGACCCGGACGCCGCACACCGTGCCGTGGTCGTCGACGAGGAGGGACTGCGCCGGGGTCTCGTAGTGGATGGCGACACCCTCACGGTCGCACGCCCGGTGTTCGAGCTCGACGAGCCCCGGGCCGCCACCCCACGCCTCGACGGCGAGACCGCCCCAGAAACGGAACCGACCGTCGACCTTGAAGGCCTGCCGACCGTAGGACGGCTGGAACCGGATGCCCTTGCCGGCCATCCACCGCAGCGTCGGACGACTCCGCTCGACGAGGACGGCGACGAGGTCCGGATCGGCCCGGTACTGGGTGACCCGCGCCATGTCGTCGAAGTACTGCTGCGCGCTGTACGACCCGAAGTCGACCGTGCGGCGCTCCTCCTCGCTCAGATCCGGCAACAGCTCGAGCAGGTCCTCAAGCCCGTCGAAGACGACCCGTACCGCACCCGCCGTGTACGCGGTGTTCCCGCCCGCCTCGGGCCGGGGAGCCGCCTCGAGCATGACGACGTCGACGCCGGCCTCCCGGGCCGCGAGGGCCGCGCAGGCGGCCGCGTTCCCGGCACCGACGACGACGACGTCCGCTCGGGTGGTGTCCACGTCGGTCCGATCAGACGGTCGGCGGACGCTGACCGAAGCCCTTGAAGGTGTCGTTGATGTGCGTCGTGATCGAGGCGAGCTTGCCGCGACCCTCGAGCATCCGCGGCGCCAGGCTCTGCAGGCCCTCGACCGTCCACCGGCCGTCGGCCGCGATGATCTGGTCACCGTCGAGCGACCAGCCGCCGTAGAGGCCCACCTCGTTGCCGCCGACGTGGAACACGCCGCCGTTGAAGGGGCAGTCGGCCGTCGACAGGTAGGCGACGAGCGGCGAGATGTTCGCCGGGTCGAACTTGTCGAACTCGGACGGATCCTCCGGCGGGGCGACCGTGTCGCCGAGACCGGGGGTCTGCAGCGTGAGGCGGGTCCGCGCGAGCGGTGCGAGGCAGTTGGCCCGCACCCCATACCGCGAGAGCTCCTGCGCCATCACGAGCGTCGCTGCGGCGATCCCGGCCTTGGCCGCCGTGTAGTTGGTCTGCCCCGGGTTGCCGAGCATCGCGCCGGACGCCGTGTTCACGATCGCCGCGTTGACCGGGCCGTTGATCTCCTTGGACTTCTCCCGCCAGTACGCGGCGGCCCAACGGCTCGGCGCGAAGTGTCCCTTGAGGTGGACGCTGATCACCGCGTCCCACTCCTCCTCGGTCATGTTCACGAGCACGCGGTCCCGCAGGATGCCGGCGTTGTTCACCAGCACGTGCAGGTCACCGAACGCCTCGACCGCGGCGTTCACCATGCGCTGGCCACCCTCCCACGAGGTGACCGAGTCGGTGTTGGCGATCGCCTCGCCGCCCATCGCCCGGATCTCGTCGACGACCTCCTGCGCGGGGCCGACGTCGGAACCCGACCCGTCGATGTTGCCGCCGAGGTCGTTCACCACGACCTTCGCGCCCTCCGATGCCATGAACAGGGCGTGCTCGCGCCCGATGCCGCGGCCTGCGCCGGTAATGATGACTACGCGTCCGTCAAGGGTTCCCATGCCGCCGAACACTAGCCCCGCGACCCCGGCGTCCCCATGCCCGCGGACGGGTGCCCGCGCCCGGTGCGGGCGGTAGGGTCTGGACATCACCGCTGCCACGGCGGAGCACCGACCAGGGGGGACGATGACGACGGGAACGACGATGCACGGACGGGTCGTGCTCATCACCGGCGGCGCCCGCGGTCAGGGCGAGGCCGAGGCCCGGATGTTCGCTGCGGCCGGAGCGACGGTCGTGGTGACCGACGTGCTCGACGACCTCGGCGAGCGGGTCGCCGGGGAGATCGGCGGCAGCTACCACCACCTCGACGTCAGCTCGGAGTCCGAGTGGGACGCGGTCGTCGCCGACGTCGTCGCCCGGCACGGGCGGCTCGACGTGCTCGTGAACAACGCGGGCATCCTGCGCGGGAACCAGCTCGTCAACGAGACGCTCGAGCAGTGGGAGCTCGTCGTGCGGATCAACCAGACCGGCGTGTTCCTCGGGATGCGCGCCGCGGGCCGGGCGATGATCGCGGCCGGCAACGGCGGTTCGATCGTGAACATCAGCTCTGTCGCCGGGCTCGAGGGCGTCTTCGGTTCGCTGTCCTACAGCGCGACGAAGTGGGCGGTCCGGGGCATGACGAAGGTCGCCGCGAAGGAACTCGGGCGCCACGGGATCCGGGTGAACAGCGTCCACCCCGGGATCATCGTCACCGAGATGACCGCCCACTTCCCCGAGATGCACGACGAGGACCGGCGGCGACGGACCGAACGGGCGACCCCGCTCCAGCGGCTCGGTGTGCCGGAGGACATCGCGGAGATGGTGTTCTTCCTCGGATCCGACGCCTCCTCGTACTGCACCGGCCAGGAGTTCACCGTCGACGGGGGCATGCACAGCTGAGGACGGGCCCGCCGCCTGCGTCGCTCAGGCGGTCCGACCGCGGATCTTGGCCCAGTCGTCCCGCAGCCCGACGGTCCGGTGGAACACCCCGGGCACGTTCGTGTCAACGCAGAAGTACCCGACCCGCTCGAACTGCACCCGGTCGGCGGGCGCCAGTTCCGCGAGCGACGGCTCGGCCCAGGCGCCACCGACGACCTCGACCGAGTTCGGGTTGAGGAAGTCGAAGGGATCACGCCCCTCGTGGGCATCGGGATGCGGTTCCGTGAAGAGCCGGTCGTAGAGACGGGCCTCGATCGGGACCGCGTGGGGCACCGAGACCCAGTGAATGGTCGCCTTCACCTTCCGACCGTCGGGAGCCTGGCCGCCCGTCGTCGCCGGGTCGTAGGTGCAGCGCACCTCGACCACCTCGCCCGAGGTGTCCCGCACGACGTCGGTGCACCGCACGAAGTACGCCGCACGCAGACGGACCTCCCGCCCGGGAGCGAGCCGGTAGAACTTCGCCGGAGGATCCTCGAGGAAGTCGTCCCGGTCGATCCACAACTCACGGGAGAACGGCACCAGCCGTGTCCCGGCCGACGGGTCCTCGGGGTTGTTGACGACCTCGACCTGTTCGACCTGACCTTCCGGGTAGTTCTCCACGACCAGCCGGAGCGGCCGGAGCACCGCCATCCGACGCGTCGACGTCCGGTTCAGCTCGTCACGGACGAAGGATTCGAGCAGCTCGACCTCGTTCGTGCCGTTGACCTTCGCCACCCCGATGTGGTTGCAGAAGGCCCGCAACGCCTCGGGCGGGTACCCGAGCCGTCGCATCCCGCGCAGGGTCGGCATGCGCGGGTCGTCCCAGCCGTCCACGTGCCCGCCCTCCACGAGTGCCGAGAGCCGTCGCTTCGACAAGACGGTGTGCGTCACGTTCAGGCGTGCGAACTCGTACTGGTGCGGCCGATCGGCCGGGATCGGCAGGTGGTCGAGGAACCATTCGTACAACGGACGGTGGGCGTCGAATTCGAGCGTGCAGACCGAATGGGTCGTCCCCTCGAGCGCATCCGACTGCCCGTGCGCCCAGTCGTAGGTCGGGTAGATGCACCACTGCGTCCCCGTGCGGTGGTGCGCCGCATGGCGGATCCGGTACAGCACCGGGTCCCGGAGCTGGGGGTTCGGGTGCGCCATGTCGATGCGCGCCCGGAGCACCCGCGCCCCGTCGGGGAACTCCCCCGCACGCATCCGACGCAGGAGGTCGAGGTTCTCCTCGACAGGGCGGTCCCGGTAGGGGCTGTCGACACCCGGTTCGGTGAACCCGCCGCGCTGGGCGGAGATGGTCTCGGCGTCCTGGTCGTCGACGTAGGCGAGCCCGCGCTCGACGAGCAGCTCGGCCCACGCATAGAGCTGCGGGAAGTAGTCGGACGCGTACCGGGTGGGTCCGTCCCAACGGAACCCGAGCCAGCGGACGTCCTCCTCGATGCCCGCGACGAAATCCGCACGTTCGGTCTCGGGGTTCGTGTCGTCCATCCGCAGCGTGCAGGACCCGCCGAACTCGTCGGCCACGCCGAAGTTCAGGCAGATCGACTTCGCGTGCCCGATGTGCAGGTAGCCGTTCGGCTCCGGGGGGAACCGGAGTTGCACCCGGCCGCCGTGGGACCCCGCGTCGACGTCCCGTCGCACCTGGTCTCGGACGAAGTCCGGTGGACCCGATCGGGGGGACGATTCGGACGACATCAGGCTCCTAGGGTTGCCGATCGGACCGGCCCGGGCAAACCCTCGTCGGCCACGGGGACGTTCGCGGGCCCCGCTCCCTGCTAACGTTTCACGGGTCGACGTCGACGGAATCCGCCTGCGGTCCGGACCGACGCCACCGCGAGGTGAACACGACCGACCGGAGCACCGCTCGCCGACCACGGCGGACGCCGTCCGGAATGTGCGGTGCCGCCGCGGCACATCCCGCCGTCGAAGGACAGGAGACGACCACGCACGCTGCAGTGCCGACCGACGCGCCGAAGGACACCGCCGTTCCACCCGCGTTCTGGGACAGTGCCGTCGCGGCCGACGCCGACGGGCTTGCCCGACCGGAGGAGCGCGCGCTCCTCGAGGGTGACCGGGCCCGGTGGGTCGCCACGCTGTGGCGCCTGCTCGACGACACCGAGCGCACCCTCGCACGCACCGTCCGGTCGGGCGGCGAGGACCGCGCACAGGTCCTCGCGGACTTCCGTGAGGAGCAGCGTCGGTACGCCGACGCCCTGACCCGCGTCGCCGGCTACCGCGTCGTTCCGGTCGAGTTCGGGGAGCCCGCGCCACATTCCGAGGACGACATCCCCGAGGCCGAGCCCGAGGTGGCCGCCGTCCCGGTCGAGGACCCGGAACTCCTGCAGCTGTCCTGGACGCCCGGTCGGGTCGTGGCCTGGGCGGGCCCGGACGTCGACCTCCGCGAGCTCCTCGAGCGCGGCCGCGCCCCCGGCAACGGCTGGGAGGACGTCGATCCGATCAACCTGCCCGGCCGCCAGCGTGTCGCCGCCGTCGCCGCTCCGCTCGGCAGCGTGCTGGGATGGCTCGTCGCCGTCGGCGCCGATCCCGCCGGCCACGACGTCGGGTCGACGGTCCGCTGGCTCGGACGGGCCGCAGCCCTCGCCGTCACGTCGGTGGCACGGGGGCGCTTCGCCCCCCGAGTCCGCCCCACGGCTCGCCAGGACACCGCCGCCACGCCCGGACGCGGCCGTGGGACCGCCCGGCACACGGTCCACTGGGCACCGGTGCTGCTCGACGGCGCCACACTCGACGAGCTCGCGGCGCTCCTTCCACCCGAGGTCGGCGCAGTCGCGCGCCTCAAGGGCGGTTCCCGGGTCCTCGCCGAGACCGTCGTCGGCGACATCGTCGATGTGATCTGTCGGACCGCCGCCGCCCGGATCGAGGTGCCGGCCGCACCACCACGGGTCCGCACGACCGCCGACGTCGCCGAGACGTTCCTCGCCCACCTCGACGGCCGACCCTTCGAGGCCCCGGCGGGCCCGGCCGGGGAGTTGGCCGGTCGACTCGACCGCTGGGCGAAGCCCGTGCTGTCGGGCGG
>VGBO01000071.1 GCA_016870475.1 Actinomycetota bacterium | reverse complement strand
GGCAGCAAAGCCCGCGGCGAAGAAGCCCGCAGCCAAGAAGCCGGCAGCAAAGCCCGCGGCGAAGAAGCCCGCAGCCAAGAAGCCGGCAGCAAAGCCCGCGGCGAAGAAGCCGGTGGCGAAGAAGCGCTGACACGACTGCGGTGTCGTATCGGCAACGGTGCGACACGGAGACGGGGAACGGGGTCCGCTCGATGCGGGCCCCGTTCCGCGACCGGGCTCACCCCGCGGCGAGATAGGCGCGCCAACCGCCGAACGCGGTGATGTCGACCGCAGCCCCGACTGCGGCTGCTTCGCACAGGAACCCGTGCACGACGCTGCCGTCACGCAACTCGACGGACCCGAGGCCGAGCGGTGACGGAATCGTCGCCAGCAGATCGCCGACCCGGGACCGAGGCACGCGCCACACCTCGACCTCGACCTCTGCGCCGCCGTCCGACCGGACCAGACCCGGGCGGCGAGGCGGACCGCCGGGCAGCTCGTAGAGCCGGTACGCCGAACTGGTGGCGGTCGTGCACTCGAAGCTCGCCCTGAGTGAGCGGAGCGCACCGTTGAGGGGCTGCCCGCGGAGGTGCGCTCCCACCACGGCGATCGGCAGGGCGTCGTCGTCCACGATCGACGCCGGTTCACCGAGCACGCGCGCCCCGAACGTGGCCACGTCCTCGTCGGACCATGCGGGGCCGACGATGCTCAGCCCGAAGGGGAGCCCGTCGCGACGGTCGGCCCCGGGAACGGAGATCACGGCCGTGTCGAGCAGATTGGCGAAGGTCGTGTACCGACCGAGCCGGGCGTTCCGCCCGATCGGGTCCGCTTCGACCTCGGCGATCGTAGCCGGCCCCGGCGTCGTCGGAAGGAGGAGCACGCCGACCTCGTCCCAGATGCGCTCGACGCGACGCGTCACGGACGCCAGCGCATGGATCCCCGCGAACACGTCGGCAGCGGTCCGGTCGGCCGCCCCGCGGAGGATCTCCCCGACCACCGGATCGATCGAGGACGGCCATTCGGCAGCCGTCGGTCCGGCGACCATCGCCCGTTCCACCACCCAGGGGCCGTCGTAGAGGAGCGTGCCGGCCTCGACGAGCGACGACACGTCGACCTCGACCACGTCCACGCCGAGCTCGGCGACCGCAGCGATCGTCCGCTCCCACGCGTCTCGATCGAGCGGACCATCGAGGTCCACCTCGACGGGAACGCCGACGATCCCGAGGTCGCGTGTCTCCCGACGCGGGCGTCGCCGGCCGAGCGGGTCCTCCCCGTCATCGCCGTCGACCGCCCGGAACAGGCGCCATGCGTCACCCACCGACCGGGCGAACACCGAGACGGCATCGACCGTTCGTACCGCCGGGACGACACCGGTCGCAGGGAGGCGGCCGCGGGTCGGCTTCAGCCCGACGATCCGGCACTGCGCCGCCGGAACCCGGCCGGACCCTGCCGTGTCCGTGCCGAACGCCCCATCGACCACACCACGGGCAACGGCGACCGCCGATCCCGAACTCGACCCGCCGGGCACCAGATCACCGTGCACCGGGTTCCGCGGCGTGCCGTAGGGACTCCTCGTCCCGACGAGCCCGGTGGCGAACTGGTCGAGGTTCGTCTTGCCGACGATGACCGCACCGGCGGCCTGGACCTTTCGACCACCGTCGCCGACCGGGCAGGCCGACGCTCGAACGCCTCGCAGGCGGCCGTGGTCGGGAACGGCACGGCGTCGATGTTGTCCTTGACCGCGACCAACCACCCCGCGAGTGGCGCATCCCGATCGAGCGCTTCGGCGTGCGCCCGGACCTCCGCCGCGGTCGCGAGGGAGATGAACACCGCCGGATCGTCACGATGCAGCGCCTCGACCGCACCGAACCTGGCGACCACCTCGTCCGTCCACGCGTCGTCGATCCGGTGGTTCGCGGCCATCGCGGGACCGTACCGATCCGCTCGGGCGGAGCGGGAGTGGTCGTCAGGTTGCCGTCAGTCCGGAGCGGGGACGACGACGACCGGGCAACGGGCGTGGGAGACGACCGCATGCCCGACCGAGCCGAGGAGCGCACCGGCGAGGGTCCCGCGCCCGCGGGATCCGACCACGACGAGCTCCGCCGTCGCCAACGCGTCGATCAGCACACCAGCCGCCGTCCCGTGCTCGAGCGCGGTCACGACCTCGATGCCGGTGAGGTCGACCGACCTGGCCGCCTCCTGCATCGCGAGCTCGAAGGCGCTCGCCGCGGCCTGCCGCAGCGCGTCCTCCGGCGGAGCGTTGACGAGACCCGTCATCGCATAGAAGGGCAGCTCCCACGACATGAGCACCCGCAACGTCGACCCGCGCCGACGCGCCTCGTCCGCCGCCCACGCGAGCGCATGGTGCGAACCCGTCGAACCGTCGACACCGACCACGATCTCCATCCGCCGCACGCTAGATAATCCGCATCCGACGGCGGACGGGTCGAACGACCCGTTCCCGTCGACGGCTAGCTTCGACCACCGTGACCGCCGGCCTCCGCCCCTTCCGCACCACCGGCGCGTCCGGTCTGCACCTCGTGGGTGACGAGATCGGCCCCCACGACGGTCCGGTGGTGCTCCTCCTCCACGGCGGCGGCCAGAACCGCCATGCGTGGAAGGACACCGGACGACGACTCGCAGCGCACGGTTACCGGGTCATCGGCGTGGACGCCCGGGGGCACGGCGACAGCGACTGGTGCCCGCACGGCCACTACGACATGGCCCACTTCGGCGACGACGTCCTCGCCCTCCTCACCCATCTCGACACCGTCCCCGCAGTCGTGGGTGCGTCGATGGGCGGTCTGGCCACCATCGACGCGCAGGGTCGAACCCCCGACCGGCAGCTCTTCCGCGCCGTCGTGCTCGTCGACGTGACGCCGGAGATGGAACCCGACGGTGTGCGCCGGATCATGGCGTTCATGCAGGCGCATCCCGACGGGTTCGCCACGCTCGACGAGGCCGCGGACGCGATCGCCGGCTACAACCCCGACCGCCCGCGCAGCGGAACCACGGCAGGTCTCGAGAAGGTCCTGCGGCGGCGCCCCGACGGGCGGTGGGGGTGGCACTGGGACCCGCAGTTCCTCCACGGCAAGGTCGACGTCGGCGACGACGACGCAATGCGCGAACGCATGGCCGAGCGTGGCCGGGCGTGGCTCGACGCGGCACGGCGGATCGACGTACCGACGCTCCTCGTGCGGGGCCTCCTCTCGGACCTCGTCAGCGACCGGACCGTCGCGTCGTTCCGCGCCGCCGTGCCCCACGCCGACTTCGTCGAGGTCGCACGCGCCGGCCACATGGTCGCCGGTGACCGCAACGACGCCTTCGCCGACGCCGTCGTCGCGTTCCTGCGCGACGCCGACCGCTGAGCCAGCCCGTCGTGTCCGGTCCGACCCCGCGTCGCAACGACGGCATCCTCGGCGGACCCGTCGACCTCGACCGGCGCACCACCTCCTACGGCACGACGACCCTCGTCGTCGGCCTCGTCGTCGAACACCGGGGCAGCGGCACCGTCGGCGCCGTCCGGAGCTGGGCGAAGGGGTTCGTCGTCGTCGTCGACCGGAACGACGCCCCGCATCGGCTCCCCCTCGGGGAACCGGGCGCGTTCCGGGTCGACGGGCGCCCGACGACGCTGGTCGTCCCCGCCCCCGCACCCGCACCCGCACCAGCCTCGGCCCCGGCACAGACCGCTTCCGGGTCGATCGCCGCGGCCCGGGCGACCGCCCGCACCGCCCGCGCCTCTCGACTGCTCGTGGAAGGCCTCCACGACGCCGAACTCCTCGAGAAGGTGTGGGGCGACGACCTCCGCCACGAAGGGGTCGTCGTCGAGCCGCTGCACGGCATCGACCACCTCCTCGACGCCGTCGCGGCGTTCGCCCCGGGTCCGGGTCGACGGCTCGGCGTCCTCGTCGACCACCTCGTCGCAGGCAGCAAGGAGGAACGGATCGCCGCACTCGTGCGCGATCCGCACGTGTGTGTGCGGGGACACCGGTTCGTCGACGTGTGGTCGGCGGTCGACCCCCGGCGGATGGGCCTCGACGCGTGGCCGGAGGTCCCGCTCGGAACCGCCTGGAAGGACGGCGTGTGCGCCGCACTCGGCGCAGAGGAACCGCCCGTGTTCTGGCGTCGACTGCTCGGCAGCGTCCGCTCCTACGCCGACCTCGACCCCTCGCTCGTCGGCGCCGTCGAGGAGCTCATCGACTTCGTCACCGCCGAGGACTGAGCGTCCGGACGGTCAGCGTCGACCGCTCGTCAACCGCCCGCGCAGCACCGCATGGGCGAGAAGTTGGCTCACGGCACCGACGGCGAGCACCGCCAACGCCGCCCGCCCGAGCGCCGCCGCGTCCCATCCCGAGCTCACGAGGGATCGGAGCCCCTCGAGCAGGTACGTCACCGGGTTGTAGGTCGCCACGGCACCCAACCAGCCCGTCAGCGCCTCCTTCGGCGCGAACGTGGTCGTGAGGAACGCGAAGGGGAAGAACAGGATGAAGCTCGAGTTCACCGCCGCCGGCGAACCGGTGCGCAACGCGATCGCATACGGGAACCCGGTGAACGCGAGACCCCAGCAGCCCGCCAGCACGATGAAGGCGAGCACGCCGAGCGGCCCGCTCGCGAACCCGACGCCCGCGATGAACCCCATCAGCAGCACCGGCACCGTCAGGGCCATCACCAGCACGAGATCCGCGATCATCAGCCCGAGGAGCAACGACACCCGGCGGATCGGAGCGATCGTCAGCCGGTCGAAGTACCCCTGCTGGATGTCGATCACGAGGTTCGACGCCCGGGAGACCCCGGTCACGGCGAAGATCACCGCCACCGGGATCTGGAACGCCTTGTAGTCGAAGCCCGGCGCGGCACGCTCGAACTGGTCCTGCAACGAACCGACGTTCACCGCGAAGAAGAACACCGGCACGATCATCGCCGGGATCACCCCTTCGAGATCACGGAGCATGAGCCGGATCGCCCTACCCGCGAGCGTCGAGAGATCGGCGAGGAACCCGGCGCTGCGGGCCGTCGGCGGAGCGGAGGCGGCGGTCACGAGAGCCGCTCCCCGGTGACCTCGAGGAACACGTCGTCAAGTGTCGGCCGGCGCAACGTGAGCTGCGAGGCGTGGAGACCCGCAGCGGCGAGCGCGACGGCGACCCGGCCGACCGCCGCGGCGCCGTCGGCCGTCGCGATGTCGAGCTCGTCACCGTGCACGGCGACCGACGCGATGCCGTCGAGGGACTCCACGACCGTCGCCGCCGCCGCCGGATCGCCCTCCACCCGGGCGACGATCACGTCGACCCCGATGCGCCGCTTCAGCTCGTCGGGCGTGCCCTCCGCGACGATCCGACCCCCGTCGATGATCCCGACCCGGTCGGCCAACGCGTCCGCCTCCTCGAGGTACTGCGTCGTGAGGAAGATCGTCATCCCGTCCTCGCGGTTCATCCGGCGCACCTCTTCCCACACCCGCATCCGGCTCACCGGATCGAGTCCGGTCGTCGGCTCGTCGAGGAAGAGGATGCGCGGGTCGTGCATGAGGGCGGCGGCGAGGTCGAGCCGACGGCGCATACCGCCCGAGTAGGTGCCGATGCGCCGGTCGAGGGCCGCGACGTCGACGAGGTCGCCGAAGGACTCGATCCGAGCGGCGATCTGCTTGCGGGACATGCCGTAGAGCCGGCCCTGCACGCCAAGCAGCTCGCGACCGGTGAGCTTCGCGTCGAGGGCTGCGTCCTGCAGCGCGACGCCGATCCGGAGCCGGACGGCCTCCACGTCGCGCACCACGTCGAACCCGCCGACCGCCGCCCGTCCGCCGGACGGCGCCAGCAGCGTGCACAACATGCGTACGCACGTCGACTTGCCCGCGCCGTTCGGGCCGAGGAACCCGTAGATCTCCCCCGCCCGTACGGCGAGGTCGACGCTCCGGACGGCCTCGACGGCACCGAAGGAGCGGCGGAGATCCTCGGCGAGGACGGCGACGTCGCCATTGGTGGTGGGCACGACCCCGCAGACTACGAGCGGCCCGTCCCCTGACCGGACGCGGTCCGCCGTGGCACGCGGGACGGGGGATAGGGTCACGCCATGATCGAGCGCGTGGGAGTCGTCGGCTGCGGCCTCATGGGGTCGGGCATCGCCGAGGTGTGCGCACGGGCCGGTCTCGCGGTGGTGGTGCACGAGATCGACGTCGCGGCCGCCGAACGGGGCCGGGACCGCATCACCTCGTCGCTCGAGCGGGCGGTCACCGCCGGGAAGCTCGCCGCGGCCGACCGGGACAGCGCCGTCGCTTCGCTGGCCTTCACCACCGATCTCGCCGAGCTCGGCGATTCGGATCTTGTCATCGAGGCAGCGATCGAGAACGAGGCGGCGAAGACGTCGATCTTCACGCAGCTCGACGCGGTCGTGAACCCCCAGGCGATCCTCGCGTCGAACACGTCGTCGATCCCGATCATGAAGCTCGCGATGGCGACGAAGCGCCCGACCCAGGTCGTCGGCATGCACTTCTTCAACCCGGTGCCGGTCATGCGACTCGTCGAGGTGATCACCTCCCTGCTCACCGACGACGCGACCCGGGACACGGTGGAGGCGTTCGGCGCACGAACGCTCGGCAAGCGGGTGATCCACAGCCAGGACCGCGCCGGGTTCATCGTCAACGCCCTGCTCGTACCCTACCTGCTGTCCGCCATCCGGATGCTCGAGTCCGGCTTCGCCACGGCGACCGACATCGACACCGGCATGGTCGAGGGCTGCAACCACCCGATGGGACCGCTCGCCCTCACCGACCTCATCGGGCTCGACACGACGATGGCCGTCGCCGACGTCATGTACGCCGAGTTCAAGGAACCGCTGTACGCCCCGCCGCCGCTCCTGTCTCGCATGTGCGACGCCGGCCTGCTCGGTCGGAAGGCCGGCCGGGGGTTCTACGACTACAGCAAGCGCTGAGCCGATGGCGCCGAGAAGGTCCCTGTCCCCGTCGTCGGCGTCAACGTGGCGGCAGTGCCCGGCCCGCTGGCGCTACCGCTACGTCGAGAACCTGCCGGATCCACCCGGCCACGAGGCGGTCATCGGGTCGTTCGTCCACCGGGTCCTCGAGGCGCTCCTCGGCGAAGAGCCCGGGAAGCGATCGACCGACCGGGCACGCGAGTTCGCGACGAGGTTCTGGCCCGACTACGTCGACGACCCCGACGTGCGGCGCCTCGACCTCGACGAGGTCGGGCTCCTCGGCCACAAACGGCGCATCTGGGCGGCGGTCACCGGCCTGTGGCAGCTCGAGGACCCCACGACGATCGACGTCCGCGCCACCGAACACCGGCTCCGGACCGAACTCGACGGCGTCCCCTTCACCGGCGTCGTCGACCGGCTCGACGCGACCGAGGACGGCCTCGTCGTCACCGACTACAAGTCGGGCAAGGCCCCGACGCACGCGAACACGCCCGACAAGCTCGACCAGGTCTTCCTCTACGCGGCAGCCGTGGAGCGAACGCTCGGCGAGACCCCGGTGCGCGTGCAGTTGCACTACCTCGGCGACCGGACCATCGACGCCGTCGTCGAGGCCGCCGCCACCGATGCGGCGGTCGCCCGGCTCCGCACCGTCTGGGACGAGATCGAGCACGCACAGCAGACCGACGAGTTCACGGCGAGCACCGGCCCGCTGTGCGGCTGGTGCCCCTACGTCGAGCGGTGCGACGCCGGGCTCGAGGAGGTCCGCCGGATCCACGCCCGCGGTCGGCTCCGCGCCGACGCCCCGGCCATGAAGTACGTCGCATGACCTCCGACGCCACCGAGCCCGCCCACGGCGACCGGATGCCGCGCTGGGTGCCGCGAGCCGTGGTCGTCGCCCTCCTCGGCATCGGCGTGTTCCTCGCCACCCGGTGGGTGCTGTTCCAGCTCTCTTCCCTCCTCCTGTTGCTGCTCGTCTCGCTCGTGCTGTCGTTCGCCCTCGAGCCGGCGGTCGACCGCCTCGAACGGCTCGGCCTCTCGCGCGGCGTGGGAACCCTGCTGAGCTTCCTCGGTACCGGCATCCTCACCGCGGCGTTCGTCTGGGTCATCGGCCGCCTCGTCGCGACCCAGGTCGCCGACCTCATCCGCAACGGGCCCACCTACCTCGCCGAAGCCGAGGCCCGCATCAACGACCTGGTCGGGCCGGGCACCGTCGACACCGGGAACCTCGCCGAGGAGTTCCAGACCGGAGGACGCCTCGGTGACCTCGCATCCTGGATCGCGCCGAACATCATCGGTATCGGCGCGTGGTTCGTGACCCTGCTCTTCAACGGGCTCACGATCGCTCTGTTCACGTTCTACTTCGTCGCCGAGGGACCGAAGCTGCGACGTACCGTGTGCTCGGTGTTCCCCCAGGACCGCCAGTTCGAGATCCTGCGGGTCTGGGAGGTCGCGATCGGCAAGACCGGTGGGTACATCTACTCGCGCGTCCTGCTCTCGATCGTGTCCTTCCTGTTCCACTGGGCCGCGCTGTGGTTCATCGGCGTGCCGTCGCCGGCTGCGCTCGCCGTGTGGATCGCCGTCGTGTCGCAGTTCGTCCCGGTGGTCGGCACGTACCTCGCCGCCGTGCTACCGCTGCTGCTCGCCGTCATCAACGACCCCATCTCGGCCCTGTGGGTCGCCGCGGTGATCCTGGTGTATCAGCAGGTCGAGAACTACGCGGTCGCACCGCGGATCACCGCAACGACGATGGCGATCCACCCGGCGGTCGCCTTCGCGTCCGTCCTGGCGGGCGGGGCACTCCTCGGTCCGGTCGGCGCCGTGCTCGCGCTGCCGCTCGCTGCGACCGGCACGGCGATCGCCTCGACCTACCTGCAACGCCATGAGGTCGTCGACAGCGCGCTCACCGTCGACGACGTGGCACGCCGCCGCTCTCTCCGACGTGAACGGCCCGACCCCCGACGCGGCCGCCAACTCCCCGACTCGACGGGATCCACCCCACCGACCGAAGGTTGAGTCCATGACCGACCCCTCCACGATCGACGCCGTCGAGTTCTACTGGCGTCCAGGGTGCCCGTTCTGCTCGATGCTCGAACGCTCCCTCAACCGGGCAGGACTCCCGCTGCGAAAGCACAACATCTGGGACGACCCCGCCGACGCGGCGTTCGTCCGATCGGTCGCCGGCGGCAACGAGACGGTGCCCACCGTGCGCATCGGGCCGGAATCGATGGTCAACCCGGCACCGGCCGAGGTCGTCGAGGCGCTCCGCCGCAACGCCCCCCACCTGCTTCCGAACGCAGGGTGACGCGCCGGCGGACTCCCGCCGATCACTCGATGAGATACCGGCCGCAGATCGGCCACTGGGTCCACCCCGCACGTTCGAACAGCAGGCGGGCCCGGTAGTCCTGCTCCTCGGGCGGGGCCGCTGCCGGATTGCCCGTCCCCCCGACCGCAGCCCAGGTGCCGAGGGCGAACTGGTACGCACCGAAGTAGAGCCCATTTGCGCTGACGATCGTGTAGTCACCCCCCGACTCGCAGTTGCGCAGGCGTTCCCAGGCGTCGCCTGTCGTGCCACGGGCGGGCGTACGGGCCGCCGCTTCGGCGGCGCGCCGTGCCGCCTCGGCCGCCTCTTCGGCCGCGATGCGTTCCTGTTCAGCGGCGCTCGCCACCTGCTGCTCGGCAGCCGCGACCCGACGCCGGGCTGCGTCGATCGCGTCCTCTGCGTCGCGTACGGCGGCGTTCGCTCGCTCGAGCTCCGCCACCGCGGCGGCGACCGCCTCACCGGTCGCCGCCGCGTCGGCGTCGACCGTCTCCCGCAGTCGGCGGACCTTGCGCGCCGCCTCACGCGCCGACTCCACCCGGCCGACCGCGAGATGGGACCGGACGGCCGCCTCCGTTGCGCCGGACGCATCGAGGTAGTCGTCGAGATCGCTCGATCCACCACCCCGCACGTACGCATCGACGGCGAGGGCTCGTGCGCGCCGCACCGTCTCCTCGTACTCGAGGACGAGCTGGAGCGAGCGGTCGTCGAGCACCCGCAGGTCGGCCTCGAGCGTGACCGCCCGGGCCTCGGCCTCCTCCCGGTCGCGCACGGCATCGTCGTTGCGTCCGAACGCGGCGTCGAGCGCCGCCTCCGCCGCATCGAGCTCCGCGAGCACGTCCTGGCGAGCGAAACCCGCGCCCGCCACGGAGGTGGCCAGCAGCCCGCATGCGACCGCGACCGGGCCGACGACTCGACGGAGCCGACAGCGGCGGCTGGTCCGCCCGGTCGGGCGACCGGCAGCGAGTCCGACCGCCGAGCACCACCCTTGGGGCCGGCGATCGCCCGGAGCGACCGTCATAGACGAACGAGGCTACTCGTCGGTGGGGTCACGACCGTCGCCGACCGGCACCCCGAGGGGCCCTCCGCCGTGGAGAATGGGCGACTTCAGGCCGACGGCTTCGCCACGGCGAGCGCCACGATCGCCACGCACGGCAGGTTCGGATCGGTGACGATCGCCGAAGTCGGCGACCCCACGTCCGACCACGCGAACACGCAGACCGAGTCGCTGAGGCGACGCGCCGCCACGCCGACCCGGGTGCGCGCCTCGTTCGTCGCCAGGTCGACCACCCACCCGTCGAGCGAGGACTCGAGCGAGGAACGCAGCGACTTCGTGTCCACGCCGAGTGGAGCTTCCGATGCACCGCCGACTGGGGGGACCGACGTGGTCGTTCCCCGTTCGACCGCAGCCTCGATGGCCGTGCGCACCGTCGAGGCGACCTGCTCATCGGTCGGCCCCCGTCGGGAGCGCAGCACGACCACGGTCGCAACCACTGCGGCCACGACGACGAGCATGGCGACGAAGGTCCACAGCAAGCCCCGACGGCGCCGCGCGAGCACCCGACGGGTTCCCGGGTCTTCCGTCGAGCCCACCCGCCCCTGCCGATCCATCGCACCACGGTACCGTGCCCGTCCCGCACGCCCGGCACACGTCGGACCCCGCACAACGCTCCCGATCCGGCGAGACTGAGGTGCGTGCAGTCCAGTCGCTCCCGCATCGTGGTCCTTGCCGCCGTGGTCGTCGTCGGCCTCGTCGTCGGTGGCGCGTTCCTCTGGTGGCGCGGCGGTGACACCCCGTCCGAGGTCAGCCTGGCCGACGCCGTCGCCGCGACCTCCTCCACGGCTGCGGGAACGGCGACCACCGCGGGCGGCAGCGGCGCCGTCACCGCCGGCCTCGACGGCACCTGGACGGTCCGCACCGGCGACGGGGTCTTCGTGGGCTTCCGCATCGACGAGGAACTCGCCGGTGTCGGGGGGAAGAACGTCGTCGGCCGAACCCCCGGCGTCACCGGTTCGCTCACCCTCACGGGGAAGACGATCTCCGGCCTGGTGGTCGAAGCCGACCTCACGCGCATCGACACCGACTCGTCGCAGCGCACCAACGCACTGCGCACGCGCGGGCTCCAGACGAACACCTACCCGACGGCGACGTTCCGGCAGACCTCGCCGCTCGACCTCACCGAAGCCCCCACCGCAGGGGCCACGGTGCGGACGGCGATCGTCGGCGAGCTGACCGTGCACGGGGTCACCCGGGCAGTCACCGTCCCCGTCGAGGCGAAGCTCGACGCGGGCCTCGCCGTCGTCGTCATCCCGCCCTTCGAGGTGCGCCTCGCCGACTTCGGCATCGACAAGCCACTCGTTCCGGGTCGGGTGCTCTCCATCGCGGACGTCGCCGTGTTCGAGGCGCAGCTTCAGCTCACCCGCTGACGACCGGCCGAACCGGTGCGGGCCTCACGCCGGGTTCAGGAAGGACGCCAGTTCTTCCTCGGTGATCCCGCAGTGGGCGACGACCTCGGGGTCGAGTTCCGCCGGGCCGAGGGGGCGGGTCA
>VGBO01000070.1 GCA_016870475.1 Actinomycetota bacterium | reverse complement strand
TGACCTCGAAGTCGAGGGGCGGCACCGCCCCCGGTACGTGGGAGGCGAAGTACTCGTCGAGGGCCCGGGGATCGACGCCGGGAAGTCCGTCACGCATGGTCCGCACCCTACGCGAGACCGGATCAGTGGTGCGCGTGACCGTCCGGACCTATCGGCAGGTACGCCGGGTGCCATGCGTGATCGGCGACATAGGCGGCGAGCTCCTCGGGGAGGAGGCCGGCGACGTGGGTGTCGCGGCAGAGGCCCTCACGGACCGCCTGCGCAGCCACCCGCATGGCGACGAGCTGGCTGACCGCCCGCAACTCCCCGACCGGCGGGTACAGCAGGCCCGGATGGTGCGCCGCCGTGAAGTCCACGAGCGCCCGCGCCGCCTCGGCGACCATTTCGTCGCTCACCGCAGAGGCCCGGGCGAGCACGGCGCCGCGCCCGAGGCCGGGGAACACGAAGGCGTTGTTGCCCTGGCCGATCACGTGCTGCTCCCCGTCCCGCACGACGTCGGCGAACGGACTGCCGGTGGCGACGAGCGCCCGGCCGCCGCTCCAGCGCAGCACGTCGGCGGGGACCGCCTCACTCGAGCTCGTCGGGTTGGAGAGCGGGAACAGCACGGGGCGAGCGGTGTGCTCCGTCATCGCCCGCACCAGCCGCTCGTCGAACACCCCGGCCTGTCCGGAGAGACCGATCACGATCGTCGCCCGGGAACGGACCACGGTCTCGTACAGGTCGACGCCACGTTCGGACCCCCACCCGGCGACACGATCGGCCCGCTGGGCGTAGGGCTCCTTGTAGGGCTCCATCGGCCGCCCCTCCACAAGCAGGCCCCGCGAGTCGAGGACGAGGACGAGCGCACGGGCCTCCTCCTCCGAGCAGCCCTCACGGTGCAGCGCGTCGATGATGGCAGCGGCGACACCGACCCCGCCGGCGCCTGCGCCGTGGATCACCACCCGCTGGTCGGCGAGCTTCTCCCCCTTCATCCGGCAGGCGGACAGCACACCGGCGAGCGCAACGGCGCCGGTGCCCTGGATGTCGTCGTTGAAACTCGGGACGCGGCCACGGTGCCGGTCGAGGACGGCGAACGCCGTGTCCTTCGACAGGTCCTCCCACTGCAGGACCGCGTCGGGGAAGCGTCGGTGGAACTCCTCGACGAAACGGTCGACGACCGTTTCGTAGGCGTCGCCGGTCAGGCGGGGGGCCCGGACGCCGAGGTAGTGCGGGTCCTCGAGCAGCTCGGCGCGATCGGTGCCGACGTCGAGCACCACCGGCAGGGTCGTGTCGGGGGCAAGACCGCCGCCGGCGGTGTAGAGCGTGAGCTTGCCGATGCAGATCGACACGCCGCCGATCCCCTGGTCGCCGATCCCGAGGATCGCCGCCGAGTCGGTCACCACGGCGAGGCGGATCTCGCGCTGGTCGACGTTGTCGAACAGCGTCGGGAGCCGCCCGGCGATCACGTCGTCCGCCGTGACGACGAGCCCGCGGGGACGGCGGTGGATTCGCGAGAACGAACGCACGGCGTCGCCGACGGTCGGCGTGTACAGCCGCGGCAGCATGTCAGCGAGGTGACGGAGCACGAGAGCGTGGAACAGCACCTCGTTCTCGTCCTGCAACGCTCGCAGGTGGATGTGCCGGTCGAGGTCGTCGACGACGGTCCGGTAGCGCTCCCAGGCCACGTCCGCCTGCTCGTCGAGCGTGGTCACCCGCGTCGGGAGCAGTCCCTCGAGGCCGAGCGTTCGCCGCTCCTCCGCAGTGAACGCCGTGCCCTTGTTGAGCATCGGTACACCGAGCAGGGCACGCCCGCGCAGTTCGGTCACGAGGTGACGGCCGCCGGTCTCGGGGTCGCGTTGCAGGTCGTAGGACCGACGGGGGGACATGGGGTTCGGTGGCTCCTGCCCGGTCGGACGTCGTCCCGACGCCCGGGGGCTCGGAGAGACTATCGGTCGCCCCGCCGCCCCACGCCAGACGGAGACGATCAGGGGGTCATGACGAGCGAGGCTCGGCGGACCTCGCCACGGTCCTGGGCGACGAAGGCCTCGTCGATCGACTCGAGCGCGAAGTCGACCACGACGTCGTCGAGCGGGAGTCGCCCGGCGTTCCGTTCGAGGAAGTCGATGGCCACCGCCAGGCTCTCCGCGTCGTACGACGCGACCGCCTCGAACCGCTGGTTCTGGGCGACGAGCCGTCCCGGGTCGAGCTCGAAGGGGGTCCCCTGGAAGAACGTGCCCATCTCGAGGTAGCGGCCGCCGAACCCGAGCATGCGCAGGCCCTCGGGGATCACCGCCGAGGAACCGACGACCTCGACGACCACATCGGCCCCCCAGTCGTCGGTGAGCGCCTTCACCCGCTTCACCCGGTCGGACGGGTCGGGCAAGGCCTTCAGATCGACGATCTCGTCGGCGCCCATCCGCCGGGCGAGCTCGAGCCGCTCGTCGATGCCGTCGATGACGATCACCTGCGCGACGCCACGCTCCTTCGCGATGGCGGTGGCGTAGAGACCGAGACCGCCGGCGCCCTGGATCACGACGTGGTCTCCCGGACCGACGCCGATCCGCTCGATGCCCATGATCACCTGGGCGAGCGCGCAGTTCGCGGACACCACCATGGTGTCGGTGACCGTGTCGGGCAGGCGGAAGAACGCCATCGTCGGGTGCAGGTAGAAGTAGTCACCGAAGCTGCCCTTGAAGTGCGGGAACTGCTCGGGCTTGCCCCGCTGAACGTCGAAGCTGCGGGGACATGCCTCGCTGACCCCACGCCGGCACATCCGACACCGGCCGCACGGGGCGAAGTACTGGTAGGCGACCCGGTCCCCGACCGAGATCGGCCGGCCCGCCCAGTCGGTGGTGACCCCGTCGCCGAGGGCGTGGACGACACCGGTCGCCTCATGACCGAGGATCCGGCCGGTCGGCGACGCCATCGCCCCGAGCCGTCCGTCCCCGCGCCAGATGTGCAGCTCCGACCCGCAGATGTTCGCCCGGGTGATCCGGAGCGTCACACACCCCGGTGCGGGATCGGGCACGGGGAACTCGCGGAGCTCGAAGGGCTGCTTCGGGCCGAAGAACAGCGCAGCGCGACCGGTTCCGGACATGTGGACCTCCCCCTGATTCGGAGAGGCCGACCCTACCCGCGGGCGACCGGGTCGTCCGGCGCCCAGCCGGCGACGATTCCCCGGGCCCGCAGACCCGCGATCGCCTCCGGTCCATAGCCGAGCTCGCCGAGCACCTCGTCGGTGTGCTCCCCGTGCATGGGGGCATGGCGCGGACGCCCGACCGGCGTCGCGCCGTAGGAGACCGGGACCCGGGGCTGGCGGATCCCGCCGAGCACCGGGTGCTCGACGTGGTCGATCACCTCGTTGTGCAGCACCTGGGGGTCGGTGAAGACCTCCTCGGGTTCGAGCACCTCCGCCGCGGGGACGTCCTCGGCGCGGAGCCGAGCGACGATCTCGTCGCGTGGGAACGTGGCGATCTCCGACGCGTAGGCGTCGAAGGCCTCCTTGAAGATCTGCGAGCGGGCGGCGACGGTCTTCCATTTGGGGTCCTCAGCGACCTCCGGTCTGCCGAGCGCCCGCCAGACACCGGCGAACTGGGCGTCCGTCGCGATGGTCGCGACGATCGCACCGTCACGGGTCACGATGGTGTCGTAGCCCTGTACGACGTTCGGTTGGAACGGGATGTCGTCGTCGGTCAGGGTCACGTGCATGAACCCGTCGGCGAACAGCCAGGCGATCATCGCGTCGAGCATCCGCACCTCGATGTGCTGGCCCCCCTTCCCCGCGCCTCGGGCGACGAGGCCGTTGAGCGCTGCTTGCGAGGCGAACATTCCCGTGACCTTGTCGCCGATCACGGTGCGCACGAGGTGTGAGCGACCCTCCGTGTCCGCCTGCAGCGCCGCCATCCCCGAGAGGGCCTGGCTCATCGGGTCGTAGAACGGCAGGTGGGCGTACGGCCCGGTCGGACCGACCCCGCTGATCGACACGTAGATCAAGTCGGGGTTCCGGGCGAGCAGGTCGGCCGGAGCGAGGCCGAGCCGCTCGACGACACCGGGCCGCTGGTTCTGCAGGAACACGTCCGCGCCATCGGCGAGCCGTCGGACAATCTCGGCGCCGTCCGGATCCTTCACGTCGACGACGATCGACCGCTTTCCTCGGTTGAAGCTGGCGAAATACCCGGTCATGTGCCCGCGGGTGGTGCCGGCGCCGATCCCTCGCAGTACGTCGCCGTCGTGGGACTCGACCTTGATCACCTCCGCGCCCTGCTCGGCGAGGAGCTGTCCCGCCGACGGCCCCGAGACGGTCGTTGCGAACTCGACGACCCGGATCCCCTCCAATGGTCCTGCCATGCTGCGGACCGTAGCCGTGCCGCCCGCCGGCTGCCGCGGGAACGACCTCAGCGCCCCGACCAGCGCGGTGGACGCTTCTCGGCGAAGGCCCGCGGCCCCTCCTGCGCATCGTCGGAGAGGTACACCGGCTCGAAGATCGCATCGGCGTGTCGTCGCGCCTCGGGCAGTCCCATGCCGGCGACCTCGTAGACCATCCGCTTCGCCGCCCGCACCGTCAATGGTGCGTTCCCCGCGATCCGTCGGGCGAGCTCCTGTGCGGTCGGGACGACCTCCGCTGCCGGCACGACCCGGTTCACGAGCCCGAGCTCCTGCGCCCGGGCCGCGTCGATCGGCTCGGCGGTGAGGAACAGCTCCAGGGCGACCCGGGGCGGGACGAGCCACGGGAGCGGCGCCGCCCAGGGCATCCCCCGGGACCACTTCGCCTCGGTCACGCCGAACGTCGCGTGGTCCGCGGCGATGCAGAGGTCGCACATCTGCGCGAGCGCGAACCCACCGGCGAGCGCGACGCCGTTCACCGCGGCGATGACCGGCTTGTCGGTGTGGATGTTGTCGCCGAGCACGGGGAAGAAGTCGGCCGGTGGCACCCGCAGCGTGGTGGCGGACATCTCCTTCAGGTCCCCGCCCGCGCAGAACACGCGCTCTCCGGTGGCCGTCAGCACGGCGACGAGGACGTCGTCGTCCTCCACCACCCGCCGGAACGCCACCCACAGGCCGGCGCGGACCTCGGTGCTGAGGGCGTTGCGGTTGTCGGGTCGGTCGATGGTGATGGTGAGCACGCCGTCCTCGAGGTCGACGTGGACCGGTTCGTCACCCCAGTGGGCTGGACGTTCCACGGTGCGTCGTCTCCTCAGCGGAACCCGGCGAGCCGGTCCTCGGTGTCGGGGATCATGTAGCTGCGCGCCGCCTCGAGCGCGAGCCCTTCCTCGACCGTGCGGCCGGCGACGTCGCGTTGCAGTTCCTTCGCTGCGGCGACCGCGGCCACGGAGTTCGCCGCGATCTCTGCCGCGAGCGCGGCAACCTCGTCGGCGAAGCGCTCCCGGGGTAGGGCCCGGGCGGCGAGCCCCCACGCGGCAGCCTCGACCCCGGAGAAGGTCCGTGCGGTGAGGCTCAGCTCGCGCGCCCGCGCCGCGCCGACCGCCGCAGGGAGGCGGACGCTCATCCCCCACGTCGGCCGGAGACCCCACTTCGCATGGGTGTCGGCGAGCTTGGCGTCCTCGGCGCAGACCACGATGTCGCACGCAAGCGCCAGCTCCAACGCCCCAGTGAAGCAGAACCCGTTCACCGCGGCGATCGTCGCCTTCGGCATGCCCGACAGCAGGCCCGTGACCCGGCGTGCGGGCAGGTCGAGGACGTCGCCGACCTTGCCACCCTCGAGCGACCGCTCGCCGAGCGCCTTCAGATCGACGCCGGCCGAGAACGCCCGGCCGGCCCCGGTGAGGACCACGACCCGCACCGCCGGGTCGACGGCGAGACGGTCGAGGACGTCGCCGAGCTCGACGAGCATCGCCGGGGTGATGGCGTTCAGCGCATCCGGTCGGTCGAGGACGACGGTGGTGACAGGACCGTCGGATCGGAGGGAGACGGCGGAGGGCTGGGGTTCGGCCATCGGGCGATGCTCGTCGGAACGACCTCCGGCCGCAACTCGTCCCCCTCACGGCCACACCCTGGTCGTCGAGACGACCGCTACCGGCCGGTGCAGCGTGCCCACGAGGTTGAGGGCGACACTCCCCACGAGCAGCCGGGCCACCGGGCCCGTCCCCCGGCTCGCGACGACCACGAGCCCGGCGTCGAGCTCCTCGGCGACATCCGCGAGCACGAGACGCGGGTCGCCGAAGCGGAGGATCGCCCGGTGCTCGACGGCAGCGTCCGCGAGCGTCGCCGTGGCCTCGTCGAGCACGGCGAGCCCACGCAGGCGGACCCGGTCCGGCACGAGCAGGTCACCGTCGGGCGGACCGACCGCGCACACGAGGACGACCTCCACCCCGGCGGCTCGTGCGAGGGCGCACGCCCAACGCAGACCGAGCAGCGCGTGGGCCGAACCGTCGATGCCGACCACGATCGGCCCACCGCGCAGCGGCGACGGCGACCCGGGTTCGACCGCAACGATCGGGCACGGCGTATGCTCGACGAGTGACCGGCTGGTCGAGCCGAGCACCGCCCCGGCGATCGGTGACCAACCCCGACGCCCGACGACGACGACATCGGCCCGGTGCTCGGCCACCGCCGTGAGCAACGCCACCGCGGCAGGTCCTCGACGGACCTCGGTGAGCACGTTCCGACCGGCGATGCCGAGCGTCGCGTTCACGAACCGTTCGAGGTCGGACGCCACGACGGTGTCCTGCGCCTCGGGCCCCTGCAACGGCACGGGAGTACCGGGGAGGGGCACCGACGCCGGGTACTCCCACGCGCGCACGGCACGCACGTCCGCCCCGAGCGCGTGCGCGGCCCCCGCCGCCGAGCGGAGCGCGGCCGAACCGCCCGGTGAATCGTCGACCCCGGCGACGAGGAGCATCGTCATCCTCTCCGACGCGACGGAGGATCCGCGCGTCGCCGCCGTCTACCCGCCGGAGCGTCCCGTCACACCCGCCGAGACGCCCGGCGCCCGGTAGCGTGATCAACCGGTCGGAGATCCCATGACAGCCCTCGCACATCCCCTCAGCGCCGCGTCGTCGGACCGGCTGCGCACCCTTTGCGGGGAACGTGGGCTCGACCTCGACGTCGTCGAGCGGACGGTCCGGTTCGCCGACGATGCGCACGCCGACCAGCTCCGCCGGTCGGGCGAGCCGTACGTGACGCACGCCCTCGAGGTCGCCGCGCTCGTCGTCGACGTCGGTGGATCCTCCGCGATGGTCGCCGCCGCACTGCTGCACGACACCGTGGAGGACGCCGGCGTCGCGCTCGCCGACATCGCCGCGGCGTTCGGCGACGACGTCGCGACGATGGTCGAGGGCTGTGCGAAGGTCGCGGCCGTCCACCCGAGCGCCGCCGACGCGCTCGCCGAGGCCGATCGACTCCGCAAGCTCTTCGTCGCCCTCGCCGCCGATCCGCGGGTCGTCGTCGTGAAGTTGTGCGACCGCCTCCACAACCTCCGCACGATCGACGCGCTCGAGCCCGCCAAGGCGGCACGGATCGGCCGGGAGACCCTCGCCGTGCACGCACCCCTCGCCCACCGCCTCGGCCTCGGCGCGATCAAGGCCGAACTCGAGGACCGGGCCTTCGCCGCTGCGGACCCGGCCGGGTACGAGGCCGTCGGCGAAGCCATCGAGGAACTCGGTGGGGTCCACGAGTGGTTGGAGGACGCCCGCAACCGGCTCGACGCCCACCTCGTCGCCGCCGGCGTCGACGGCGACGTCTCCGGCCGGGTCAAGCACCGCTGGTCGGTGCACCGCAAGGCGGCACGGCTCGGCGTGGAGCCCGGTGCCCTGCACGACCTCCTCGGTCTCCGCGTCGTCGTCGCCGACGTCGCGGCCTGCTACGTGGCCCTCGCCGAGGTGCACCGACTCTGGACGCCCGTCGACGGACGGCTCAAGGACTACATCGACCGCCCGAAGGTGAACGCCTACCAGTCGCTCCACACCACCGTCGTCGGCCCGTCCGGACGGCTGCTCGAGGTGCAGATCCGCACGGCGGACATGCACGCGATCGCCGAGCACGGTGCGGCCGCCCACCACGCCTACAAGCACCCCGGTAGCGAGCCCCGCTGGCTGGGTCGCCTGCTCGACCTCGACGCGGACGACCCGGCACCGCCGGAGGGACCCGGCCGGTCCGAGGACGTGTTCGTCCTCAGCCCGAAGGGCGACGTGATCACCCTCCCCCTCGGGGCGTGCGTCGTGGACGTCGCCTACGCAATCCACACCGACGTCGGCCACCGCTGCGTCGGCGCGAAGCTCGACGGTCGGCTCGTGCCGTTGCACACCCGCGTCGCCGCCGGGCAGCACGTCGAGATCGTCACCGGGACCCGCAACGGCCCGGCACCGGAGTGGTTGAACTGGGTCGTCACGTCGAAGGCCAGGACCCGGATCCGGCAGTTCCACGCCCGGCGCGCCCGCGAACGGGCCCGTTCGGACGGCCGGGAGCGGCTCGGTCGGGCGCTGCGCGAGGCCGGACTCCGCCTCGACGACGACGCCACGATCGCGGCCCTCGTCGCCGCAGCCGGACTCGGGTCGATCGAGGACGTCGCCGAGGCGGTCGCCGGCGGACGCCTCGTCCCCTCCCTGCTCCTCCGACGGCTCGCCCCCGGTCAGGAGGTCCCGGCCGACGACGACGGGGAACCGAGCGTTCCGGCGCGCCGCGGCGACGAGCCCTCCGTCGCCGCCGTCGCCGGCCTTCCCGGGGTCGAGGTCCGTCTCGCCGGCTGTTGTTCCCCGTCGCCCCCGGCACCACTGCGGGGCTTCGTCTCGGCCGGCGGCGTCGTCGCCCACCGCGCGGACTGCGCCGCGGCGAACGACCCCACCCGGGCCGCCGACCGGGCGCTCGCCGTGCACTGGATCCGTACCGACCGATCCGTGCTGCGACTCACCCTCCTCGCCGTCCCCCACCCCGGCCTGTTCGCCGCGGTCGCCGCCCAGGTCGGCTCGGCCGGCGCCGACCTGCTCGCCGTGCAACGCCGGGCCGGGCGCGCCGACGCGACCGACGGCAGCACGACGGTCGAGGTCGAGGTCGACGTCGCCGTGCGACCCGAACGACGCGGCGCGGTGCGCGCTGCGCTCGCCCTCGTCGAGGGCGTCCGTTCGCTCCGCTGACCTGCGCTCAGCCCCCGAGCGCGGCGTACACGGCGCGGAGCAGGGTGTGGGCACGGTCGTCGCCCACGGTGCCCTCCCCCATCCGGTTCATGACGTAGGCGAGGGTGAACCCTGCCTCGAGGTCGTTCACGACGAGCGACCCGCCCCAGCCGCCCCAGTAGCAGAGCCGGGCGTTCGGTCCGATCGGCGCGCGGGGCGAGTTCAGCCCGTAGCCGATGCCGAACGTCACCCCGATGCCGAGGACGAGGTCGCGCCCTGCGGCCTGCACCTCGAGGATCCGCTCGCAGACCTCCGGCGGCAGGACCCGGTGGCCGTCGAAGGTTCCGCCGTGGGAGACCGCCGCCTGGGCCCGCGCGACCGAGCGGGCGTTGCCGTGGCCGCCCGCCGCAGGGATCTCCGCCCGTCGCCACGGCACCGTGGCGGACGCTTCGGCACGCAACGTCGGGTTCGCCATCGTGCGGTAGCCGAGCGACGCCGGGTCGGGCGACACCCCGCCCGCGAGCGGTGGCGCCGGGATCAGTGCGCCGATCCGGTGGTCATGGGCAGCTCCCGTGCCGATGTGGAAGTCGGCGTCGAGCGGCGCGGCGATCTCCTCGGCGAACCACCGACCGAGCGTGCGACCCGTCACCCGACGCACGACCTCGCCGACGAGGTAGCCCTGGGTGATCGCGTGGTAGCCGGACCGTGTGCCGGGCTCCCACCACGGTGCCTGGGCAGCGAGGAGGTCGGCGCAGCGACCGTGGTCGTAGAGGTCCTCCGTCGTGAGCGGCTCGTCCCACCCGGACAGCCCGGCCGTGTGGGCGAGGAGGTGGCGGACGAGCACCCCCTCCTTCCCCGCTGCGGCGAACTCCGGCCAGTACCGGGCGACCGGGGCGTCGAGATCGAGCTCCCCACGTCCGGCGAGGGCGAGCGCGACGAGGTTGCACATGGTCTTCGTCGTGGAGAAGACGTTGACGATCGTGTCCCGTTCCCACGGTCGGGTCCGCTCGGCGTCGAGGTGTCCACCCCACAGGTCGACCGCCGTGTGCCCGCCGATGATCAACGTCGCGGAGGCGCCGACGTCCGCGCCGGAGGGTGCGTCCGGGGCGAAGTTGTCGGCGAACGCCTCCCGCACCGCCGCGAAGCGCGGGTCGCAGATCCCCTCGATCGGTACGCCGCTCATGCCGACACCCCGCCGTCGACGGTGAGGTGGGCGCCGGTCACGTAGGACGCCTCGTCGGATGCGAGGAACAGCACCGCGGCCGCGACCTCCTCCACCGATCCCATGCGCCGCAGCGGCGTACCCCGCACCATCGCCTCATTCATCGCCGGTGGGTTGCCGGCGATCATCGGGGTCTCGATCACGCCGGGGTGCACGCTGTTCACCCGGATCCGCCAGCGCGCGAGCTCAGAGGACGCCGCCGTCGTCATGCCGGTGACGGCGAACTTCGTGGCGGCGTAGCCGATCATGTACTTCGTCGACCGCAGCCCGGCGCCGGAGGAGATGTTCACGATCGAGCCGCCACCTGCGTCCTTCATCGGACGGACGACGGCCCGCATGCCGAGGAAGACGCCGATCTGGTTGATGGCGACGAGCTGCTCGTAGTCGGCGAGGCTGTGCTCGGCGATCGGCGCCGACCGGTAGATCGCCGCGTTGTTCACCAAGACGTCGAGGCGACCGTGCCGCTCGAGCGTCGTGGCGACGACCTCGTCCCATCCCGCCTCGGAGGACACGTCCTGGTGCAGGAAGGTCACCGCCGGCCCGAGCTCGGCGGCGAGTGCCTCGCCGTCGGTCCGCAGCACGTCGGTGGCGACGACCCGGGCTCCCTCCGCGGCGAAGAGCCGGGCCTCCGCGGCACCCTGCCCTCGTGCCGCACCGGTGATGATCGCCACCTTGCCGTCGAGTCGTCCCATCGGTCTGCGCCTCCCGGGCGTTCCGGCCGCCTCCCCCGGCGGCTCACCCGAAGCCTGCCGCGTCGCGGCTCCGGCGGCCAGCCGGTCGCGCGGTCAGCCCACGCGGATGCTGATCGAGCCCGACGGGTGCAGCGAGCAGTTGCCGTCGACCGAGAGCGCCTCGGAGAACCGAGTGTCGAGCTTCGACCCGGATGCGACGACGAACGGGCCGATCTCGTGCGGTTCGGAGTCCTCGTTCGAGATCACGAGGCGGTCCCGGACCGCCATCCGGAGGTCCGCCGGCAGGATCTCGACCGTCTCGCCCGCAGCGAGCCGGGCACCGGTCCCCTCCGGGATCGTGAAGGTGTGCACCGTCACCGGCGGGGGGCCGACCAGTCGGGCGAGCCCGACCGGAACGGCGACGAGCAGCGCTGTTCCGGCGAGGAAGGCGGCGAGGGCACCGACGGGCCGGCGCAGAAGATCCACGACCGGATCCTAGGTGCCGCCGATACCCCGGGGGGTTCCGGGCCGCAGCCGGAGCCGCGCCGCCGGGAATGGTGACGCCGAGGACACGCCGAGCCTAGGATCACGGCGTCGAGGGGGGAATCCATGACGACCACGGAGCCGCAGGCGGCCATCGACGTCGCCAGCCCGGAGATCAGCGCGGTGCAACGCCGCACGATCGGCACACTGCTGTCGAGCCAGGTGTGCGGCGGCATCGGACTCGTGTCCGGCTACGTCGTCACCGCGCTGCTCGCCAAGGACCTGACCGGGTCCGACACGCTCGCCGGGCTGTCCGCCGCGAGCCTCTCGATCGGTGCCGCCCTCGTCTCGTTCCCGCTCGC
>VGBO01000069.1 GCA_016870475.1 Actinomycetota bacterium | reverse complement strand
GAACTCGCCGCGAACCTCGAGGAGCGCCGGGAGCTCGCCGAACGGGCGATGGGCTACGTCGAGCTGTACGGCAAGTACGCCGAGTGCGAGGCGATCTACAGCGTCGACCGACTCCTCGCGCTGTGGGAACAGGTCGGCGACGGCGACCGGGAGCGGTTCTGCTTCGACCCGCGGGTCATCGAGTGGGACGGCTACGTCCGCGACGTGCACCTGCCGTCCGTCGTGCGCAACGCCCGGGTCCGCACGACGCCCGGGGCCCGCACGACGGAGAACCGGACGGACCGGTTGCGTCGCCAGGTGCTCGCACCGGAGCGTCAGTTCGCGGCGTTCGACCTCGAGAACACGCTCATCGCGTCGAACGTGGTCGCCTCCTACGCCTGGCTCGCCTCCCGCGGTCTCCGCGGCGCCGACCGGGCGCGCTTCGTGGCGCGCCTCGTTGCGGAGGGGCCCTCGTTGCTCCGACTCGACCGGGCCGACCGCAGCGACTTCCTGCGGTTCTTCTACCGCCGCTACGAGGGCGCACCGGTCGACGTGCTCCGCGCCGACGCTGCGGAGATGCTCTCCGAGTTGATCCTCACGAAGTCCTTCCCGGCCGGGCTCCGTCGGGTGCGGGAGCACCGCGCAGCCGGACACCGGACCGTGCTGATCACCGGAGCGCTCGACGTCGTCGTCGAGCCGCTCGAACCGCTCTTCGACGACGTGATCGCTGCGACCATGCGACGCAGCGACGGCCGGCTGACCGGAGAGCTGACCTCCGCGCCGCCGACCGGGGAGACCCGGGCCCAGGCGCTGTTCGACTACGCACGCCTCCACGGTCTCGACCCCGCCGAGGGCGTCGCCTACGCCGACTCCACGAGCGACCTGCCGCTGCTCGAAGCGGTCGGGTTCCCCGTCGCCGTCAATCCCGAGACCCGACTCGCCGCCCTCGCCCGCAAGCGGGGCTGGCTCGTCGAACAGTTCGACAAGGCACCGGGGTTCCCCGGTCCCCGACTCCCGCTCGCAACGCCCCGCCGGGGCGGCGCTGGCACGAGGTGAGCACCCCCATGGCCCCACGCCCAGGTTTCGTCCTCGAGGTCGACGGCTCGACGCCGCCGGTCCTGTTCCACCACGGGGAGGGGTTCCGCATGGAACGACTCCCCGCGGGCCGCAGCCGGATCATCTACCCCTCCGAGCCCCTCCCGGGTCTTCCCGACCCCGACGGGGCGATCCGCGCCGCACTCGAGAACCCGATCGACGCCGACCCGCTGCGCGCCCAGATGTTCCCCGGGATGAAGCTGACGATCGCGTTCGACGACCTGTCGCTCCCGCTCCCGCCGATGCGGCGCCCCGACATCCGCCAGCGGGTCATCGAGGCGGTCCTCGACATCGCCGCAGAGGTCGGCGTCGACGACGTCGAGATCATCGCGGCGCTCGCGCTGCACCGTCGCATGACCGAGGACGAGCTGCGTCACGCCGTCGGCGACCGGGTCTACGATGCGTTCGCGCCGAGCGGTCGTCTCTACAACCACGACGCCGAGGACCCCGACGGGATGGTCATCCTCGGGCGGACGGGCGAGAAGGAACACGTGCAGATGAACCGGCGGGCCGCCGAGAGCGACCTGCTCGTGTACGTGAACATCAACCTCGTCGCCATGGACGGCGGGTGGAAGTCGACGGCCACCGGACTGTCGGGGTACACGGCGCTGCGCCACCACCACAACGTCGACACGATGCGTCGATCCAAGAGCTTCATGGACCAGGACGCCTCGGCGTTGCACAAGTCGAACTGGCGGATGGGCGACGTCATCAAGGCGAGCGGCCCGAAGATCTTCCAGATCGAGACCACGGTCAACAACAACACCTTCGGTGCGTCCGGCCCGCTGTCGATGCTGCAGAAGCGCGAGTGGGAGTGGTCGGGCCGCGACCGGGCGACCTTCCTCGGGATGCAGGCCGGGCTCCGCCGCCTGCCGGCCGGCACGAAGCGGAAGATCTTCCAGTCCTGGCGGTCCCCCTACGAGCTGACGTCGGTGCAGGCCGGCGAGGTCGAGGCCGTACACCGTGTCACCACCGAGCACGTTTACCGCCAGCAGTTGGTCCCGGTGGAGGGTCAGACGGACATCCTCACGATGGGACTCACCTACATCTGCCCCTACAACGTCAACTCGATCATGAACCCGATCCTCGTGATGTGCCTCGGGCTCGGGTACTTCTTCAACCTGTACCGGGGACGTCCGCTCGTGCGCGAGGGCGGCGTGCTCATCATGAGCCACCCGACACGTCGCGAGTTCCACCCGGTGCACCACCCGAGCTACATCGACTTCTTCGAGCAGGTGCTCGCCGAGACGACCGATCCGATCGAGATCGAGCAGCGGTACGAGAAGTCCTTCGCCGAGGACGAGTGGTACCGCCACCTGTACCGGACGAGCCACGCCTACCACGGCGTGCACCCCTTCTACATGTGGTACTGGGGCAGCCACGCGCTGTCGCACCTCGGCCGGGTCATCGTGCTCGGCGGCGACCCGCGGACGGTGCGACGACTCGGGTTCATGCCGGCGACCACGATGGCCGACGCTCTCGAGATGGCCTCCGACGTCGTCGGACGACAGCCGACGATCACCCACCTGCACAACCCGCCGATCCTCATGGCGGACGTGCACTGATGGGACGGATCCCCGACCCGCGGGCGCTCGTGCGTCGGAAGGGGTTCCCCTTCATCGCGCCGCCCGTCCCCGCGTCGGTGGCCCTGCCCGTGCGGCGCCCGCGCGTCGGCGTCGACTTCGACACCGCCTGGGCGCGGGAGCCGGGGGCCAGGGTGGTGCGCGCCGCGTTGCACGCGACGGTCGTCGAGGCGACGGTGCGGGTGATGGCCGACCCGACCGTGCTGGGGGTCGACCGCCTCGACGGGCTCGACCGCGACACCCCGGTGATCTTCGTCGCGAACCACTTCAGCCACGCCGACACGCCGCTCCTGCTCCGCCGGCTCCCCCGACCGTGGCGTGACCGGCTCTTCGTCGGCGCGGCAGCCGACTACTTCTTCCCGAACCGGGTCGCCGGGTTCGCCGCGGCGCTCGGCCTGAACGCGATCCCGATCGAACGCACGAAGGTGAACCGCCGGTCGGCCGACGCCGCCGCGGCGCTGATCGATGACGGCTGGTCGATGCTGATCTTCCCCGAGGGCGGGCGATCGCCCGATGGATGGGGCCAGCCGTTCCGTGGGGGTGCCGCGTACCTCGCGTCGCGCTGCGGGGTGCCGGTCGTCCCGGTGCACCTCGCCGGGACGGAGCGGATCCTGCCGAAGGGCGCCTCCTTCCCCCGCCGGGCGTCGACGACGATCACGATCGGATCCCCCCTGCACCTCGGTCCGAAGGAAGACGCCCGCAAGGTCGCCGCCCGGCTCGAGCAGGCGGTCGCCACACTCGCCGACGAGGCGACCACCGACTGGTGGCAGGCCCGACGACGGGCACACGCCGGGACGACCCCGTCGCTCGAGGGCCCGGAGCTCGTCGCGTGGCGACGGGCCTGGGAACGGACCGCCGCCGAGCGCCGCCGCCCGACGGGTCGGCGCTGGCCGAACGTCTGACGCCGACGTGACCGCGCCCCGGCCGCTCCGCACCGTCGTCATCGTCGGCGTCGCCACGGTGCTCGGGGTGGCCGCGTGCACCCCCGCCCGCGACGTCGCGGGTGCACCGTCGACCACCGAGGTCGTCGCCGCCAGTTCCTCGACGGCGCTCGTCGCCGCACCGACGACGACGGGGGTCCCTCGCCCTGCCTGGTTCTCCGACGTCGCCACGTCGGGATCACCCTTCCCCGGCGCGAAGGTCGACGGGCTGCTGACCTTCCGGGGTAACCCGACGCGGAGCTGGCACGGGGGCGGGCCGGTCCCTAACGCGCCGGTGGAGTTGTGGCGGTACCCACAGGGTGGCGGACTGTGCGGCACCTCCTCGGAGTTCGGGGAGACGTCGCAGTGGTGCGGCACCGGCTGGACCGGACAGCCCGCGATGTGGACGGCCTCGGGGGCGTGGTCGGCCCTCGGCGCGCGCACGCTCGTGGCCTTCGGCGCCTATGACTACGGCGTCCACGTCCTCGACGCAGCGACCGGACGGGCCGTCGTACCGACGTTCCGGACCGGCGACCTCACCAAGGGGTCGGTGAGCATCGACCCCGACGGGTATCCGCTGCTCTACACGGGCTCGCGTGACGGGTTCCTCCGGATGATCGCCCTCGACCGCGCCGAGCCGACCGAGCTGTGGCGGTTCCACGCCGAGGACGTGCAGCCGACCATGTGGAACGACGACTGGGACGCATCACCGCTCGTGACCGGCGGGCTCCTGCTGCTGGGCGGGGAGAACAGTCGCTTCCACGCCTTCCGCCTGCAGCGCGGCTACGGGGCCGACGGCAAGGTCACGGCGGCGGCGACGCTGCTGTTCCACACGGCGGGTTGGGACGACCAGCTCCTCGCCGAGTCGGGAACGCCCGCCATGTCGATCGAGAACTCGGTGGCGCTCGCCGGGACGACCGTGTATTTCTCGAACTCGGCCGGTCTCGTGCAGGGCTGGGATCTCGCCGGGCTCGACGACGCGTCGGGGGCGACGGGCCGGACCCCCGAGCGAACGTTCCGCTTCTGGATGGGCGACGACCAGGACGCGTCGATCGTCATCGACGAGCAGGGGTTCCTCTACGCCGCGGCGGAGTACGAGCGGTCGACCGCCCGGGCTACCGAGGTCGGTCAGCTCGTCAAGCTCGACCCTCGCCGCCCCGACGATCCGGTCGTGTGGTCGTTGCCGCTTCGCACCGGCGGGGTGCCCTCGGGCGTGTGGGCGACACCCGCTCTGCACCGCGATCTCGTGATCGTGACGACGAACGCCGGCGAGGTGCTCGGGATCGACCGGGCGAGCGGGGCCGTGCGCTGGCAGCTCGACGTGGCGGGCCCGGCGTGGTCGTCGCCGGTGGTGGTCGACGGTGTCCTCATCCAGGGCGACTGCGGCGGGACGCTGCGGGCCTGGGATCTCCGGGACACGCGGGTCGCACCGCCGTTGCTGTGGTCGATCCGGATCGGGGGTTGCATCGAGTCGACGCCGGCCGTCTGGGACGGCCGGATCGTGGTCGGGACCCGCAGCGGCCAGGTGGTCGCCGTCGGCGACCGGTGACGACGGTGCCCGAGGGCGTGACGGGCGCGGGTTCGGCCTCGGTGGCGGCGTTCGTGCTCGCGGCCACCTTCCTCGTCGCCGCGGTCACGAAGCTGCGCGACCCGGCGGGGGCGGCGCGGGGTTTCGCCGATCTCGGCGTGCCTCACCCGTGGCTCGCAGCGCGGGCCGTCCCGCTCGCCGAGGTGGTCGTCGCCGCGGCCGTCCTCGTCGTGCCGACGGTCGGTTCGGTGGTCGCGGCGGTGGTGCTCGCCGCGTTCTCCGTCTTCCTCATCGACCGACTGCGCGCCGGCGTCCGGGCTCCCTGCTCCTGCTTCGGGGTCGGTCGACGTCATCCGCTCTCGGCGGCCGATCCGTTGCGCAACGCGTTGCTGATCGGCGTCGCGCTCCTGGTGGGGTCCACCGATCGCCTGGTGGTCCCGTCGGCGATCGAGATCCTGCTCGGCGCGGTCGTCGTCGCCGCCGGGGGGGCGATTCTGCGGTCCGTTCGTCGCGTGCTCGCCCGGGTCGGCTGAGGCACCGCCGCAGACGACACGGCAGCCGAAAACAGGGAACGCCTGGCCCGAGGGGGGAGGTGGGCCAGGCGTTCCGTCGGCGTTCACGTCGGAGGGGGATCCGAGCTGCGCCTCCGTTCACCGTCCGAGGGGGGGTTCGGAGCTTGGTGCCGGTGTTTCCGGGGCAAATTGTGCACGCTTGCACATGATCGGTCAAGTAGTTCTCGGAGATTCCAACTATCGTTCCGGGCGATGGATCTCCGACAGCTCGCCGCCCTGCTCGCCGTAGCCGACCACGGCAGCTTCTCGGCGGCCGCCCGTGCCCTGCACACGGTGCAGTCGAACGTGTCGACCCACATCGCCCGCCTCGAACGCGAGCTGCACGTGACCCTCGTCGACCGCGCCAACGGCACCCTCACCGAGGAGGGGCGCGTCGTCGTCGAACGTGCCCGTCGCATCCGCGCCGAACTCGACGCTCTCAACTCCGACGTCGCCTCCATGCACGACGAGGTCATCGGCACCGCCCGGGTCGGCATGATCGGCACCACCGCCCGGTGGCTCACCCCGCTCCTCCACGACCGGCTCACGAAGGAACACCCCCGCCTGCGGCTCATCGTGATCGATGCCACCACCGCGAACCTGCTCCCCCGCATCGGCCGAGGCGAGATCGACCTCGCCGTCGTGAACCTGCCCACCAACGACCCCGACGTGATCGAGTTCCCGCTCTTCGACGAGGACCGGATCCTCGTCGCCCCGCTCGACCACCCGCTCGCCGCCGAGGACACGCTGGAGCTCCACCGGGTCGCCGACCACGAGCTCCTCCTGTCGGCGCTCGGTTCGGTGTTCCGCACCGAGCTCGACGCCGACGCCGCCGCCCTCGGGGTCACGCTCCGGGCCAAGACCGAGGTCGACGGCCTGCGTCTCGTCGCATCACTCGCCTTCCAGGGTTTCGGCGCCGCCATCGTCCCGGCCTCGGCGGCACCCGAGTGGATCAGCTCGGCGGGGAGCTGGAAGCGCATCCCGATCACCGACCTCGCCACCCGCTCCGTGGGGATCGTCCGACGCCGACGCGGTCTCCCCTCTGCCGCCGCCCGGGTGACCCAGCATGTGCTCGAGGCGCTCGTCGCCACCACCGAGCACCTGCCCCCCGGCGTGCACCTCGTAACCGAACCGCCGCAGCGCGGGTCGCAGGGACGATGACGACCACCGCCACCGTCCCCCTCCGGTCGAGGGTCCCCGGATCGACGTCGGCCCGAGTGGACCACATCGGGGGGCGACGGGTCGTCGTCGTTGAGTCGGACAGCGACCACCACCAGGGCGCGCTCCGTGCCGACGACGGCGCCCGCATCGTCGCCGCTGCCGAGACGGCGTTGCGCCAGCGGCTCCCCCTCGTGCTCGTGATCTCCTCCTCCGGCGCCGACATCGGGGAGGGTGTGGCGGCGCTCCACGGCTGGGGGCGAGCCGCCCGCGCGGTCGTCGCCTGCTCCGGGGTGGTTCCCGTGCTCGCCGTCGTCGACGGCCCGGCGATCTCCGGACCCGCCCTGCTGCTCGGACTCGCCGACCACGTCGTCATGACCGACGCCGCGTACGCGTACGTGAGCGGTCCGAACATGGTCGCCGAGTTCACCGGTGAGGACGTCTCGCCCGAGGAGCTCGGCGGCGCGACGAACCACAGTCGGCACTCCGGCACGGCCGCCCTGCTCGCCCCCGACCGTCCGACGGCGATCGAGCTCGTGGGCGACCTGCTCGCCTACCTCCCCGACCACAACGACGCCGTCCCCGAGGACCTCCCCACCGACGACCCGGTCGACCGGCGCTGCGACGAGGCCGGGGATCTGCTGCCCGCGACGCCGACGGGGAGCTACGACGTGCGGGCGCTCGTGCGGGCGGTCGTCGACGACGACACCCTGCTCGAGCTGCGGAGCGGGTGGGCGCCGAACCTCGTCACCGGCTTCGCCTCCCTCGGTGGGCGACCGGTGGGCGTCGTCGCGAACCAGCCTCAGGCGATCGCGGGGACGCTCGACATCCCCGCCTCCCAGAAGGGGGCCCGATTCGTCGCGTTCTGCGACGCGTTCAACCTGCCGCTCGTCACCTTCGTCGACACCCCCGGCTTCTACCCGGGCAAGGACCTCGAGTGGCGGGGCATGATCCGCCACGGTGCGCAGCTCGCCTTCGCCTACGCACGGGCCAGCGTGCCCCGACTCGGGGTGACGCTCCGCAAGTCCTACGGCGGGGCGTACATCGTCATGGACTCCCGGTCGATGGGGAACGACCTGATGGTCGCTTGGCCGACGGCGGAGATCGCCGTGATGGGCGCCCGCCAAGCGGCGGAGATCCTGATGCGACGGGGAGACGACGCGGAGCGCGCGGCCTTCGTGGCCGACTACGAGGCCCGCCTGCTCAACCCCTACGTGGCTGCCGGCCGCGGAACCGTCGATGCGGTCATCGACCCCGGGGCGACGCGGACCGTGCTCTGCGCCGGCCTCGACGCCGCGTTCACCAAGCGGGAACTTCTCGCCGGCCGACGCCACGACAACACGCCGCTCTGAGCGGCCCCGGAGACGGGACAGACGGGCGCCGACGGGCTACCTTTGGCGACGGTCCGACCGGCCGGACGACCGTGGGTCGCCACATCCGAGGAGCGCAGGTGCCCGAAAGCATCACCATCACCGACAACCGCACGGGGAACTCCGTCGAGGTCCCCATCGTCGATGGGGGCGTCGACGCCAACGCGTGGTCGAAGTTGTTGCCCGGGGTCTGGTTCTTCGACCCGAGTTTCGGCGCCACGGCGTCGACGTCGAGCGCGATCACCGAACTCGACGGCGACAACGGCATCCTGCGGTACCGGGGGTACCCGATCGAGCAGCTCGCCGAGCACTCGACCTACCTCGAGTGCGCCTACCTGCTGCACCACGGTGAGCTGCCGAATAAGGCCCAGGCGGACGCCTGGGAGTACGACATCACCCACCACACGTTCATCCACGAGCAGCTCCGCAAGCGGTTCATGGAGGGCTTCCACTACGACGCCCACCCGATGGGCATGTTCGTGTCGACCCTCGGTGCGCTCTCGACCCTCTACCCCGAGGCGAAGGAGATCGAGGACCCGGCGGTCCGCAAGCAGCAGATCGTCCGCCTCATCGCGAAGGCACCGACGATCGCCGCGTGCTGCTACCGGTTCAGCCAGGGCCTGCCGTTCGTCTACCCGGACAACGCCCTCGACTTCCCGACGAACTTCCTCAACATGATGTGGCGCATCGGGTCCGACTACGAGGTCGACCCCGTCCTCGCCCGGGCGATGGACGTGCTGTTCATGCTCCACGCCGACCACGAGCAGAACTGCGGCACCACCGCGATGCGGGTCGTGGGCTCCTCGCACGCCGACCCGTACTCCTCCGCTGCGGCAGCCGCAGCCGGCCTCTACGGCCCCCGGCACGGCGGCGCGAACGAGCAGGTCGTCCGCATGCTCACCGAGATCGGGTCCTACGACCAGGTCGACGACTTCATCGCCGGCGCCAAGAAGGGCGAGCGTCGGATCATGGGCTTCGGCCACCGGGTCTACAAGAACTACGACCCGCGGGCGAAGATCGTGAAGGAGACCGCATACAAGGTCTTCGAGATCACCGGGAAGAACCCGCTGCTCGACATCGCGCTCAAGCTCGAGGAGACGGCGCTCAACGACGAGTACTTCGTCAACCGTCGCCTCTACCCGAACGTCGACTTCTACTCCGGCCTCATCTACCAGGCGATGGGGTTCCCGATCGAGATGTTCACCGTGCTGTTCGCCATCCCGCGTGTCGCCGGCTGGCTCGCCCACTGGAACGAGCTGCTCGAGCAGGACCAGCGGATCTCCCGCCCCCGCCAGATCTACACCGGTGAAGCTCGACGGGACTACGTGCCCCTCACGCAGCGGGGCTGATCCCCTGCCCGGGGTGCGTCCCCCGGGTCAACCGATGTCGACGAGGACCTTGCCGACGCTCGCGTTCGTCTCGAGGTAGCGGTGCGCGTCGGCGATCGCCTCGAGCGGGAACCGACGGTCGATGACCGGGACGAACGTGCCGACGACGAAACGAGGCACGACCTCCCGACCGAACCGCTGCGCGAGCACCGCCTTCTCCTCGAGGGGGCGTGGCCGGAGCACCGTCCCGATGAGGTGCGCCCGCTTGGGTAGCAGCCGGGCGAGCGGCAGCGTCGCCGTGGGCTCCCCCATGACGCCGACCTGCACGAGCCGCCCACCGACCGCCAGCGCGTCGATGTTGCGGGCGAGGTACTCGCCGCCGACGACGTCGAGCACCACGTCGGCGCCGACCCCGCCCGTCACCTCGGCGACGGTCGCCACGAAGTCACCGCTGCCGTGGTCGACGGCAGCGGTGGCACCGAGCTCGAGGCAGCGGGCGACCTTGCCGGCCGAACAGGTGACCACCACCTGCGCACCCGTCGCCCGGGCGAGCTGGATCGCTGCCGTGCCGACGCCGGACGCCCCCGCGTGCACCAGCGCCGTCCCACCCGGCGCGAGACCTCCCTGGAGGATCAGCGCATCCCATGCGGTGAGCCAGACCTCCGGGATCGCCGCCGCATCGGCGACGGTGACCCCGGCCGGCACGGCGATCGCCTGCCGCTCGTGGACCACGACCCGTTCGGCGTACCCGCCGCCGACCACGATGCCCATCACGGCGTCGCCGATCGCCCACCGGCTCACCCGGGAACCGACGGACCGGACGATCCCGGCGAACTCGAGCCCGGGGATCTCGTGCTCCGGCCGTGGTCCCGGCTGGGGGTAGCGGCCCTCGCGCTGCAGCAGGTCCCCACGGTTCAGGGCCGTCGCGACGACGTCGACGACGAGGTCCTCCGGCCCGCCGACGGGGTCGGGGACGTCCTCGAGCCGGAGCACCTCGGGACCACCGTGGGAACGAAGAACGACCGCGCGCATGGGCGCACCGTAGTTGGCACACGATCGGGTCGGCCGCGAGGCTTCCGGCGTGGACTCGACCTCAGACGTCGAACCCGCTGACCGCTGGCGCTGTCGCGACGTGACGGTCCGTCGTGCCCAGGGGGTCGAGGTCGTCTTCGGTGACGGCCTCACGCACGACTTCCCGCTCGAGGAGCTCCGGGCGTGGTGCCCGTGCGCGCACTGTCGGACTACGCGCGAGTCCGGTCGACCGTCCTTCGTCGGCGACCCGGGCCGTCTCACGCTCCGGGACGCGGAGCTGGTCGGCGCCTGGGGTCTCCGCCTCGTCTGGGACGACGGGCACGGCACGGGCATCTTCCCCTGGGACGAGCTCCGCCGGTGGGCGGACGCCGGAACCCCGCGGTTCGGACCGAACTCCGGTCTCGGGGCCTGACCGCCCCGGCGGCGACCCTCAGCCGTCGAGTCGACGGACGTCGGGACGGTCGTCCCGTCGACGGGCCGACGGGCGCACCATGACGGCCGCCCCGCCGACGATCGCGTCGTCGGTGCCGAGCACGACCGGGTCGAGACGGACCTGCACGCACGCCGGCGCCATGTCGACCAGCTCGCCGAGCACTCGGACGACCCGGTCGAGATGGCCTCGAGCCCGCTGTGCATCCGGATCGGGGAGCCGCCCGAGGACGACCCCGACGGAGGCGACGTCGAGGAGGGCGTCGACATCGGGGGGCCCGAGCGGGGCGAGGCGGACCGCGAGGTCACCGAGCATGTCCCCGGCGAGCCCGCCCCGGCCGAGGGCGACGATGCCGCCGAGCGCGTCGTCCCTTCGTCCGACGACCTGCGCCTCCACCCCACCCGGGGGTGCGATCGCGCCCGGCTCGAACCGCAGGCCGAGCAGCTCGAGCAGGCGGATCGAATCGTCCCGACCGACCACGCCGTCGGACGCGCCCCGGTCGGCCAGCTCCGACACGAACGCCGCGACCGCCGTCCGACGGTCGGCGTCGAGGAGACGAGGTGGCGGGGTCGCCGCCGCGGCACGGGCGACCTCAGCGCGCCACACGCCCAGTCCGGCGGCGTGCGCGAGTGCGCGGACGGCCTCCTCGGGGAAGCGGTAGCGGGGCACCGCATGCGACGGCCCCGACGCCCCGAGGACCGTCGCCACCACCGGCTTGCCGTTCGCCGCGGCGAGCTCGTCGATGGCTGCGGCCACCTCGTCGGAACGCTGCGGCACGGGCGGGGCGTGGACCACGACCGCTGCGTCGACATCGTCGCGGGCGAGCAGGTCGCCGAGCGCCCTGCGGTAGTCGGCGGCCTCC